>NZ_RAWK01000186.1 GCF_003612165.1 Corallococcus aberystwythensis | reverse complement strand
GGGTGGGGCATCCCTTAGATTCCAGCGGATGAAGTTGCCCCTGCCGTTCCGTCGCGACCGCCCCATCATTCCGTCCGCCAACGCGCAGGATCACGCGGAGCGGTTGATCGCCGAGTCCCTGCGCATGCTCGGGCAGGTGTGCTCCAAGGTCGCGGACGCCATCGAGGCGCAGCGGCTGGAGCGCCAGGGCTACGCGCACAACAGCTACCTGCGGCGCCTGGACGAGGAGGAGGACGCGAAGAAGTCCTCCGGGCCCGGCACGGGCGGATGACGGCTCCCCGGGAGCCTCGCGCGGAGCACACGCATCCCCGCGTGGAGCACACGCATCCCGATGATGACGCGCCGGTGCCGTGCCTGGCGTCCTCCCCCGCCGCTTCCTGGAGGGAGCAGGGCATCCAGATGCCCATGCCCGCGCTGGCGGACGAGGAAGGGCCCCGCGTGGACCCCGGCCTGCCGCCCGTCGTGGACGCGCACGTGCACCTGTTCCCCGATCGCGTCTTCGAGGCGGTGTGGCGCTGGTTCGACCGCTACGGCTGGCCCATCCGCTACAAGCTGCACACGCCCCAGGTGGTGTCCTTCCTGCTGTCCCGGGGCGTCGAGCGCGTGGTCGCCCTGCACTATGCCCACAAGCCGGGCATGGCGCGCGCCCTCAACGCCTACGTGGCGGAGGTGGCCAAGGCCGAGCCCCGCGTCATCGGCCTTGGCACCGTGTACCCGGGCGAGCCCGACGCCGTGGCCATCCTGGAAGAGGCCTTCGCCCTGGGCCTGAAGGGCGTGAAGCTGCACTGCCACGTGCAGGCCTTCGCCCCGGACGCGCCGCAGCTGCACGCGCTCTACGAAGCGTGCGCCCGGGCGGGAAAGCCGCTCGTGATGCACTCGGGGCGGGAGCCATCCAGTGCCCGGTACCCGGTGGATCCGCACCAGCTCTGCGCCGCGGAGCGGGTGGAGCGCGTGCTGAAGGATCACCCCACGCTGAAGCTGTGCGTGCCGCACCTGGGAGCGGACGAGTTCGACGCGTACGCGCGCCTGCTGGAGCGGTACGACACGCTCTGGCTGGACACCACCATGGCGGTGGGCGGCTACTTTCCCGTGCCCCTCCCCCGCCAGGCGATGGACGTGCGGCCCGAGCGCATCCTCTACGGGACGGACTTCCCCAACATCCCCTATGCGTGGGACCGGGAGCTGCGGGCGCTGGCCGGACTGGGGCTGGACGAGGCCGCGCTCGCGGGCGTGCTGGGCGGCAATACTCTGGCGCTCTACGCGGAGTGTTGAAAAGAAACGAAGCCCCTTCCGCAATGAAGGGGGCATTCCCATCTTCGACCCCATAGAATCGCGGTCCCCAAGCAGACGCCGCCACTCCAGAGGCTCAAGCCCATGTCGAACTTCATCCTGGTCGTCGACGACGACGCGAGTCACCGCACGCTCATCTGCGATGCCCTCCAGGAGATGGGCTATGCCACCATCGAGGCCAAGAACGGCCGGGAGGCGCTGGATCTTCTGGAGGACGACATCCCGGGCGCCGTGCTCCTGGACCTGCGCATGCCGGTCATGAGCGGCTGGGGCCTGCTGGACGCGCTCAAGAAGATGCCGCGGGCGCGCAACCTGCCCATCATCATCATCTCCGGCTACGGCTTCGAGTGGGAGGCGGAGCTGGTGGGCGCCGCCGGCTACATCTCCAAGCCGGTGGACCTGGACAAGGTGCGCACCACCGTGCAGCAGATCGTCGGGCCGCCGGAGGTGGCCATGGTGCACTGAGCCGGGAAGCGCCCGGCGGGCCGCACCATCCGTCAACCCGAGGATTGTGGGCAGCCCCTGGGAACATGGTGTGATGGCGTCCTTCATGACGCCCCCTCCTGCTGAACCCGCCGGCCCCGAGCTGGCCATCGACGCCCGCGGCCTCGTCAAGCGCTTCGGTAGCTTCACCGCGCTGGACGGCCTGGAGCTTCAGATTCCCCGGGGCGCCTTCTACGCGTTCCTCGGCCCCAACGGCGCCGGCAAGTCCACCTCCATCGCGTTGCTCACCGGCGTGTACGGGCCCGACCAGGGCTCCATCCGCATGCTCGGCGTGGACGCCGTGGCGAAGCCGCTGGAGGTGAAGCAGCGCGTGGGCGTGGTGCCGGAGGAGCTGAGCCTCTTCGAGCGCCTCACCGGCCGCCAGTACCTCACCTTCTGCGCGCGCATGTACGGGCTGGACGGCGCGCAGGCCGCGTCCCGCGCGGTGGAGCTCCTGGAGCTGACGGAGCTCACGTACAAGGCCGGCGCGCTGGTGTCGGAGTACTCCAAGGGCATGCGGCGCAGGCTGGCCATCGCCGCGGCGCTCATCCACGCGCCGGAGCTGGTGCTGCTGGATGAGCCCTTCGAAGGCATCGACGTGCTCGCCGCGGGCGTCATCCGGGAGCTCTTGCGCGAGCTGTCCCGCCGGGGCGTGACGCTCCTGCTCACCACGCACGTGCTGGAGATCGCCGAGCGGCTGGCCACGCACGCGGGCGTCATCCGGGGCGGGCGCATGTTGGATCAGGGCCCGGTGGAGGCGCTCCGCCAGCGCCACGGCGTGGCCACGCTGGAGGCGGTGTTCGAGAAGCTGATCGCCGTGCCGGCCGCGCGCAACGCGAAGCTGTCGTTCTACGGCGAGCCCGCGGCGGACGTGGTGCCGCTGCGCCGGGAGTCCGCGTGAGCGCCCCGCGTCCGAAGGTCCCCGGCTTCTTCCAGCACCTCTTGCTGCTCTGGGGCCTGCGCCTGCACCTGGGCCTCAACCAGGGCCCGGGGAAGAGCCGCCTGCTCGCGGTGGCGGCGTTCCTGGGCTCCAGCGCGCCGGGCGTGGTGCTGGGCCTGAGCTTCTTCAAGCTGATGCGGCTGCCCACCATCGTTCACAGCAACGTGTGGCCGTACTTCATCCTCAACCTGCTGTGCTTCGTCACCGCCGCCACCTGGGTGACGTGGCCGCTGTTGTCCGCGGGCGTGGATGATCACTCGGAGCTGTCACGCTACGCGGCGTTCCCCATCTCGCCGTTCCGGCTCCTGATGGGCTCCACGGTGGCGAGCCTCTTCGAGCCGCGCGCGCTGGTGTTCTACGCGCCCCTCACCGGCGCGGCGGTGGGCTATGCGTCGCGCCACCGGCTGGCGTCCCCGTGGCTGGCGGCGGTGCTCTACGTGCTGTTCGCGCTCTTCTGCGCGGCGTGGAGCCGGGTGGGCCTCTACACGGTCATCAACGTGCTGAGGGAGAAACACAGCGCGCGCATCATGGGCGGCGGCATGGTGGCCTTCCTCGTGGCCGCGTCGTTCATCCCGCCCATCGACACGTCGTGGCTCACCAGCGTGGGCGAGGCGGGCGTGGGCGCGCTGGACATGAGCCTCATCATCAACGCGGCGGTGGCGCTCAGCCAGGTGCCGCCGGGCTTCTTCGGGGACGGGCTGGGACAGCTGGCCCACGGGCGCGTGGGCATCGCGATGCTGGAGGCCTTCGGGCTCTTGTTCTTCACCGCCATGGGGATGGGCGTGGCGTACGCGCTGCTCATGCGCTTCCACCGGCAGGCGGGCGGGCGCTCCGGCGGGGACCGGGGGGATGGCCGGGACAGCGACCCGTTCGCCACCACGGGCACGCGCTTCGACACCCTCCTGCGGCGCGAGGTGCTGGACCTGTGGCGCAACCCGCGCGCGCGGCTGCTGGCGGCGGTGCCCTTCATCCTGGCCATCCTGCTGAAGCTGCTCTCCGGCAGGGACCTCTTCGTGTACCTGCTGGGCGGCAGCGCGGATGCGTGGGTGATGGGCGGCCTGAGCATCTACGGCGCGGTGGTCATCGCGTCCACGTTCTCCCAGAACACGTTCGCGTATGACGGGCACGGCTTCGCGGTGTTCCTGGCGGCGCCCATGAACCTGGCGGACGTGCTGCGCGCGAAGAACCGCGTGCAGGGCGTGGCGGCGCTGGGGATGGCGGTGCTGGTGGGCGCCTTCTACCGGGTGTACTTCGGCTCGGGCTCGCTCGTGGACTTCCTGTGCGCCATGGCCTCCGTGGCGGCGGTGCTGCCCATGCTGCTGGCCGCGGGCAACTTCCTGTCGCTGTACTTCCCGGTGAAGTTCCACGCGAGCCTCAAGCGGCGCGACCGCGTTCCGCTCACCGCGTCCATGCTGGGCATCCTCGCGGCCAGCGTGGGCTGCATGCCGTTTGGCCATGCGCTGCGGGCCGCGGGAAGGGACGGACCGGGCTGGCAGTCCGTCGCCTTCATCGCCGCCTTCGCCGTGCTCCACTTCGGCGTCTACCGGGTGACGCGGCCCCTGGCGATGCGGCTGTTGGACCAGCGCCGGGAGTTCGTCCTCCGGGCGGTGACGCGCGAGTAGCTCAGTACGCGACGCCGAACTTCGCGGCCTGGGCCTTCACGCTCTTCATCACGTTGGCGTCGAAGGCGTCCTCCTTGGCGGGGGCGTTCTTCGACAGCCACTGGTCGCGCTCGGTGGCCAGCTTCGCGACCTTCTCCTCCAGCGCCTTGCGCTCGGCGGACAGCTGCTTCACCTTCGCGGCCTGCGCCTCCTTCTTGAGGCCCTGGAGCTCCTGGGGCAGCTCGTCATCCTTGAGGGTGTCGAGCGCGGCCGGCTTCTCCAGGAGGTCCACGCCGCCCGCGATGGCCACGGGCGCGCTGCTCGCCGCCGCGGCGCTGGGAGCGCTCTTGCCCGCGCCCCGGCTCGTCTTCATGTAGCTGATGCGGTCCGCGACGGCCTCCGCGGCCATGCCCTTGGTCGCCTCCGCGCGGGCGACGTTCATCTCACGCGCCTCCTTGCGGCCGCCGTAGAGCGTCTTCGACGCCAGCTCCGCGTTCACGCGCGACAGCTCCGCGTCATAGGGCGTGGCCACCGCCACCATGCCGCCCGCCGCGTCGATGGAGTCGAAGGTGCCGTCCGTCAGCTTCGCCACGTAGCGCCAGGACTCCTCGGTGGTCGTGTCCGCGCCGCAGCGCACCGTGTTCACCACGATGTGGCGCTCCTTCGCGCGCTTGGACCACAGCATGAAGTCCCAGGCGGCCTCGCGCTCGGCGGGGGGCGCGTCGCCCACCAGGAAGATGACCTTCATCACCTCGCGGTCCTGGCTCCACTTGAGCAATGACACGGCTTCACCCAGGCCGCGCCCCACGTGCTCGGGGAAGTCACCGCCGCCGCCCGCCTGGAGCTTGCGCAGCTCCGCGAACATGGAGTCCATGTCGTCGCTCAGGTCGAAGCGCTTCGTCACGTAGGCGTCCCCGTTGTCCCGGTACGCCACCAGCGCCACCTTCAGGTGCGGCGTGGGCTTGCCCTTCGCGATGCGCGACGCGATGGAGAAGATCTTCTGCTTGGCGCCCTCCAGCAGGCCGCCCATCGACCCCGTCGTGTCCAGCACGAACGCCACTTCGATTTCGGGCCGCGCGCCCTGGGCCTGCGCCTGCGCGTCCTGCCCCTGCGCCTGTGGCTGCGCGACCTGGCCCGTGGGGGCCTGCGTCCCGGCCGTGAGCGCGGTGTCGGGCCGCTGGGACGAGCCCTTCCCGGCGGGCTTCTCGGCGGCGGGCTTCTCCGCGGCGGTCGCGGGAGCGCGGACGGGCGTGACGGCCCAGGCGGAGGTGGCGGACAGACCGGTGGCGAGCGCGGCCGTCAGGACGGCCCGCGAGAGGGGCTTCAGGTTCATGGGTGTGGGCTCCAGGAAACGGACGGTGGGGCGGGCACATCCGCGCCGCCTGCTCCTGTAACGGACAGGCCCACCGGAAGTTCTACGCCCCCGGTTGCGGCCCTCGAAAGCGGGCGTTACGCCCCGGGTCCGTGCGCGTCTTCCACATCGACAGGTACTCCGTCCCCCTGCCTGACGGGCACCGCTTCCCCATGGAGAAGTACCGCCTGCTGCGCGAAATCCTGCTCGCGCGCGGCATCCTCCCCCCGGCCGTCTTCCACGAGGCGCCCCGCGCGGAGCGCGGTGAGCTGGAGCGCGTGCACACCGCGCGCTACCTGGACGCCTTCTTCGGTGGCTCCCTCACCGACGCGGAGCTGCGCCGGCTGGGCTTCCCCTGGTCCCTGCTGCTCGTGGACAACGCGCGCGCGTCCGTGGGCGGCACCCTGGCCGCGGCCCGCGCCGCCCTGGAGGACGGCTTCGGCGCGAACCTGGCCGGCGGCACCCACCACGCCTTCCCGGACCACGGGGAGGGCTTCTGTGTCTTCAACGACATCGCCGTGGCCATCCGCGTCCTCCAGGCCGAAGGGGCCATCCGCCGCGCGGTGGTGGTGGACCTGGACGTGCACCAGGGCAACGGCACCGCGGCCACCTTCGCGAACGACGCGTCCGTCTTCACCTTCTCCATGCACGGCGAGCACAACTTCCCCTTCCGCAAGCAGCCCTCGCACCTGGACCTGGGGCTGGCGGACGGCGTGGGGGACGCGGAGTACCTGGCCGCGCTGGACGCGCACCTGCCCCACGTCCTGGAGTCCGCCCACGCCGACCTGCTCTTCTTCCAGGCCGGCGTGGATCCGCTGGAGGAGGACACCCTGGGCCGGCTGTCACTCACCCACGCGGGGCTGCGCGAGCGCGACCTGCGCGTCATGCGCGCCGCGAAGGAGCGCGGACTCCCCGTGGTGCTCACGCTGGGCGGCGGCTACGCGCGGCCGCTGGCGCCGTCGCTGGAGGCCCACGTCGGGACTTATCTCGCGGCCTGTTCGTTGTTCCGCTGACGCCCGCCGTCCCCGGGGCCGCTTGCGGGCCCGCGCGCCCCGGCCCCATGCTCATCCCCGCTTCGCCACCCCTGGAGCCGCCCCATGCCGCGTTCCCTCCCCCGTCTCGCCGTCCTCGCCTGCGCGCTGGCCCTGGGCTGTGGCGGCAACACGCCCTACTACCACCTGGATTGGGGAGGCCAGGACACCGTCACCGCCGCGCCCGGCGACGCCGTCCCCTATGACATCGCCATCCAGCGCATCGCGGACAACCTGGGCGAGGTGCGCGTGAGCGCGGCGATCGCTCCCGAGGGCGTCACCTTCGGCCCGGCCTTCTCCCTCCCGGAGGGAGAGACCATCGCCAGCACGACCGCCACCATCACGGTGGCCCCCGGCGTCACGAGCTACGGCGTGAACGCGCTGCAGCTCGTCGCGGAGGACCCGGCCAACAACGTCACCGCCCGGGGCAACATCTCCCTGGTCATCCTGCAGCCCCCCGAGCCCAACGCGTCCTTCTCCCTCGCAGTGGAGCCCCGCCAGGTGAACCTCGCGCCCGGCCAGTCCGGCCAGGTGACGGTGACGGTGACGCGCGCGGAGGGCTTCACCGGGCCGCTCACCCTCACGCTCGAGACGCCCTCCAACACCACGAGGCTCGGCATCGACCCCGTCACCCTGGCCGCGGGTGAGACGACCGCGCAGGTGCGCGTCACCACGGACCGTTCGCTCACCGTGCTGCCCTACGTGGTGAAGTTCGTGGCCACCTCCGAGGACGGCCGCACCGCCAGGACGGGCTTCACGTTCAACATGAACCTCCGTTGAGGGGAAACCCCCGGGACCCCGCCCCCAGGTGTCAGGAGCGGGGTACCGGTGGCGTCTGCGCGGCGCTACCTTGAGGACCGCCATGACGCCGACCCAGCCCATTGCTCCGCCCGCACGACGCCAGGCCGCCCGGGAGGCCCTCGCCCTGGATGACGAGGCCCTGCTGAAGGTCTGCGACGTGGAGTTCTTCATCGCCTCCGGTCCCGGCGGCCAGCACCGCAACACCACCGCCAGCGGCGTGCGCCTCTCCCACCCGCCCACGGAGCTGTCCGTCACCGCCACCGAGCGCCGCAGCCAGTCGCAGAACAAGGACGCCGCCGTGCGCCGCCTGCGCGCCGGCCTGCAGGCCCTCACCTTCGTCCCCAAGGTCCGCAAGGCCACGCGCCCCACCCTGGGCTCCAAGCGCAGGCGCCTGGAGGAGAAGAAGCGCACCTCGGAGAAGAAGGCCGGCCGAGGCGGCAAGCTGGGCGACTAGGCCTCCGCCGCTATGCAGGACATGCGGACCCCGCAAGCTTTGCGTAGCCGCTGACACCACCTGCCCACAGCCATACGGTTCCTTTCCAGACGCTTCCCCGTGTGGGAGGCCTCCGCCACGGGGGCACACCGTGTGCAGTCACCGAGGGTGACCCCTGACCCCAAGGGGGTCCGTTGGCCCCCAACCCCCGGTGAACCCTTGGCCCCCATCTCCCCCAGAGCTTCCGCGCCGCGGCGAATCCTGCTGGGCCTGGCGCTGCTGACGGCGCTGCCGGCGTCCGCCACGGACATCGTCACCTTCAGCCAGGGCGCGCTCATCATCCCGGAGCAGGCCACCTTCCAGCAGGGCTGTGGAAGCCTGTCGGCCTACGGCCTGGTGTGGCGCCTCCTGCAGTCCAACGAGGCCGGCGGCTTCAACGCCAACCACCCGGTGACGGTGTACCTGGCCATCGACGACACGAAGCAGTCCCCCAACCGGTGCGTGCCCACCAACAAGCACCTGCCGCCCGCGCCGAACAACGGCGAGTGGAACGACCCCAGCTGGAATGACGGCTGCGACTTCCACATCTCCCGCCAGGACGCGGCGCCCGTCGTGCCGGTGCCGCCCCTGGAGCCGCTGCCCGCCGGGGGCCTGTTCCCCGAAGCGAAGGTGGAGAACTTCACCACCACGCCGGGTCAGGCGCGGCCGTACTTCACGAAGGCCCAGCTCCACACGGCGAGCGGCTTCCGCGACGTGCAGTACATGGGCGGCGCGTTCATCATCGACGCGAAGGACGCGAAGAACGCGCTCGACTTCCTGAACTCCTCCGGCGGGGCGGACGCGCCGAAGAAGTTCCGCACGGAGTGCAACTGCGACACGTTCAAGAACAACAGCGGCTGCTTCTACGTGCGCATGCACCAGGCCACCATCGAGTTCAACGCGCCCATCGCCCGGCGCCTGAACCGCGTGCCCCCGAAGATCGCCCTGCTGGACCTGGACGACGACAACGCCGCCCCGGACAAGTCGTTCGTGAAGGGCGGCATGCTGGACGACTACCTGCGCAACGCGGGCCTGGACTTCAAGGGCGCGGGCGGCTGCCCCGAGGGCACCACCAGCGGCTGCACGCTCAACGACGGGCAGCCCGGCAAGATCTACGACGCGCTCCACGCCAACGCGGACCTCATCTCCACCGCGGCGTTCCCCAACGGCCTGCTCAACGCCCTGGACCCCGCCACCCAGCGCCCGCGCTACCGCGTGTTCTGGGCGCCGCACTGGCAGATCGTGGCCAGCTCCCGCCCGGAGTACCAGGCCAACGGGGATGGCGCCGTCAACCAGGCGGAGAACGTCCTCAACAACATCGCGTACTTCACCAACCAGCGCGGCAACGGCCTGTTCGCCGAGTGCACCAGCATCTGGAGCTATGAGCACACCGAGAAGCCGGGCGGCGCGCTGGTGCCCTCCTCGCGGTTCCAGGGTGAAGGCACCTTCGAGAAGAACCAGCTCCCCAACGGCAAGAACTGGAGCGGCCGCAATTGCACGGACCCCGACTACCAGAACGAGTCCTGGCCCCGGCCCGCCTGCATCCTCTACCCCAACGCGGGCGACCCGTTCTCCCAGATGGGCGACTTCCGCTTCAACAACGTGGAGGGCGAGACGGAGAACTACCGGACGACCTTCAAGAACGGCGTGCGGCGCCTGGCGGTGAGCTGGCTGAACTACGCCCCCGGCAACCAGTACGACAACGCGGCGCACGTGGCGGCGGACCCCACGCATCGCGGCCACGACTTCTTCTCCTTCAACCAGAAGGACAATGATCCGCAGAAGGCGACCATCGTCTACCTGGCGGGCCATGACTTCAAGGAGAGCATCGCGGGCACGCGCATCGTGCTCAACACGCTGCTCAACCTGGGCAACGAACCGCTGCAGAGCGAGCGCACCGTGTCCGCGCCGGTGGCGCTGGACGACACCAACGGCAGCGACGCCAATGGCTCGCGCGCCCTCTTGTTCAAGACCTCCTACAACGCGGTGACGGGCTACCCGCCCGGCGCGGACACGTACACGCCCGCGCAGGGCTCGCACTGGGTGTTCCCCTACTACCCGGGCACGCTGCGCGCGCACTCCCTCATCGGCGGGGACGCGCTCTCCACCGGGGAGAACTCGCTGTCGGACGGCACCCTGTGGAACGCGGACGCGCGCATGCCCGCGCCCGGTGAGCGCAACCTCTTCACCTACTTCGGCGGCGAGGTGACGGTGAACCCGTCGCTGGGCGCCAACCGCAGCGCGCCGCACGGGGTGCTCCAGGTGGGCTGGCGGCCGGAAGAGGTCTCCGGCACGCGCATCAACAAGAACTTCGGCTCGGTCCCCAACCCCGGCTGCGTGGACGTGCTGAAGCTGGGCCGCGCCACGTCGCGCGACGGCAGCTTCCGCTACGACTTCGTCAAGGGCGGCGACGGCATCTGCGACCTGCAGCAGGCGACGCAGTACTCGCAGCAGCTGGGCGGCACCGACTTTGGCGTGGTGAACGAGATGCTCAACAAGGGCTTCCTGCTCACCGACTTCAACGCGGTGGCGATGATGCTCCAGCGGGTGCGCGGCTACTGCTACGCCACGGAGTCCGGCCGGGATGGCGCCAACGAGACGCCCATCCTCGAGCCCAACACCAGCCAGTGCAACAACGAGGACGCGGACAACAAGGCGCACCTGGGCGGCTTCATCCACTCGTCGCCCGTCGTCGTGACGGCCAGCCCCCACATCCCGGACCGCACCGCCGCCCGCCCCACGGTGGCCTACGCGGCGGGCCTGGATGGCCAGGTCCACGCCTTCTACGTCTCCGGCGGCGCGCGCTACGACGGCCCGGAGGAGCCCCTCCAGTTCCCCAACCCGGACGCCACCGCGCGCTTCAAGACGGACTTCGCCCAGCGCTTCCGCAACGGCACCCTGCCCCAGCCCGGCACGGAGCTCTGGAGCTTCCTGCCGGCCACGCAACTGGCCGGCCTGCGCAACAACACCGCGCGGGTGAACAGCGCGCCCGCCGTGTTCGACGTGTTCGCGGACTTCGTGGGCACCGGCCGGCGCGAGTGGCACACCGTGCTCGTCGCCAACGTGGGCCAGACGGGGCGCGACCTGTTCGCCCTGGACGTCACCAACCCGCTCAAGCCCGTGCTGCTGTGGCACCTGGTGGGCAGCCACTACGCCACCTCCAGCGCGCCGCACTCGGCGGTGGCGCTGGCGGACCGCGGCCAGGGCGGCACGGGCTGGACGTACACCTGGGACGAGGACGAAAGCCTCTTCCTGCTGCCGCCGCGCGCGGACCCGGGCCGTCAGCCGAGCGGCCTGTATGACTACAGCGGCCTGGGCGGCTCGCGCGGGCTGTCCGTGGGCGTGGGCCGGCTGGGCATGGAGCCCGTGTACGCCGTCTTCGTCGCCTCCAGCAGCTCCGGCGCGTCGGAGGTGACGGACTCGCCGGGCACCCCTGGCAAGGGAGTGCAGGTGTTCGCCATTGACGTGGCCACCGGCCAGAAGCTGTGGCAGTGGCAGCAGGCGTACACCAGCAGCGTGGACAACAGCGCGCCCGCCGCGCCCACCGTGTCACAGGACTCGAGCGGCGCCGCGCGCCTCTATGTGGGTGACATGGAGGGCCGGCTCTGGGAGCTGGACGCGTCCACCGGCATGAACGTCAACGTGGGGCGCACGGGCCCCGCGTGCACGGACGCCACGCCCTGCAAGTACACGGCGATGAACATCGGCGGGCTGCCCGTCGCCAGCCAGCCCATCAGCACCAACGTGGGCCTGGCGCGCATCCCGCAGGACGCGGCGAACGCGTCCGCCTTCGGGTCGTACAAGGGCAAGGTGGTGGCCCTGGTGGGCACCGCCGGCATGGACTGGGTGCCGGACACGGTGGGAGGCCGCCTCCACGCGCTGCTGCTGGACGCGGGCCTGCGGCTGCCCATGGGCATGGACGGCAAGCGGCTGGACGGCTCGCTCATCGACGCGAACCTGGCGAACACGGAGGCCATCACCTACGGCGTGCTCCAGGAGCCCCCGCCCTTCCCGCTCGTCTTCGACGCGCCCGAGCACGTCTACGGCAACATCACCATCGCCGGACGCACCGCGTACTTCAGCACCGCGGAGGAGTCCGTGAACGACCCCATGCTGCTGAGCGCCTCCGTGCGCGGCCACACGTACAGCATCGACCTGGGCAACACGGCGGCCACGCAGGCGGCCATCACGCCCATGAGCGGCGCGTCGCTGGCCAACTACGGCGGCGTGGCCGTCTACCACCGCGACACCGGCGGCGCGTCCACGGACTACGTGGTGGGCGCGGAGGTGAGCGCCCTGCGCGTCACGCGCATCGACAACGCGGGCAACACGGGGGCCTCCAGTCCCAACGCGAAGGACTCCGTGGACGGCAACAACGGCGTGCTCTACCAGCTCCTCAACTGGAGCCAGAGGTTCCTCGAATGAGAGCCCTTCCCCCTTCCGCCGCCCGGCGCGGCAGCGGCCTCCTGGAGGTGCTCATCGCCATGTGCGTCCTGGCGCTGGCCGCCGTGGGCGCGGTGATGGGCATGGTGGCCGCCACCCGCGACGTGAAGGACGGCCAGGTGCTCCAGGGCCGGCGCATGCTGCTGGAGGCGCGCGTCCAGCGGCTGTGGCTCGCGTCCAAGCTGGAGCTGGCGAACCAGGCCGTCGCGCGGCCCGCCCTCTTCCCGCCGGACGTGGCCCTGGCCACGGCGCCGTGGCAGCTGGACCCCAGCGAGCCGCTGGCGGCCGACATCGGCACGGGCGCCTACTTCCGCGTGCGCCCCACGGGCCAGGTGGAGCCGGCGCTGGACGTGCCCGCCGGCACGCCCTGCACCCCCGCCATCCCGGACACGGTGCTGCCCCGCGACGTCTACTGCCGCGAAATCCTGGTGACGCAGGGGCTGCCCAAGGACCTGCCGCCCGCAGCCCAGGCGCTGGTGCCCGCCGGGGCCCTGCCCTTCACCTTCTGGACGCGCGCGTACCGCAAGGGCGACAGCCTGGAGCGCGCCATCGTGCACAGCGAGGTGTTCGTCCAATGAGCTTCCAGCCGAAGCGCGAGGCGAAGGCACGCGGCATGACGCTGCTGGAGACGATGGTGGCCGCGGCGCTCTCCATCATCATCCTCACGGCGGCCACGGCCCTGCTGCTGGCGGGCGGGCGCGTGGTGCACAACACGGAGCACGTGGCGGACAGCCACGACAACGCGCGGCTCGCGGGAGAGACGCTGCTGTCCGCGGTGCGCCAGGCCGGCGCGGGCATGTCCGAGGGCCTCTGGATGGTGTCCGGCGGAATGCCCCTGCGCATCAACCCCGTCTTCGGCGGGGACGGCGCGGGCACGGGCGTGCTCGCCGCCACCACGACCGGCAACGCGCCGGTCACGGACGGCAGCGACGACCTGTGGCTGGTGGTGCCGGACCGCAACTACCTGGGCCGCGACTGCGCGCCGGGCGCGGCGATGACGGTGCTGAAGCCGGGCACCGGCGCCCTGGAGGTCAACTGCGTGGGCACGCCCACCGGCACCCCGCCCGCCAACCCGATGCTGGTGGCCAGCAACATGAAGAGCGCCGCGCTGCTCACCCAGACGTCGGTGACGAGCACCCCGCCCACGGCCACGGTGACCTACCAGGAGTCGGGCGTGACGGGCTTCTCCAACGCGCCCCACAAGGGTGGCTTCCAGAAGGGCGACCTGGTGTACCCCGTGCGGCTCCTGCACTTCTTCATCGGGACCCACGCGGGCACCGGCCGCAAGGCGCTGATGCGCGCGGAGGGCACGCCCGGCAGCGACGCGTCGGGGCGCCCCTTCATGGACATGGGGGACCCGGTGGTGGTGCAGGACTTCGTGGAGGACTTCCAGGTGACGTTCGGCGTCGACGCCACGAACACGGGCGACCCCGCCCGGTACGACTTCCAGCACGGCCTCAAGCCTGACTACACGCCGGGCCTGCGCTCGGTGCGCATCAGCGTGGTGGCCACCGGCCGCGCGCCCCGCCGCGACAACCAGAACCAGAGCGTGCTCTCCGAGGACCTGCCCCTCGCGGTGGAGAACCACACCCCGCCCGCGGGCCCCGCGGACGGCTACTTCCGCAGCCTCTTCTCGCGCCGGGCGGAGCTGCCCAACCTGGCCGCGGCCAGCCTGTGAGGACCGACACCGTGAGGCCTTCCGCCATGTTCCCGCGCGCTCCGTCCCCCTCCTCCCGCGGCACCACGCTGCTGCTCGTCGTGGTGCTCGTCACCGTGCTCCTGGGGCTGGTGGCGGGCGTGATGGCCTACGCCAGCAGCGAGCGCACGCGCGCCGTGACCTCCAGCCGCACGGGCCAGCGGCAGGGCTGCGCGGAGAGCGGCCTGCAGCTGGCGCGCGGCTACTTCGGCCGCAACTACGCCCAGTGGAACACCTTCCTGAGCGCGCCGGGCGTCTACGACCCCATCGCCTCGTCCACCAACCCAGCGCCCGCCGACCCGCGCACCGCCGACGGCCGCGCGGCCATCAAGACGGTCAACCCGGCGCTGTTCGCGGACCTGGACGGCGACGGCAGGGACGACGTGTACCTCTACATCCGGGACAACGAGGACGAGTTCAAGCCGCTCGCCCCGGAGTGGAACCGCGACAATGATCAACAGGTGGTGGTGGGCGCCATCTGCATCAGCGAGACGCTGGTTCCGCGCCGGGGGAACTCCAACCAGCAGGACCCCAGCGCGCTCGCCGTGGAGGGCATCCTCCAGTACAACGGCGGCGGCCAGGCCTACACGGCGCAGACGGCGGGCGGCACGGGCTCCGGCAACCTCAACCGTTGAGCCGCCCGGTGGGCATGCGAAGCTTGCATCCATGCCCACGCTCGAAGACGCCATCGCCCTGGCGGTGGCCGCGCACCACGGCCAGCGCGACAAGGCAGGACAGCCCTACATCCTCCACCCCCTGCGGGTGATGCTGCGCCTGTCGTCGGACGCGGAGCGCACCGTGGCCATCCTCCACGACGTGGTGGAGGACACCCCGTACACGCTGGAGCGCCTGCGCGGCCTGGGCTACCCGGAGGACGTGCTGTCCGCGCTGGACTGCCTGACGAAGCGCGAGGGCGAGGGCTACGAGGCCTTCATCGAACGGCTGCGTCCGCACGCCCTGGCCCGCCGCGTGAAGCTGGCGGACCTGGAGGACAACATGGACGTGCGCCGGCTGAAGGACGTCACGCCCAGGGACGCCGAGCGCCTGTCGCGCTACGTGGCCGCCTGGACGCGCCTGCGCGCGGAGTAGCGAAGGAAAGACGGCGGCCCGGCAGGCCCTCCCATGAAGCGAGGGCGGCCGGGCCGCGAAACCAGCGGGTGCTGTCCGCTACGCCTTGGCGAGCTGGCGCAGCACGTACTGGAGGATGCCGCCGTTGCGGTAGTAGTCGAGCTCGTTGGGCGTGTCGATGCGGCACACCGCCGTGAACTCGATGGGGCCCTTCTCACCGGTGGCCTTCACGGTGAGCTTCTTCTGCGGCGAGAGGCCGTCCGCGACGCCGGTGATTTCGAACGTCTCGTGGCCGGTGAGGCCCAGCGACTGCGCGTCCTGGCCCGCCTCGAACTGCAGGGGCAGCACGCCCATGCCCACGAGGTTGGAGCGGTGGATGCGCTCGAAGCTCTTGGCGATGACGGCCTTCACGCCCAACAGCTGCGTGCCCTTGGCCGCCCAGTCGCGGCTGGAGCCCGTGCCGTACTCGGCGCCCGCCAGCACCACCAGGGGCGTGCCGTCCGCCTGATACTTCATGGACGCGTCGTAGATGCTCATCCGCTCACGCGTGGGGATGTGCACCGTGACGCCGCCCTCCACGCCGGGAACCAGCAGGTTCTTCAGGCGGATGTTGGCGAAGGTGCCGCGCACCATCACCTCGTGGTTGCCGCGGCGCGCGCCGTAGGAGTTGAAGTCCTTGGGCTCCACGCCCTCCGCCATGAGGTACTTCGCCGCGGGGCTCGTCTTGGCGATGTTGCCCGCGGGGGAGATGTGGTCCGTCGTGACGGAGTCACCCAGGAGCGCCAGCACGCGCGCGCCCTTGATGTCCTGCACGGCCTTGGGCTCCTTCGGGAGGTTCTCGAAGAAGGGCGGCTTGCGCACGTAGGTGGACTTCTCATCCCACTGGAACGTGGAGCCCTTGCTCACCTGCAGCTGCTGCCAGAGCGTGTCGCCATCCATGGCGTTGGCGTACTGGCTGCGGAACTGCTCCGGCTTCACTGCCGTGCGGATGGTCTCCTTGATCTCCTCGTTGGACGGCCAGATGTCCTTGAGGAACACCGGGCGGCCATTGGGGTCCGTGCCCAGCGGCTCGTTGTCCAGGTCGCGGCCCACTTCACCGGCCAGCGCGTACGCCACCACGAGCGGGGGGCTCGCCAGGTAGTTCATGCGCACGTGCGGGTTGATGCGGCCCTCGAAGTTGCGGTTGCCGGACAGCACCGCCGCCACCACCAGGTCGCCCTCCACCACCGCGTTGGACACGGGCTCCGGCAGCGGGCCGGAGTTGCCGATGCAGGTGGTGCAGCCGTAGCCCACGACGTGGAAGCCCACGGCCTCCAGGTAGGGCAGCAGGCCCGCGTCGCGCAGGTACTCCGTCACCACGCGGCTGCCCGGGGCCAGGGACGTCTTCACCCACGGCTGGGGCTTGAGGCCCTTCTCCACGGCGTTCTTCGCCAGGATGCCCGCGGCCACCAGCACGGCCGGGTTGGACGTGTTGGTGCAGGACGTGATGGACGCGATGACCACCGCGCCATGGCCCACCGTGTAGCTCTGCTTGCCCGCCTTCACGGTGACGGACTGGGCCAGCCGCTCCGGGGCCACCGGGGCCGCGGGGGCCTTCGCGCCGCCCTTGGGGCCCTCGTCGTCCTCGCCCTTGCTCTTGCCGGCGGACAGCATCTCCACGAGCGACGCCTCGTACCCGGCCTTCATGTCCTTCAGGGGCACGCGGTCCTGCGGACGCTTGGGGCCCGCGAGGCTGGGCACCACGGCGGCCAGGTCCAGCGCCAGCGTGTCGCTGAAGAGCGGCTCCTGGGCGCCGGCGTTGAGCCACAGGCCCTGCTCCTTCGCGTACGCCTCCGTCAGCGCCACCACGTCATCCGGGCGGCCGGTGAAGCGCAGGTAGTTGCAGCTCTCCTCGTCCACCGGGAAGAAGCCGATGGTGGCGCCGTACTCCGGGGCCATGTTCGCGATGGTGGCGCGGTCCGGCAGCGACAGCGCCTTCAGGCCCTCACCGTAGAACTCCACGAACTTGCCGACGACGCCCTTCTTGCGAAGCATCTGCGTGACGGTGAGCACCAGGTCCGTGGCCGTGGCGCCCGCGGGCAGCTTGCCGGTGAGCTTGAAGCCCACCACCTGCGGAATGAGCATCGTGATGGGCTGGCCCAGCAGCGCGGCCTCCGCCTCGATGCCGCCCACGCCCCAGCCCACCACGCCCAGGCCGTTGATCATCGTGGTGTGGCTGTCCGTGCCCACCAGCGTGTCCGGGTACACGGTGTTGCCCTGGCGGAACGTCACCTGCGCCAGGAACTCCAGGTTCACCTGGTGGCAGATGCCGATGTCCGGCGGCACCACGCCAAAGCCCTTGAACGCGCTCTGGCCCCAGCGCAGGAAGGCGTAGCGCTCGCGGTTGCGCTCGAACTCCAGCTCCGCGTTCTCCTTGAAGGCCGCGGTGGTGGCGAACGAGTCGATCTGCACCGAGTGGTCGATGACGAGGTCCGCCGGGTTGCGCGGGTTGATCTTCGCGGGGTCCCCGCCCATGGCGGCGAGCGCCTCGCGCATGGCGGCCATGTCCACGACGGCGGGCACGCCGGTGAAGTCCTGGAGCAGCACGCGCGCGGGGTGGAAGGAGATTTCCGTCTCCGGGGCCGCCTTGGGGTCCCAGGCGAGCATCTTCTCGATGTGCTCGCGCTTGACGACGCGGCCGTCCTCATTGCGCAGCAGGTTCTCCAGCAGGACCTTCAGCGAGAACGGGAGGCGGTTGACCGCCGGGTGGGCCTTCGCCAGCGTGGCCAGGCTGAAGTAGTCGTAGGTGGCCGAGCCGACCTTGAGCTGGGCCTTGGTGCCGAAACTGTCCGTCATGTGCGTTGCCGTCCTTCCGTGCCGGAATGACGCAACTTCTAGGCGTGTCCCCCCCGGCATGCAAAGGGTTCCTGCACCGCGTTGAAGACGGTGGACGGTTGGCTCGAACCCCGGGCGGACGGCCCCGCTCAGAGCACCTTGCGGAAGAAGTACAGCACACGCTCCACGGCCTTCTGCCAGAGGGGCCGGCGGCGGAAGGCGGCCAGGTCCACCTCGCGGCAGTTGCCGCAATCCAGACGGAACGAGTCCTCCAGGTCGCGCCCCAGCCGGGGGTCCGCGAAGACGGCGTTGACCTCGTGGTTGAAGGCCAGGGACAACCGTTCCAGGTTGAACGACCCGATGGTCCCCCACACCCCGTCCACGACGGCCGTCTTGGCGTGCAGCACGCCCCGGCGCCACTCGAAGATGCGGATGCCGGCGTCCATCAGGGGCTCGTAGAAGGCCCGCGTCGCGTGCTCGAGGAAGGGGTGGTCGCTCTTGCCCCCGTTGAGCAGCAGGCTCACCTCCACGCCGCGCTTCGCCGCGTCCTTGAGCGCGGCCACCATGCGCCGGTCCGGCACGAAGTAGCCCGCGGCGATGAGCACGCTCTGCCGGGCGCGCTGGATGGCGTGCAGGTACGCCCGGTGGATGCTGCGGCGGCTGGACAGCACCGCCAGTCCCACGTCGCCCTTCCTGGGCGGGGCCTCCAGCGCGTGGGCCGCGCCGCGAATGCGCCGGCGCAGGCGGCTCAGGCGGTCGCGGAACATCATCCGCCACGTGGCCAGGAACCTGCGCTCCAGCTCATGGACCGCCGGGCCTTCGATGCGCAGCACGTCGTCGCGCCAGGCCACGCCCTGCCCTTCCGGGGCCCAGTGCGCCGCGATGTTCACCCCGCCCGTGAAGGCCACCGTGCCGTCCACCACGAGAATCTTGCGGTGGTCCCGGCGCAGCAGGTGACGCAGCCCGCGCTGGAGGCTGAAGGGCTTGAAGGCCCGCACGTCCACGCCGCGCTGGCGCAGGCCTTCGAAGAAGCTCCGGCGGCTGGTCCAGGAGCCCACCGCGTCGTAGAGCACCTTCACGTGCACGCCGCGCTCGGCGGCCTCCGCCAGCGCCTGGCCGAAGAGTTCGCCCACCGCGTCGGTGACGAACATGTACGTCTCCAGGCGGATGGAGCGGCGCGCGCGGCGGATGGCCTCCAGCATCTCCGGATAGGCCTCCACGCCGTCGCGCAGCAGGCGGCACGCATTGCCCTGGAGGGTGGTGTGGTGCTGCGGCAGGTAGTAGCGGGCGAGCAGGCGGCGGGACACGCCGGGGCTCCACACCGGGGCGTGCTCGGGCACCGGCCCCGGCGAGCGCGCCGGCCTGGGCGCCGCTGGAACCAACCCTTCCGTCTGCCCCTCCCCCACCCGCTCACGCATCACCCCACTGAGGGTGGGAACGGGGGGAGGGATGGGCAACCCGGACAGGCCCCGCCCGCCTCCCTGGCGGGGTTGCACCGTCCGCCAGGCAACGTCAGGGGATTACAGCCCGTACTCCGCGCGCTTGTTCTCCGCGCGCGTGGCGCACGGCTGGTCGTACTCCGGGAAGTACTCGCGCATGTGGTCCAGCGTGGAGGCGGCCTGCTTGAAGTGGCCCTGGTTGTAGTAGCCCTCCACCTCCAGCAGCAGCTTGGAGCAGGTGCGGTCCAGCTCCATCTGGGCGCGCTTCATGGCCTCCTGGGCCTCGAAGTAGAGGTCCGGCTTCGGGTCCGGGTGGGCCTCCAGCATCAGCCACGACTCGCGGAAGGACTTCCAGGCCTCGTAGCGGTTGCGCGCGCCGATGTCCGGCGTGTCGAAGTTCTTGCGGCCCTTCTTGAAGGACTCGTTGGCCGTCTGCACCAGCTGCTGCGTGGAGAGCTGTTCGGGGAGCAGCGCGCGCTCCACCCAGACGTTCCAGATGCGCCAGGTGTCCTCGCCGGGCGGGTTGCGCGTGTTGTCGAAGATGATGCGGTTGGGCTCGCCCTTGCGCAGCTGCTGGGGCGGGATCATCAGCTCCAGCGAGCGCTCCTGGCTGGCCATCGTGTCCGGGGGCACCTTGCCCACGTCCACGCCGTTGACGCTGACCACCACCTCGTCCTTGGAGATGCCCTGGGCCTGGTAGTGGAGGATGACCACCGCGCGCGTCGCGGCGACGAACTCCCACTCGAAGACCTTCATGTCCGGCCGGTTCCAGGTGACGTCGTCGCCCAGGCCGAACGAGTCGTTGATGGGCTGGTTGGACAGGCGCACGGGCTCCTCGCCCTTCTGCACCTTGTCGTCGCCGCCCAGCACCAGCCAGTACATGAGGGCGAAGAGGCCCAGCACCACCACGCCGCCGCCGGCCATCACGCCCGCGCGGACCTTGGAGTTCGCCTCCGCCCAGAACAGGCGCAGGTTGGCCACCAGGCCCGGCGTCTCACGGCGGATGCGGGCGCGCTCGGCCGCGGACAGGCCGCCGCCGCTGGAGCCACCGGCCCTGGGCGTGCGGGCCACCGCGCGGGAGGACTGGCTGCCGGTGCGGCGCGCGGGCGGGGGCGCCGGGGCGGGCTTCTCAATGGCGGCGGGAG
>NZ_RAWK01000185.1 GCF_003612165.1 Corallococcus aberystwythensis | reverse complement strand
GTCTCATTCATCCCAGCCCGCCCACCCGGTGTCGTCTCATGAGCGCGTCGAACTGGTGGACGCCCTGCGCGGTTTCGCGCTGTGTGGTGTCTTCGTCTCGAACTCATTTCTCTGGTTCGGAGGCCGCAACCTGCTGCCACCCGCGCAGCTCCAGGCCCTGGGCTCGCCGCTGCCCGAGCTGGTGACCGGCGCCCTCTTCCTGTTCTTCGTGGCGCACAAGTTCCTCAACCTCTTCGGCTTCCTCTTCGGGCTGGGCTTCGCCCTCCAGCTGTCGCGAGCAGAGGCGCGAGGCAGCTCGCACGTCCCCGTCCACCTGCGGCGGATGGGGGTGCTGCTGTGTTTCGGAGCGGTGCACCTGCTGGCGCTCTGGATGGGAGACATCCTCCACCTGTACGCGCTGACGGGCGTCCTGCTGCTGCTCTTCGCCGGGAGGCCGGACCGGGCGCTGTGGCGCTGGGTGGTGGTGCTGCTGGGAGTGATGCCGCCCCTGGTGTTCGCGCTCCAGCTGTGGGGACCGGGGCCCGCGGCGCACGCCCATGAATCAGCGCTGCGGGCCGAGCTGCTGGCGGCACTCTCCAGTGACTCGGTATGGACGGCGCAGGCCGGAAACGCCCGCTACGTCCTGACGACGTGGTTCAGCTCCCCCCGGGTGCCCATCTGGATCACGCTCATCCTCGGCCGCTTCCTCCTGGGCCTGCTGGCGGGACGGCACCGGTTGTTTCAAGACGTGGAGCGCCACCGTCCCCTGCTCCGCCGGATGCTGTGGTGGGGGCTGGGCGTGGGAGGACTGCTCAACGCGGGAGGACTGCTGGCGTTCCAGCTGCGAGCCCAGGGGCTTGAGCCAGCGAGCAACGCCGGGCTGTTCCTCCTGATGGCGCTCCAGGAACTGGGCTACGTGGTGCTGGGCGCGGCCTACCTCGCCGGGTTCGCGCTGCTCTTCCAGCGGGAGCGCTGGCGCCGGGCGCTGGCGGTGCTGTCCCCCGTGGGCCGCATGGCGCTGACGAACTACCTGATGCAGACGGTGGTGAGCCTGTGCCTCTACAACGGCTGGGGCCTGGGGCTCATCAGCCGCGTTGCGCCCTCGCACTCTGTCGTCATCGCACTGGGCCTCTTCGCGGGGCAGGTGCTGCTCAGCCACGCGTGGCTGAAGCACTTCCGCTTCGGCCCCGCGGAATGGCTGTGGCGTTCACTCACCTACGGGCGTCTCCAGTGAGGCACCTCGGGACGGCTTCAGTGGAGACAGGTCAGTGTGCCGGGGCTGCACTCGTAGCCGGTGTTGCAGTACTTCCCCTCGCAGCACCGCTGCTTGAAGCCTCCACAGGCAGAGCCAATCGGGCCCCTGTCCTCACCCGACGTGGCGTCCGTCGCGAGCGCCTGGGCTTCCGTCGTGACTCCCTCCGTCTGCTCGGCGTCCGGCGTCTCCGCTCCACCACAGGCCAGGGCCAGCGACAGCCCCATCACGACGAAAGCACTCTTCACGACACGCATCAGCATCGGGAGCTCCTCTGGGTGGGAACAGCGCCCGTCTGAATATCGGAAGCAGGCATGCGCTTGCAATTCAATGCCTGTCACACGAACCATCCCGTTGCGAAGGGATTGAATTCCGATCCCCGCCAGCCCTGGCATACGTGGATGCCTGGAAAGGTTTCACCCCAGCGGTAGGCAAGCAGCGCGATGAATGGCAAGGGCCGCACCCAAGGCACAGTTTGAATTCGCCATGGACATCCCCGCCTCACTGCTCGACTTCTCGCTCATCCAGGGAAGCGCGCTCCACTGGCGGCGCTTCCTCGCCCGCCCCCGCCGTGTTTCCCGGCCCGTGCGCATCCTCGTCCTGACGTTGGTGGGCTGGCTGCCGCTCCTGGCCCTGTCGCTTCTCCAGGGCGACCCGGCCGTGTCGCGTGCGTTCCTGCGCGACATGGGGATCCACATCGAGTTCCTGGTGTCCCTTCCGCTGATCATCGCGGCCGAGCGCTACGTCGACCTGAGCCTCGCGGCGGCCGTGCGCCAGTTCGCCGTCTCGGAGCTGGTTGATGCGAAGGATCTGGCCACCTTCGAGGGCATCGCGCGCAGGGTGATACGGCTGAAGCACAGCGCCACCGTCGAGGCCGGATTGCTGGTCGCTTCCTTCGCCGTGTCCTTCATGGACCTGCCCCACCAGGCGAGCCCGGTCTGGCTCCACTCGGAGCCCGGTGGCCCGCACACCCTGGCCGGGTGGTGGTACCTCGTGGTGAGCATGCCGCTCATCCGGTTCCTGCTCCTGCGCTGGCTCTGGCGGGGCGTGTTGTGGGCGTTCCTCCTGTTCAGGGTCTCCCAGCTACCGCTCGCCCTCGTGCCCACCCATCCCGACGCGGCGGGCGGCCTGGGGTTCCTCGGCACCTGCCAGGCGAGCTTCGCCTTCATCGTCCTCGCGGTGGCCTCCACGCTCACCGCGCAGCGGCTGGCGCGCGCCCCCAGCACCGACTTCACCAACTACGCCCTTCACCTGTTCGCCTTCGCGCTCATCAGCCTGGTCGTTGTCTTCGCGCCGCTGGCCTTCTTCAGCCGTCAGCTCCTGATCGCGAAGCGGCGGGGGGACCATTCCTTCTCGGGTGTGGCCGCCTGGCACTCGCGGCGCTTCGAGCAGCGGTGGTTCCACCGCGAGCTGCCCGCCGGGCAGGAACTCCTGGGCGCGCCCGAGTTCTCGTCCCTCGTGGACCTGGGGTCGTCCTTCACCGTCGCGCGGCGCATGCGCTGGTTTCCAGTGGACATCCGCGCGGCGCTGGCCGTGCTCAGCGCGGCCATGGCGCCCATGGTGCCCCTGCTCCTCGCCGACCGGCGTTTCCTGGAGGTGTTGCTGGCGCTCGGAAAGAGCGTGCTCTGACCCGCGGGCTAGCGGGGCACCGGATGCGGAGGGCGCTCCTCCCGGAAGATCAGCAGGCCATCCATGACCGTGGCCCAGGGGGCCTTCATCCACGAGTAGGTCAATGGGCGCGCCATCCTGGGCCCAAGGTCACGAAGCTGGCGCCCATCCAGATACCGCGTGTCCGCGGTGTGGTCCAAGAACGCCCAGTCCTCCAGGGAGTCGGCCGCCGCGGGCGCGAGGGCATGCGTGCGGGGAGTGTTGCCCAAGGAATAGCTCCCGGAGTGCGCGGAGAAGCCGAGCACGAAGGCCTGCTCCCCGAACCGCGCATGGACATAGGACCCGAAGGGAATCCTGTGGCGGTCGTCCGCATCCACGCCCGTGACATCCTTCGCCGCGTGGACGGTGGCAAGCCAGACAATGGCCTTGCGGGGCTGCGGGGACTGGGACAGGAGCCATTCCAGGTTCATGAACATGGAGTGGTCACGCGCGTTGGATCTGCTCCAGTCCTGGGGCGCTCCGGGCTGTTCCGGAGCCTGGGACATCAAGGCGACCTCTCGGGTGTAGTTCCGCTCCAGGTTGCGGACCATCTGCAACGGGACCTGGCGCTCCGGTGTCGCGGCCACGTCGGAGCTGGCGAGCACCGACGCAAGCTCCGTCCAACAACCCAGGATGAACTTCGCGGTCTCGGCCGTGTAGGGGTGGGCGGCGTCGTACCGCCAGGCCATATGCCGCTCGAGCGCCGCTCCGCACTCGGCCTGCCTCGGGCCCGTCAGGAAGGGGATGAGTTCGCGCGCCATCTGCTTCTGCGCGTAGGTGCCCCGGTTGATCTGATCATCAATCCCCCCGGCCACGAGGGTTCCTGCCCGGAGATGCCTGGCCAGGAACGGAATCAGGGGCGCCATCTCCTGATTGGCCCACAGCCCGCCAATCGCGGCCGCGACCCTGTCGTCACTGACGGGCTGGCCCGCCTTCAGCAGCGTCTGGATCTTGAGGAAGTCATAGGTGCCTGCCTCGATGAAGAACGCATCGAACTGGCATTCCTCCACGAGCCTGCGGGTCAACTCCACCTTGAAGGCCACGGTCGTGGCACTGCCGTGGTTGGAATCCTCGCCCAGCAACGCAAGCCGCTTGTCGCAAAGGTCCCTGACGATCCGGTCGGCGTCGGAGGGCGGCGCCACGGCCTCGCTTCTGGGCGACGCGGCACAACTCGAAAGCAAAGGGAGCAGGAGCAGCAGGTGTCGCATTCGCGGGCCCTTTTCGACGAGGAGGAACCCCGCGTTGTAGCACCCGCAGTGAAGCAGGACGCGCTCTGGAGTAGAAAACCGCCCCATGCCCCACATCACCGTGAAGCTCTACCCCGGCAAGTCCGAGCAGCAGAAGACGCAGCTCGCCGAGCGGATCGTGAAGGACGTCATGGAGGCCCTCGGCAGCGCCGAAGGCTCCATCTCGGTCGCCATCGAGGAGGTCAGCCCCACGGACTGGCCGGAGACGGTCTACCGGCCGGAGATCGCCGGCCAATGGGACCGCCTCTACAAGAAGCCCGGCTACAACCCGCTCAAGTAGGCCGCGGGTTGCGGCAGCTCAGCGCTCCGCGAAGGCCTTCTCGGTGACGTAGTGCCCGGCCTCGCCAGGGGTGCCTTCCCGGAAGCCGCGCTCCTCCAGCATGGTGGTGAGGTCCGAGAGCATGCCGGGGCTGCCACAGAGCATCACCCGGTCGGTCTCCGGGTTGAGCGGCGGCAGGCCCACGTCCTTGAACAGCTTCTCGCTCTGGATGAGGTCCGTGATGCGGCCCGTGTTGCGGAAGTCCTCACGGGTGACGCTCGGGTAGTACGTGAGCTTCTGCTTCACCAGCTCCCCGAAGAACTCGTTGTGGGGCAGCTCGTGGAGGAAGAGGTCGTGGTAGGCCAGCTCCTCGGCCCGCCGGCAGGTGTGCGTGAGGATGACGCGGTCGAACTGCTCGTACATCTCCGGGTCCTTCACCAGGCTCAGGAACGGCGCCAGGCCCGTGCCGGTGCTCAGCATGTAGAGGTTCTTGCCGGGCAGCAGGTGCTTGAGCACCAGCGTGCCGGTCGCCTTCTTGCTGACGAGGACGCTGTCCCCTTCCTTCAGGTGCTGCAGCCGGGAGGTCAACGGCCCGCCGGGCACCTTGATGCTCAGGAACTCGAGGTGGTCGTCATAGTGCGCGCTCACCATGCTGTAGGCGCGCAGCAGCGGCCGGCCCTCGACCTCCAGGCCCATCATCGTGAACTGGCCGCTGGCGAAGCGGAAGCCCGGGTCACGCGTGGTGACGAAGCTGAAGAGGGTGTCAGTCCAGTGGTGCACGCGCAGCACGGACTCCTTCATGAGACTGCTCACGGTTGTTGCTCCCAAAGGGGGTCAGCGGCTTTCACGAGCGCCTCGCGCCCGAACAAGCCGCGTTCTGCGACGGATTCCCCGTCCGTACCAGGGGAAGCGGGCGGACGGCCAGCCCTGCGCTTATTGACGGGTTCAGGTCCCCAGCCGTTCCGCCCGCGCGCCCCCCTGGAGGGCACCGGACAGAAACCCGGTCCTGTGCTGAAGCACGGCTAGGATGGGAACACATGGGGCACGGCGTTTTTGGCGACCTGCAGCTCGAAGCGGAGATGGGTCGCGGCTCACAGAGCGTCGTCTACCGGGCCTCGCGGGGCGGCGCCGTCTTCGCGCTGAAGGTCCTGCGTGAGGACGTGGCGCGGTCCGGCCACGTCTCGCGGACCCGCTTCCGGCGGGAAGCCGCACTCCTGGCGTGTCTGCGGCACCGGAGCCTGCCGGCAATCCTGGAGGTGGGTGACGTGGAGGGGCGGCCCTACCTCCTGCTGGAGCTCGTCCTCGGGCCCAGCCTCGCGGCCTGGTTCGCCCAGGGGCGGCCGACGGAGGCCTCGCTCATCTCCATCGCCCGGGACCTCGCCGGGGCGCTCTCGGAGGTCCACCGGCACGGGTTGGTGCACCGGGACGTCAAGCCGCAGAACGTGGTGGTCTCAGACACCGGGCGCGCCACGTTGATCGACTTCGGGTTTGTCGCCCGGGCCACCGGCGGCGAGGCGGGCCGCAAGCTGGCGGGGACGCTGCAATACAGCGCGCCGGAGCAGTCCGGCATGCTCAAGCGGCCCGTGGACGGACGCGCGGACCTCTACGCGCTCGGGGCCATCCTCTTCGAGGGTGCCGCGGGCCGTCCCCCGTTCACCGCCACCGACGTGGGCGAACTGCTGCGCCAGCACGCCGCGCACCGTCCCCCGGACCTGCGCCCCCTCCGCCCGGACCTGAGCCCGGCCCTGGTCGCGGTCATCGAGAAGCTCCTCGCCAAGGATCCCGACGACCGGTACCAGTCCGGCGAAGCGCTCGCCGCGGACCTCGACCGCCTCACCGAACGCGCCGGAGCGGAGGCGCCCGGCGGGCTGGTGCCCGCAAAGGCAGAGCTCCGCACGACGCCGGTCGCCGAGCCCGCGTTCGTCGGCCGGGAGGCGGAGCGCGCCTCGCTGTCCCGGCTGTGGAGCCGGGCGCTGGAGCGGCGCGGCGGGGTGGCGCTCCTCCACGGAGAGAGTGGAAGTGGCAAGAGCCGGCTGATGCGCGAGACGGCGCGACAGGCGCGCTCCGCCGGAGCGCTGGTCCTCGAGGGCAAGTGCCTCCGTGCGGATCCCCTGCCCTTCGCCCCCTTGCGCGAGGCCATCGACGAACACCTCCGGCAGCTGCGACGGCTGCCCGACGCCGAACGCGAAGCCGCCGAGCAGCGGATCCGCCAGGCAGCCGGAGACGCGGCCGGGCTCCTCAAGCGGCTCTCACCGGGGCTCTCGCTCCTGTTCCGGGACGCGAGCGAGGACCCCGGGCTGGCCGAGGCGCAGGACCTCTTCTACGGCGCCGTGGCCCGGTTCCTGGTGCGCCTCGCGGAGCTGCACCCAGGCGCCGCGTTCCTCCTCGACGACGTGCAGTGGGCGGATCCGGCCACGCTCCAGGTCATGCGCTGGCTGTCGACCCTGCTCGCACAGGCCCCTCTCGTCCTCCTGTGCACCTCGCGCGACGAGCCCGAGTGCGCGGAAGGGGCGCGCGCCTTCACGGACGCCATCGGAGGCACCGGAGAGGTCGTCCTGAGGCTCGGGCCGCTGGGCCCTTCCGAAGTGGAAGCGCTCATCTCCAGCGAACTCGGAGGCCGGGCCGTCTCCGCCGAGCTCGCGGACGCCGTGCTGCCCCGGAGCAACGGACTGCCGCTGGCGGTCGTGGAGTACGTCCGGGCGATGCTGGACTCCGGGCTGCTCGTCCCGCACTGGGGGGAATGGAAGCTCGACACCGAGGCACTGGACCGGCTGCAGCTTCCGCAGGACGTGATCCAGCTAGTGGTCCGGCGGATCAGCTCGCTCGGGGACGAAGCCCGTCGGGTCCTCACCGCCGCGGCGATGATCGGGATGCGGTTCTCGACGGCGCTGCTCGGCCCGAGCTGCGGGCTCGGAGAGGACGAGGTGCTGGCGGCCCTCTCCGAGGCGGTGACGGCGCGTCTGGCGGACTTCAAGGACACCGGGACCTGTGCCTTCGTCCACAACCGCGTCCGCGAGGCACTCCTCGGAGGGCTGTCGGTGGACGAGGCCCGCGCGCTGCACCGGAGGATCGCCACCGCGTTGGACGCCCAGGAGGGACAGGACGCATCGAAGACCTATGCGTTGGCCCGCCACTACGATCTCGGCGAGGCGCCGGAGCATGCCCGGCGGCGCTACGAGACCAACCTCGCCGCCGGCCAGCTCGCCCTGGAGGAGCGCGCGAACGAGGAGGCCCACCTCTTCCTAGAGGCCGCGCAGCGGGCGGCCAGTGAGCTGGGATTGCCGCGAGACGCGGAGCTCGCCACCGCGCGCGGAGATGCCTGCGCCCGCTCGGGCCGGCTCGCCGAGTCGGTGGAGCAGTACACGCTGGCACTCTCCGTCGAGCGCATCCCGGCGCGGCGTGCGGAGCTCCGCTGCCGGCTCGCGCATGTGCACCTGGGGGGCTTCGACACCCAGCAGGCCTGGTCCGACATCGCCTCGGGCATGGCCGAGCTCGGCATCCGGCATCCGCGCAGCTTGATTTCGGGCGTGTGGGTGCTGCTCTGGGCCTGGCTCGTCGGATGGGTGACGAGCCTGTTCGGGCCGCGCCTGCGGCAAGCACGAGGCGAAGAGGCAGAGCGCCACCGCCTGTTCGCCAAGCTCTGCGACCTGGGGGCGCACGTCGCCTACTTCGACGTCCGCAACCTGCTGCTGCTCCAGATGACCTACCGGCCCTGGGCTTCGGCGCTGCGGCTCGGGCCGGGGCGCGAGCTGGTCTTCTTCCTCGGGAACAACGCGATAGTGCAGGCGGTGCTGGGGCGGCCGGCGGCCACGGCGAAGGAGTCCGCGAAGGCGGCGAGCGTGGCCGAACAGCTCAACGACCGGGCGCTGATCGCCCGGAGTCTGCTGTATCAGGGGATCGCGACGCACATCGCGGGAGACTCGTCCGGCGCGGAGGCGCAGCACCGGCGCTGGGTGGACGCCTACGGGCGCTTCCTCGATGCCGGAGACTTCGTCAACGGCTGCGTGGACGCGGCCTGGGCGATGCTCGCGCGAGGGTACGTGCTGGAAGCGGAGGCGTGGATCCGGCAAGCGCATGCGCGTGCGGCACCCGCGAGCGCGGGCGCGGACGCGGCACTCCTCGGCCACCCCTACCCGTCCTTCCTCGGGGCCATCCTGGCCATCCTTGGGCGTCCCACGGAGGGGCTCGCAGAGCTCCAGCGAGTCCGGCTGATGGTGGAGAAGGCGCCCGGTGAGCGCTGGCGTTGGAGCGTTTACCTCCAGAACCTCGTGCTCTTCCACCTGGAGCAGGGAGAGCTGGGTCCCGCGCTCGAGGAGGCACTCGCGCGACACGCCCGGCTCGGGATGCGGCCGGAGTTCGCGCCCTTCCACCTGCGGCTCTTCTTCGTCTATGCCGCCCACGCGCGGCTCGCGAAGCTGAAGGCGGGCTCAGCCAGGAACCGTGAGGAGCTGCTCGGGAAGGCGCGAGCAGCCGTCGCGGAGCTCCAGCGCGCGGCCACGACCCCGGTGCTCCAGGCCCACGCGTGCTTCTGTAAGGGCGTGCTGCGGCGGCTCGAAGGCAAGGCCGCTGACTCGGCGAAGCTGCTCGCGAAGGCCGAGGTGCTGGCTCGCGAGGTGGACTGCCCGTGGATCCTCTTCGAGGTGATGGTCGAGCGCGCCCAGCACTTCCGGGAGCGCGGTCAGATGGAGTCCTCCCGGCGAGAGGCGCGGCTCGCGTTGACGCTGGCCGACGGGGCCGGCTGGGAGGCGCGCGCCCGGCGGGTACGGGCCCACTTCCAGGTGGAGTCCTCCAGCCGGAGCACCTCCGGTTCTTCGGAGCCAGCGGAAGAGGCCCCTGCACACGCCTTGCGCCTGCAGCGGCAGCTCGATGCGTTGCTCGAAGTCAGCCTGGCCTGCGCGAATGTCTTCGAGCCGAGGGAGCAGGCGCGGGTGGCGCTGGACGTCATCGTGCGGATCTTCGGAGCGGAGCGCGCGTTCCTGCTGCTCTGCCGGGAAGGGACGCAGGAGCTGGCGCTCAGCGTGGGACGCGGAGCTGGCGGCGTGGATCTCGAGGAACTCGGCGGGTACAGCCGCACCGTGATTGAACGGGTCCGCGACACGCACCGGCCGCTCGTCGTCACGGGCACGGACGAGGGCGAGGTGCGGGCCACCGAGAGCATCCTCGCCAATGACTTGCGGAGCATCATGGCCGCGCCGCTGCTCCTGCACGGGCGTCTCCTCGGAGTGGTGTACCTGGACCACCGGCTGGCCCGAGGGGTGTTTGGCCGAGAGGACGAGGTCATCTTCGTGGCCATCGCCAATCACATCTCGGTCGCGCTGGAGACGGCGCGGGCGGCACGCTTGCAGTTGGAGCGCGTCTCGCTGGAGCGCGACCTGGCGGCGATGCACCAGCAGGCGAACACCGACGCGCTCACCGGGCTGAAGAACCGGAGGGCCTTGGAGGCCCATCTCCAGACAGCAAGCGCCCGGGCACGGAGGAGCGGCCTTCCGCTCACCGTGATGATGATGGACATCGACCACTTCAAGTCGGTGAACGACAAGCACGGGCACCAGACGGGAGATGTGGTGCTGGCCTCGGTGGCGAAGGCCGTGGCCTCCTGCACGAGGGCAACGGACTTCGTGGCCCGCTACGGCGGCGAGGAATTCTGCGTGGTGATCGAGGACACCGGCCACACGGGAGCGCAGGCCATCGCCGAACACATCCGCCAGACGGTCGCCGCGCTCGCGTTCCAGAGCGAAGCCGGCGAATTCAAGGTCACCAGCTCCGCCGGGCTCGGTGAACTGGGAGTGCACGGAGACACGGTCGAGGACGCCCTCCGCGCGGCGGACGAAGCGCTCTACACAGCCAAGCGAGGCGGCCGGAACCAGGTGCGGGTCGCCCCGGCCCGTGCGGCCTGACCCTCCCTTCCAGACATCGAGCAGCATTGCCTCGCCAAGGCCAATCAGGCTCAATGGCGGTGTCTCAAGCTTGAATGGCAATCGCCTCTCAGGTCAATAGACACTCAGGCCGCCCTTATCCGAGACAGGATTCGTTCAAGCCTTGCCTCAAGCAAGGATCGTGCGAGCTGCGCCCAAGTGGGCAGTATGCCGTGCAAAGTTGAACGACCCGCAATTATTGTCGTCCATTTCTGGCTCATTGCCAGACATGCCGATCCTGGGTGTTCGCTATTCAGGCATGCTTGATCCCGCAGCGCTCCTGAAGGGGTCCTGAGGTGCCAGCGTGATTGACAAGGCGTTGACCCTACTCAACGGTCAGCTCAACGGTTTCCTCAACGGGCGCTTCAGCGTCAACGGGAGCGAGCGGGCAGCCCTGGGCCCTGTTCCCGACCTGAGCAATGACACGCCACCGTCGCACCCACTCACGCTCAGCCTCGTGCGCGTGGAGGAGGAGCGCGTCATGAAGACGCAGGTCGCCACGCGCATGCGCGACGGTCAGGTCGAGGATGTCCAGCCCGACGTCAAGCTCAACCTCTTCCTCCTGGTCACCGCCCACGGCATCAGCTACGCGGACGCGCTCAAGTTCCTGTCGGCCACGGTGGCCTTCTTCCAGTCCCGGCCCTTCTTCGACCACGCCAACGCCCCAGGGCTGGACGAAGGCATCGAGAAGCTCCTCGTCGAGCTGTACTCGCAGTCCTTCGAGGAGCAGAACCAGCTGTGGGGTTCGCTCTCGCTGCGCTACCTGCCCTCGGTGCTCTACCGCGTGCGGATGCTCATCATCCAGGACGGCACGCCGCTGCGCACCACCCCGGGCATCCGCTCCGTTGACCTGTCCGAGGCGAAGGTCTGACATGGCTCGCGGCTACGAGTCCTTCATCGGCGTCCGCTTCCGCCACGACTACTATCGGGACGGCTCCTGCCCGGACCTCCGGGCCGTGCCCACCGCCGAGACCGCGGCCCTCCTCGGCGCGCGCCAGCTCCGCTTCGTCCCCCGCTCGGAGGGCTTCACCCTCCTGGGCCCCGTGGAGACCGACAGCGCTGGCAATGTCCAGGCCCGCTTCCCGCTCGAGGAGGGGGCCCGCCTCGTCTTCGCCCTCGTCCTCACCCGGCCCGACTTGCTCTACGTCACCGACCTGCCACTGGAGCAGGGCTCCCGCCAGCGTTACCTCCTGCGCAACCGGCAGGGTGCCACGACGCTCACCTCCGGGACCTCCGTCGAAGCGGCGGACCAGGCGCGCCTGTCCTCGCCCCAGCTCACCGTGGCGGTGCCCCGCTCGGCCATCGGCGGCTTCGTCCAGGTGGAGGACGAGGCCGGCGCCGAGCTGGCGCGCGCGCGGGTCCCCTCCTTCGACGGTGACACGCTCAACGTGCCACTGGACCTCGGCGACTTCGGCGGTCTGGCCCGGCTGCAGGTGGGTGCCTCGACGCCGGAGCCGCTCTTCGTCGACGCGGAGCTGCCCGCGCTCGGCCCCTTCGCCGTCCTCGAGCTGTGCCCCCTGACAGAGCCCTGGCCGCCTCGACGGGTGGCGGACGGCAAGCAGACGCTCGCGCCCATTGAGTTCACGGCCGGGTTCCACCGCCGCTCCACGCACTGGCGCTACCACGTCGTCGTGCCCATGGACTTCGCGGACACCCTCACCATCCGCTACCCGCAGGACGCTCCCGCGCCCTACCCGAGCGGCATCACCTTCGCGCGCGCAACCTTCCCCGAGGTGGTGGCGCGCTTCCCTGGCAGAAGCGTGGTGAGCTTCAAGGCCAGCGCCGCCCTGCCCTTCCACGAGTCGCCCCTGCGCAACATGGCCCTCGAGTCCACCAGCCGGGGGACGCTGCTGCCCCACCTGCCCAACGCCCCACGCAACACCCTGAAGCGTGCCGACACGGCGCCCGAGCAGCTCGTGTCCGACATCTGCATCCCGCTGTGATCCCAAAGGAGCCGCATTGAGCACCGAAAAGACCCCGGACGTGTACATCAAGGAGGTCTCACTGTTGCCTCCCTCCGTGGCCGAGGTGGCCACCGCCATTCCGGCGTTCATCGGCTATACGAAAAAGGCCGAGCGCAACGGGGTGAGCCTCACCAAGCAGCCCTTCCGCATCAAGAGCCAGCTCGAGTTCGAGCAGTACTTCGGCGGCGGCGCCTCGCCGAAGTCCGTCACCGTCAAGCTCGACGACGACAACGCGGTGCTCGCCACCGCCATCACCCCGCGCTTCTACCTCTACGACAGCCTGCGGCTCTTCTTCGATAACGGCGGCGGCCCCTGCTACATCATCTCCGTCGGCTCCTATTCCGACACCGTGGACAAGGCGGCCCTCGTCGCCGGCCTGGAGCCGCTGCGCAAGGAAGACGAGCCCACGCTCATCGTCATCCCCGAGGCAGTGCTCCTGAGTGACAACGACTGCTCAGAACTCCAGACGAAGATGCTGGCCCAGTGCGAGGAGCTCCAGGACCGCTTCGCCATCCTCGACGTGATGCACGATGCGGCGAAGACGCTCACCGAGATGGCCTCGACGTTCCGCAACGGCATCGGCATGAGGGCGCTGCGGTACGGCGCGGCGTACTTCCCGTACGTGCGCACCACCACGCCCTTCACCATCCGCTACAAGGACATCACTTTCGAAAAGGGGGGCAACACCGTCGGCCTCGCGAGTCTCACCGGTACAGCGGGCTCCTTGCTCCAGATGGTGCAGCAGTTGGATCGTGCGCTCAAGGATGTGCAAACCCTCAAGACCGCGCTCGCCGACGCGGAGGGCTCTGGCAAGACGTACCCGAAGCACTTTCAGCCGGCCCAGAACGAGCTTGAAACCAGGGCCGAGCTCGTCCACTACGCCACCGTCCTGCGGCAGCTGGCCCTTCGGCTGCTCGGCTACGCCACCGGCCTCAATAGCAGCCAGTTGCAGACAGAGGCCCTCAACCTGGTGAAGCCCGCCGCCCGCCTGGAGGCCCTGGTGGAGCAGCTGAAGGGCTACGACCTCGCCTTCAACGGCATCGTCGCCGGGGCGACCGCGCTGGGCATTATCGTGGACACGGATTTCCCCAGCTACAGCCTGCCCGCCGCGGCCACCCCGGAGCACCGAGCAATCTACGGCGCCACCCCGGCCAACGTGGCCGCGGCCGTAGCCCACGCCCGCCCCGCCTTCCGTGCCGCCTTCGAAGAGATGTACGCGCTGCTCACCACCCTGCAGGAGTCCGCCGACCGCATCGTGGACAACCTGGAGGAGATCGTCCGCACCACCCACCCCGTGCTCCAGCGGGCCTTCGAGGCGCTGGGGCGCGAGGCCGCGGTGCTGCCGCCCAGCGGCGCCATCGCGGGCCTCTATGCCTACGTCGACAACAGCCGCGGGGTGTGGAAGGCGCCGGCCAACGTCAGCCTCTCCTCGGTGGTGGAACCGGTGTTGAAGCTCGACGCCAACGACCAGGCGAACCTCAACGTGGACGTGGACGCCGGCAAGTCCATCAACGCCATCCGCGCGTTCGCCGGCAAGGGCACGCTCGTGTGGGGCGCGCGCACGCTCGCCGGCAACGACAACGAGTGGCGCTACATCTCCGTGCGCCGCTTCTACAACATGGTTGAGGAGTCCATCAAGAAGTCCACCTACTGGGCCGTCTTCGAGCCGAACGACCCCAACACCTGGGTGCGCGTGCGCTCGATGATCGAGAACTACCTCACGCAGCGGTGGCGCGACGGCGCGCTCACGGGCGCCAAGCCCGACGAGGCCTTCTTCGTGAAGCTGGGCCTGGGCGTGACGATGACGCCGCAGGACGTGCTCGAGGGCCGGATGAACGTGGAGATTGGATTGGCCGTGGTGCGGCCCGCCGAGTTCATCGTCTTGAAGTTCTCCCACAAGATGCAGACCGCCTAAGGAGTCACGCGATGGCCACCTACCCTCTTGCGAGCTTCCACTTCCAGGTGACGTGGGGTGCAACAAGCCTGGGCTTCTCGGAGGTCTCCGGCCTGACCATCGAGCACCAGGTCATCGAGTACCGGCACGGCCTGATGCAGGAGTACTCGCCGCTCAAGCAGCCCGGCATCCCCAAGTACAACAACATCACCCTCAAGCGCGGCATCGTGAAGAAGGACAACGAGTTCTTCAACTGGCTCAACACCACCAAGCTGAATCAAGTGGAGCGGCGCGACCTCATCATCTCCCTGCTCGACGAGGAGCACGCGCCCGTCATGACGTGGACGGCGAAGAACGCCTTCCCCGTGAAAATCGAGGGGCCCGCGCTCAAGGCCACGGGCAACGAGGTGGCCATCGAGTCCATCGAGATTGCCCACGAAGGACTGACCATCCAGAACGACTAGGCACATGTACCCACCAGTGGGCTTCCACTTCCGGGTGGACTTCGTGGGGCTGGCGGCGGGCACGGTCGACTCGCACTTCCAGGAGGTGTCCGGCCTGGCGACGGAGCTGGCCGTGGAGGAGCTGGTGGAGGGCGGGGAGAACCGCTTCGCCCACCGGCTCCCCAACCGGGCCAGGTACGGCAACCTCGCGCTGCGCCGGGGGATGGCGACGGACTCGAAGCTCCAGCGCTGGTGCGAGGACGCCATCCTCCACTTCCAGTTCCAGCCGGTGACGGTGATCGTGACGCTGCTCAACGAGGAGCACGAGCCGCTGGCCGCCTGGCGTTTCGAGCGGGCGTGGCCCGTGAAGTGGGCGCTGTCGGACTTCAAGGCCCAGGAGAGCGCCATCGTCGTGGAGACGCTGGAGCTGGCCTACAGCTACTTCACCCGAGTCCAGGAGTGAGTCATGCCCGTCGAGATCCGTGAGCTCGTCATCAAGCTGACCGTGCGGCCGCAGGAGCCGGACGCGCAGCGCCCCTCGGCCCAGCGGCGCGAGGACGAGCACGACGACGTCGTCGCCGAGTGCGTGGAGCAGGTGATGCGCATCCTCCAGGCGCAGCGCGAGCGGTGAGGGGTGGAACGTGAGCGGCGAGCTGAAGAAGCTGAAGATCGAGGCCTACCGGGCCATCTCCTACGCGGAGGGCGAAAAGCAGGACACGTTCTCCGTCCTCTTCAACCCGGCCAGCTACGCGTCCAAGTACGAGATTGAGTACGGCCAGGGCCAGGGCCAGGGCACCAGCGGCAGCTCGCAGCGCTTCGGCCGCATCAAGCCGCGCGAATACATCTTCGAGCTGGTGTTCGATGGCACCGGCACGGCCGCCTCGCCGCGCGAAGTGGCCACGGACATCGAGCAGTTCCTCACAGTCACCGGGAAGATGGACGGTGAGATCCACCGCCCGCTGTACCTGAAGCTGTCCTGGGGGCCACTCATCGTCCGGTGCGTCCTCAAGGCGGCGGACATCCAGTACAGCCTCTTCAAGCCGGACGGCTTCCCCCTGCGCGCCAGGGTGACGGCCGTCTTCTCCGAGGCCATCGACGACACCCTGCGCGTGGCCGAGCAGGGCCTCGCCTCGCCGGACGTGACGCACGAGCGGGTGGTGCGCCAGGGAGACACCCTGCCGCTGATGGTCCACCGCGTCTATGGCAGCGCCGCGCACACGGTGGACGTGGCGCGCTTCAACGGGTTGCGCCACCTGCGCGACTTGCGCCCCGGCCAGGTGCTGCGCCTGCCACCGCTCGTCCGCCAGTCCTCCTGAGCCCGCGCCATGCCCCCACCCGACGTCATCCGTCTGCGGCTCTTCACGAACGGCCAGGAGGTCAGCCAGGAGCACCACGTGCTGTCCGTCGTGGTGACGCGCGCCCTCAACCGCGTCCCCACCGCCCAGGTGGTGCTCCAGGATGGGGACCTGGCCGCCTCGGATTTCCCGCTGAGCGGCCAGGCGCTCTTCGCTCCCGGGCGCGAGCTGGAGATTCGCGCCGGCTACCACGACGAGGAGGAGGTGCTCTTCAAGGGCCTGGTGCTGCGCCATGCCATCCGCGCACGGCGTGGCGCGCGCTGCACCCTCACCGTGGAGTGCCGGGACAAGGCGGTGAAGGCCACCGTGGGGCGGCGCAGCGCCGTCTACAACGACATGACCGACAGCGACATCCTCACCGAGCTGCTCGGCCGCGCCAGCGTGGACGCCCAGGTGGCCGACACCCCCGTCACCCATGTGCAGATGGTGCAGGTGGACGTGAGTGACTGGGACTTCCTCCTGGAGCGCGCCGACGCCAACGGGCTCGTGGTGCGCGTGGATGACGGCGCCGTCGCCGTGGAGAAGCCGGACACCTCCGGAGCGCCGGTGACGCGGCTCACCTTCGGACAGGACCTCTTCGAACTGGAGGCGGAGACGGACGCCCGTCACCAGTGGGAGGCCACCACCGGCGAGGCGTGGGATTCCAGCGCCCAGGCCCTGCTGACAGCCGACGGGGAGGAACCCGCCTTCACGCCCCCCGGCAACCAGAGCGCCTCCGAGCTGGCGGCCGTCATCGGCCATGGACCCGCGGCGCTGCGGCACGGCGGCCGGCTGTCGGAGGAGGAGCTCCGCGCGTGGGCCAGCTCCCGCCTGCTGCGCAGCCGCATGGCCCTGGTGCGGGGACGCGCGGCGTGCCAGGGCGACGCGCGGCTCAAGCCAGGGGCCCTCGTGGAGCTGGCCGGCGTGGGCGAGCGCTTCTCCGGCAACGTCTACGTCACCGGCGTGCGCCACCAAATCACCCTGGAGAACTGGGAGACGGAGGTGCAGTTCGGCCTGTCGCCAGAGTCCTTCCGGGAGACGCTGCCCGTGGAGCCGCCACCCGCCGCGGGCCTGCTGCCCCCCTTCCACGGTCTCCAGGTGGGCGTGGTGACGGCGCTCCAGGATGACCCGGACGGCGAGGAGCGCATCCAGGTGCGCCTGCCCATCGTCTCCGCCGACGCACCGGGCGTCTGGGCGCGGCTGGCGCTGCTCGACGCGGGCGACGGACGCGGCAGCGTCTTCCGCCCCGAGGTGGGCGACGAGGTGGTACTGGGCTTCATCCAGCAGGATCCGCGCGACGCGGTGGTGCTTGGCATGCTGCACAGCAGCGCGATGCCCTCGCCCCTGCCTGCGAGCGATGAGAACCCCCAGAAGGGCTTCGTCACCCGCTCGGAGCTGAAGCTGCTCTTCGACGATGAGAAGAAGGAGCTGACGCTCTCCACCCCGGGTGGCAACACCCTCGTGCTGAGCGACGACGCGCAAGGCGTGCGCATCGAGGATGCGAACGGCAACAAGCTCCAGCTCTCCAGCGACGGCATCACCGTGGAGAGCGCGGGCGCCCTGACGTTCAAGGCCCAGGGCGACGTGAGCGTCGAGGGCGTGAACGTCAACGTGAAGGCGAGCGCGCAGTTCAAGGCGGAGGGCTCGGGCGGCGTGGAGATGTCATCCAGCGCCACCGCGGTGCTCAAGGGTTCCATGGTGCAGATCAACTGAACGCGAGGAGTGGACGCAATGCCCCCAGCGGCCCGAGTCGGAGACTCCACCAACCACGGCGGCACCATCGTCGGACCCGGCGTGTCCACCGTCCTCATCGGCGGCATGCCCGCCTCGGTGGTGGGCGACACGCACGTCTGCTCCCTGCCACCCAACGCCCACCAGCCCACCGCCAGCCCCTTCACCAGCGGCAGCTCCACCGTCCTCATCAGCGGGCTGCCCGCGGTGCGCACCACGGACTCCTGCGCGTGCGGGGCCATGGCGGCGGTGGGCTCGCCCATGGTGCAGCTCGGATGAGGGACGGACAGCGCAAGACGGAGCGGGTGCCCGGGCCTGACTCCTTCCTCGGCCGAGGGTGGAGCTTCCCTCCCACCTTCCTGCGCGAGCGGGGAACCGTCGCCATCGTCCATGGCGTGGTGGACATCGAACAGAGCCTCGCCATCCTCCTCGGCACGGAGGTGGGGGAGCGGCTGATGCGGCCCGAGTACGGGTGCGACCTGCGCAGCATGCTCTTCGAGCCGCTCGACGCCTCGGCGGAGGCCTACGTGAAGGACCTGGTCCGCACGGCCATCCTCTACCACGAGCCGCGCATCCAGCTGGACGCGCTGAAGCTCATGCCCGTCCCGGAGACCGGCAGCATCGCCATGCTGCTGGAGTACGTCATCCGCACCACGAACAGCCGCCACAACTACGTGTTCCCCTACTACGTGCGCGAAGGCACGAACCTCGAGCGATGAAGCAGCCCTGTCCCTGCCAGAGTTCCCATCCGTTGGTGCGCGACGGGACGAGCCAGGCCGACCGCGCGCTCCCCGCGCTGGACCCGGCGTACGCGCCCGTGGACGGGCGAGACACGGCCGCCTACCTTGAATACCTGCGGCACTACGCCCGGCAGCTGCGCTACTTCGGCCTCTCGAACCTGCCAGCGGGAGACTGGGCGCCCTTCATCGAGGGCGACATCAGCAGTGCGGCCGCGGCGGTGGCGGCGCAGGACGCCGAGCGCGAGCGCCGCCGCCTCCTGGCCTTCGCCGACGACGTCCCCCGGCCCGGCGGAGGCGTGGCCTTCCGCCGGCTGCTCGACGACCTCTTCGCGCTCGTGCTCCGGCTGGACGGCTGGGCCGCGCTCGGCACCGGGGCGCTGCGCTTTCCCGACGTGCTCTGGCAGCAGGTGCGGGGCGGCCTGCGCGCGGACCTCCAGCTGCTCATCGGCATCCACAAGGCCGCCGCGGAGCTGGGGTTGCTCGCGCCCCCGCCCGCGGGCACCGAGGTGACGGCCGAGCAGGTGCTCGCGCTGGAGCCCGGGCTGAACCTGGAGTGGTGTCCCCCCGGAACGGCCAGCTGGGTGGCGTGTGTGGCGGCGGTGCCGGCGTACATTCCCGCCTTCGGAGCTGGCGCGCACGACGCCAGCGTGCCGGAGGCGGAGAAGCTCGCCCGCGCCCTGGAGTACCTGCGCCCGCTGGTGGAGTCCTTCCCGCGCACGCTGGCGCGGATGGCGGAAGTGGCGGCCGACGACCTCCAGCGCACGCTCGCGGACTGGCCACGGCACGAGCCGCCGATGGCGCTGCTGCTGACCTTCCTGCACCTCTTCCGCCACGCGCTCGACAGCCTCAATGGCCTCACCGCCCGGCACCTCGAGTACTACTACCAGGAGGTGCTGCGGCTGCGCCCCCGGGGCGCCGAGGCCGACCACCTCTTCCTCACCTTCGAGCTCGCCCGTCACCTGGAATCGTATGTCGTCCCCTCCGGCACCGTCGTGCTGGGCGGCAAGGACGCGCAAGGCCAGCCCCTGCGCTACGCATTGGACGAGGACCTGCGGCTGGACCACGCCTCCGCGGAGCCATTCCTCACGGTGCACCGGACCCCGGAGGGGCTGCTCACGGCCAGCCCCGCCGCGAACTCCGCGGACGGGCTCGGCGCGCCCCTTCCGCCGGAGCAGTCCGGCTGGTCCGCGCTCGGGAGCGCCTCGCACCCGGCGGCGGCCATTGGCTTCGCGCTCGCCTCTCCCACCCTGCTGCTGACGGAAGGGGAGCGCACCCTCACCCTGGAGCTCACCCTCAAGGCGACGCCGGGGGCCGAGGACACCCTCCAGACGCTCGACCTGGCGCGCCTCTTCCGGGTGGAGGTCTCCATCGCCAAGGGCTGGCTGGCGCTCGCGGTGCGCGAGGCGCGGTTGGCGGGCAATGTCCTGCGGGTGGGCCTGCGGCTCTCCGCCGCGGACCCGGCCGTCGCGAGCTACCAGCGTGAGATCCACGGCGGGACCCTGGACACCACCTGGCCCATCTGCCGCTTCTTCCTCGTGCAGGAGGTGGCCACCGGAAGGACGTATGGCGCGCTCGCCGCGCTCACCCTCGCCAGCGTCCGCCTCGACGTCCAGGTGCAGGGCATGCGCCAGCTCCAGGTGGAGACGGACACGGGCCGCATCGACCCGGCCAGGCCCTTCGCGCCCTTCGGGACCCAGCCCCTGCCCGGCTCCGCCTTCTCCGTGCGCTGCGCCGAGCTCCGGGCCAAGGCCCTCACGTCGCTGACACTGGGGCTCGACTGGCTCGACCCGGGGCCGGAGCTGGACCTCGAGACGGTGTACGCGGGCTACGTGCTCCAGCCCCCCGAGCCGGGAGAGAAGAAGCCCCTCAAGCCGGGAGTGAAGCAGCCCCTTGAGCCGGAAGAGAAGCAGCCCCTGCGCCAGGTCAGCCAGGTCACGAAGCCTCTACCGGTGACGCGGGGTACCTTCCGGGTGGAGCTGGCCGTGGGGCTCGGCCCCGTGCCCGCCGCCGGCGCGGGGAGCACCCGCCTCGGGCCCCTCTTCACCCCTGCCACCTTCGATGTCCCCGCCACGGTGCTGTCCACGGGCGGCCGGGCCCGCCCCATCGACACCGTGCGCGTGCGCCTCACCGCGCCCCAGCATGGCTTTGGCCACCGGCTCTTTCCGCGGCTGCAAGCCCAGGTGGTGCTCGCCTTCAACAC
>NZ_RAWK01000184.1 GCF_003612165.1 Corallococcus aberystwythensis | reverse complement strand
GGTATAAGGCCCGTCAATGGCCGTCCGCTTCGAACTCCTGAATACCGACCCCACCGGCGCCCGCACGGGCATCCTGCACACCCGCAAGGGGTCCTTCCCCACGCCGATGTTCATGCCGGTGGCCACCCACGCCGGCTTCCGCCACCTCGGCATGGAGGAGGTGAAGGAGACGGGGGCGAAGATCCTCCTCGCCAACACCTACCACCTGATGCTCCGGCCCGGCCCGGAGGTGTTCGAGCGCTTCGGCGGCATCCACCCGTTCATGGGGTGGGACGGCGCGGTGCTGACGGACTCGGGCGGGTTTCAGATCTTCTCCCTGCCGGAGGACCGGCTCATCACGGAGAAGGGCGCGCACTTCCGCAGCTTCTACGACAACAGCCGCCAGCTCCTGAGCCCCGAGTCCAGCATCGCCATGCAGCAGGCGATCAACTCGGAGATCATGATGGTGCTGGACGTGTGCATCGACTCGCGCACGGACGAGGCCGGCACCCGTGAGGCCATGGAGCGCACCCACCGCTGGGCCGTGCGCAGCCTCGCCGCGAAGGAGACTCGCGCCACGGGGCAGGCGCTGTTCGGCATCGTCCAGGGCGGCGTGCACCCGGCCCTGCGCGACGAGAGCGCCGCGTTCCTCACGAAGCTGCCCTTCGACGGTTTCGCCATCGGCGGGCTGGCGGTGGGGGAGACGAAGGTGGAGCGCGACACGATGACCGAGCGCGCCACCGCGTCCCTGCCGCAGGACAAGCCGCGCTACCTCATGGGCGTGGGCACGCCCACGGACCTGCTGGAGGCGGTGCTGCGCGGCGTGGACATGTTCGACTGCATCATCCCCACGAAGATGGCGCAGCAGGGCTACGCGTACACGTTCCAGGGGCTGGTGCGCATCACCCGCACCGCATACCGCCTGGAGGACGGACCGCTCGACCCCGAGTGCGACTGCTACGTGTGCAAGCGCTACTCGCGCGGCTACCTGCAGCACCTGATGCGCGGCAAGCACCACCTGGGCTCGCGCTTCCTGTCGGTGCACAACGTGCGGCACTACCAGAAGCTGATGGAGCGCATCCGCGAGGGCATCCTGCGCAACGGCTACGCGCAGACCTACCGCGAGCTGAAGGCCTCCATCGCCACGCCCAAGGACCTGAAGGACGAGGCCGCCGCCACTGCGATGACGTTGAAGGGCGTGGGCTGAAGTCCGGGCGCGTGGCCCGCTGGCCGCCCTCCGGCCGGGTTGTGATGACCGGCGCGCGAACGGCGGTACGGCGGAACGTGGCGGGTTAGCCTGCGGTGCCCGGGCTCGCAGGCCCGGCGCTCCTGCCGCATGGACCCGCGCGCCGCCACCCTCCTGAGTCACGTCCGCGAGAGCGCGGAGAACCGGCCCGGCGTGTACCGGTTCTTCGGTCCCGCCGGAGAGCTGCTCTACGTGGGCAAGTCCGTGCGCGTGCGCACGCGGCTCCTCTCCTACTTCCGCGCGGACGAGGGCGAGAAGGCCGCCGAGATCGTGGCCCAGGCGCACCAGGTGGAGTGGGAGTACACGGCCAGCGAGTTCGCCGCGCTCCTGCATGAGTTCCGGCTCATCAAGAGCCACCGGCCCCTCTACAACGTGGAGCACAAGCGCGACCGCTCGCACTGCTTCCTCCAGCTCACGCGGGAGGCCGTGCCCCGGCTGCGCGTGGTGGGCCAGCCCGGCGGTGGAGGGACGGCGGAGTACTTCGGGCCCTTCCACGGCCGGCACACCATGGCGGACGTGGTGCGGGCGGTGAACGACCTCTTGGAGCTGCGGGACTGTCCTTCCGAGACGCCCATGCGGCTGGCGGATCAGATCCCGCTCTTCCCCATGAAGGACGACCCGCGGTGCATGCGCGGGCAGACGGCGCGGTGCCTCTCACCGTGCGCGGGCGGGTGCACGACCGCGGAGTACCTGGCGCAGGTCGCGCTGGCGCGGGCGTTCCTCAACGGCGAGTCGGACCGGCCACTGGTCATCCTGCGCGAGCGCATGGCCATGGCGGCGCGGCGGCTCCAGTTCGAATACGCGGCGGAGCTGCGCGACCGCGCGGAGCGGCTGGAGAACGTGCAGGCCTGGATTGTCGAGCTGGGGCGCACGCTGCGGCGGCTGTCGCTGGTCTACACGGTGCGCGGGCACGGCGGCCAGGACCGCACGTACGTGCTGCGGCGGGGACGGATCCGCGCGGAGGTGCCTGCTCCCCAGACGATGGAAGAGCACGCGGCGCTGGAGGCGCGGGTGCGGGACATCTTCGCCATGCCGGAGCCGGAGGCGATTGGCCTCCGCGCGCAGGAGGCCCAGGAGCTGATGCTCATCGCGAAGTGGTTCCGCCTGCATCCGGATGAGCTGGATGCGACGGTCCCTGTTCCGGCGCGGGCCGGGAGCGATGAGGCGTTCGAGGAGGCGGCGGAGGCCCGGGTCGCGCTCGCCCGGACGCTGGAGCGCACCGTCGAGGGCCCCGAGGAACCGGAGCCCGACGCGGTGGAGGCTGCGGGCGGCTGACCTTCCGCTACCGGAGGTTCCGGATGACGCGGCAGGGATTGCCGGCGGCGAAGACGTACGGAGGAATGTCCCGGGTCACCACGCTGCCCGCGCCAATGGTGGAGCCCTCGCCGATGGTGACGCCCGGGCAGATGATGGACCCGCCGCCAATCCACACCTTCGCGCCGATGGTGACGGCGCGTCCCAGCTCCGGGCCCTTGATGCGCTCATCCGGATCCAGCGGATGCGTGGCCGCGTACACCTGCACGCCCGGACCGAAGGACACGTCGTCCCCAATCGTCACCGTGTTGCAGTCCAGGATGACGCACTGGAAGTTCATGAAGACGCGCTCGCCCAGCCGGATGTGCTCGCCGTAGTCGCAGTAGAAGGGCGGTTCGATCCACGTCCCGGCGCCCACCTGGCCCAGGAGCTCGGTGAGCAGGCTCTCACGCTCCGGCAGCTCGTCCTGGCTGGACTCGTTGTAGCGGCGCAGGAGCCTGCGGGCGCGGGCTCGCTCGGCCACCAGCTGCGGGTCGGTGGCGAGGTACAGCTCGCCCGCGAGCATCTTCTCTTTCTCGGTCCGTGCCATGCCCTGGAGGGTAAGCACACGTTCACCGGAGAGGTGAACACCTTGCAGCGTGATGTCGCGGACTCGGGTGACACCGGACTGCCCGGCCAGCGAGGATGTCGGCCATGAGGATTGAACGGGTCGACGAGACGCTGGAGCGCATCCGTCGCGAGATGGAGCGGACACCCAACGGCGTGCTGGCCTTCGACGGGGACGGCACGCTGTGGAGCGGGGACGTGGGGGACGACCTGTTCATGGCCCTGCTGGAGCACGGCGGCGTGCGGCCCGAGGCCCGCGCGGCACTGGAGCAGCTGGGTGCCCGTCACGGCGTGGAGGCGCATCCGGACGCGGTGACGCTGGCGCACGCGCTGTTCAAGGCGTTCGAGGCCGGGCGCCTGCCGGAGAAGGACACCTACGAGATGATGGCGTGGATCTTCGCGGGCTGGCACGCGGAGGAGGTGCTCGGCTTCGCCCAGGAGGTCGTGAAACGGCGGGGCGTGGCCGGACGCGTCCATCCCGAGGCCCGCCGCGTGGTGGAGTGGGCCCGCGGCCAGGGCGTGGACTGCTACGTGGTCAGCGCGTCGCCGCGCGCGGTGGTGGAGGCCGCGGTGCGCGAGGTGGGGCTCACGCCGGACTTCGTGCTGGCGTGCACGCCGAAGGAGGAGGGCGGACGGTTGCAGACGTCCGTCTTCGAGCCCGTGCCCTATGGCCCCGGCAAGGTGACGTGCCTGAGGCAGCGGACGGACCGGCCGCTCTACGCCGCCTTCGGCGACAACGTGTTCGACCTGGACCTGCTGGCGGCGGCCCGTGTTCCGGTGGCCATCCGCCCCAAGGTCCGCCTGCGGGACCGCGCGGCGGAGCTGCCCGCGCTGGTGCAGCTGCATCCTGAAGAGGCCTGAAGCCTCCGTGCGCCGCTTCGTGGAGGACCACGAAGCGGCGTCACGTTGACGCTCGCGGGAATCAGCGCCCGGAGACGGGCACGAACTCCACGCGGCGGTTCGCGCTGCGGCCTTCCGGCGTTTCGTTGGACACGCGCGGACGGTCGGGGCCGAAGCCCTTCGCTTCCATGCGCGAGCCCGCGATGCCCTTCTGGATCAGGTACTCACGCACCCGGTTCGCGCGCTGCTGGCTCAGCGTGCGGTTGGCTTCCTCCGGACCGCTGTTGTCCGTGTGGCCTTCGATCCGGATGCTCAGCTCCGGATTCGCCTTCAGGTATGCCGCGATGTCATCCAGCTGCTGCTGTTCGTTCTCCTGGAACTCCGACTGGTTCACCGGGAACTGGACGATGTGCTCCAGCGGCGACTTCGTCTCCTCGGGCGGCTTCTGCTGGGGCTCCTCGGGCGGCTTCTGCTGCTTCGCGGGGCAGCCACGCTCGGAAGCGGGACCGGCCTCGTTCGGGCAGGCATCGTCCTTGTCCGGCACGCCGTCGCCATCCGAGTCCTTCACGGGGCAGCCACGCTCGGAAGCGGGACCGGCCTCGTTGGGGCAGGCATCGTCGGCGTCCGGCACTCCGTCCTTGTCCGTGTCCTGCGCCGGGCAGCCGTGGTTCTGCGCCGTGCCAGCCTGCTGCGGGCACTGGTCCTCGCGGTCCACCACGCCGTCGCCGTCCGAGTCCTTGTCCGGGCACCCGTTGTTCTCCACGGAGCCGGCCTCCAGCGGGCAGCGGTCGTCCTTGTTGGCCACGCCGTCCCCGTCGTCGTCCTCGTTCGGGCACTGCTCCGGGGTGTGGCTGCGGCCGGTGCGGCAGCGGTCCACGGGCTCGGGCTCGTTCGCGTACGCGATGCCCGCGCCCAGCCGGAACGACGGCGTGCCCGGGATGTCCGTGAAGCCGTGCCCCGCGAGCGCGAACGCCTCGAAGCCCGCGCCCACCGGCAGCCGCACGCCGCCCAGCAGCTCCAGCGCCAGGTCCGACTCCACCAGCGACTCGGCGGCCTGCAGCGCGATTTCACCGCGCAGCCCCTTGCCGCGCGTGGCCACCACCACGCCCTGCTCCAGCTCCGTGCCCACGTCGCGGCCCGGCTCGACTTCCTTCGAGCGGATCCGCACGCCCACGTTGGCACCCAGCACCACCGGACCCACCTCGCGGCTCACCGACACGCGGGGCGCCACCTGGAAGCCGGCCCAGCCCGCCTGACGGCCGAACGCGTCCGCCGAGCCGCCCGGCAGGCCGATGTCCAGGCCCAGGCCCAGGAACACCGGCGCGCCTTCCTCGCGCCGCAGCAACTCGTAGCGCACGCCCAGCTCCGGCGTGCCCAGGCCGAACGAGTCCGGCTCGCTCACGCCGGCCAGCTGATCCGCGCCATGGCCGCCCTGCGCGATGATGACGGGCAGCTTCGCGGAGAACTCCAACCGGTCCACCGGCGACCACGCGCCGGCCAGCCAGCCCGCGGTGCGGTAGTGGAGGATGGAGCGCTCCAGCCCGTCACTGCCCTGGAGCAGCAGGATGCCGCGCTCGTAGTTGACCATGAGGAGCAGGCGGTAGCCGCCCTCGGGAAGCACGCGGCCGGTGTCCACCAGCATGGAGTCCGTCGCCGCCGGCTGGAAGCGCAGGCGCTCCAGGTCCAGCGCCGAGATGGGACTCGTGGTGGTCTGCCCGAAGGCAGCGGGGGAGACGGCGGTGGCCAGCAGCGCGGCCAGCGCCCAGCTCTGAGCCTTTGTACGCAAGGGAAGGTCCATTCGAGAAAAGAGGGAGCGCATGTCTCAGTTCCCCCGGTCCGCGTTCTGACGGCGGCGCGAAGTGCTCCAGGCCGCCGCGAGCGTCGCGAGGAGTGCCAGCGCGGACGAGGTGCCGCCGGTGCTGTTGCATCCGCCACCGGCCAGCTCCACGACCTCCACCTGGACCCGGACCTGGAACGTGCACTGCGCGGAGTTGCCCGCGTCATCCGTCGCGGTGACGGTGACCTGCGTGGCGCCCGGCGCGAAGGTGCTGCCCGACGCGGGCGAGGACGTCACCGACGGCGAGGCCGTCACCGCGTCCGAGGCCGTGGGGTTGAAGGTCACCGGCTCATCCCGGGCCGCCGTCACGTTCGCGGGGCAGGTCAGCTCGGGCGGCGTGGTGTCCTGCACCGTCACCTGGAACGAACAGGTGATGCCCATCGTGGTCGCGGTGACCGTCGTGGTGCCCAGCGGGAAGCGCGAGCCCGACGCCTGCGAGTAGCTCACCGGGAGCCCCCCTGCCGGATCCAGCACCGCGGGGTCGTACGTCACGACAGCGCCGTCCGCGCCGGTCGCCTCCGCGGTGACGTTCGCGGGGCAGGTGAGGGTGGGCGCGTCCTCCACCACGTCGAGGGTGACGGTCGCGATGTTGCTCTCGTCCGCGCAGTCACGCACCCGGTAGGTGAAGCTGTCCGGGCCCACGTAGCCGGGGGCGGGCGTGTACGTGAGGTTTCCCGCCGCATTGGTGGCGAGCGTGCCGTGCTGCGGCTGGGTGACGACGACAGGGGACAACACCTGACCGGGGTCCGGATCCGTGACGGCCAAGGCGAGCTCCGTCCCGGTGTCGCGCTGGACGACGACCTGCTGGTCCGCCGCCGTCGGGACGCGGTTGGCGACGACCGTCACCATGCGTCCGCCAGGGATGGCGTTGGCGAAGACGGAGAGCCCGTAGGTGCCCAGCGGCGTGCCGGTGGGCACGGTCACCGTCGCGCGCGTGGCCGAGGTGTCGCTGCTGGGAAGCGTCCAGAGGCGTCCGCCCTCCGCGGCCCGCAGCCGGACCAGGGGGAAGTCGGTGGGAGAGTCCAGGTAGCTGCCACTGCTTCCGCCGGAGATGCCCCGGAACAGCAGGCCCTCCAGGACGGTGGGGCAGCCGGCCACCAGGGTCGCCGGGTTCGTCACCGTGGGCTTCCAGGCGGGCTGGGCGCCGGTGTCGTTGAACAGCTCCGCGGTGGAGGCGGCCACGCCTCCGGCGAGCAGGACCTCGCCCGAGGGGAGGGCGGTGGAGATCAACCCTCCTTGCGTGTTGGGCGTCGCGACGGTCGTCCACGCGCGCAGCTGCGGATCATAGAGCTCCGCGGTGTCGGCGAACACGCCCGCCACGGTCAGGCCGCCCGCGACCAGGACCTTGCCCGAGGGCAGCAGCGTGGCGGTGTGGTGCTGGCGCGACTGCGCGAGCGGCCCCACCGGGCTCCAGGTGTTGGTGGTGGGGTCGTACAGCTCCGCGGACGCGAGGGGCGTGAAGCCAGCGATGCCGCCCGCCGCCAGCACCTGGCCCGAGGGGAGCAACGTCAGCGTCAGCTCGTCCCGGCCCTGGGCGAGGCTCGCCGCGGGGGTCCAGGTGTCGGCGACGGGGTCGTACAGCTCCGCCGAGCTGAGCTCCGCGCCGTTGCCGTCATGGCCGCCCGCGACGAGCACCTTGCCGTTGTGGAGCAGGACGGCGCCATGGCTGGCGCGAGCAACGCCGGAGGAGGCAGCCGGGGCCCAGGTGTCGGTGCCGGGCGAATAGAGGTCCGCGGCGACGAGCACCGTGGCGTTGCTCTGGCCGCCTGCCAGGAGCACCCGGCCATCCGGAAGGAGCGTGGCGGTGTGGACGTGCCTCGGGCGGGGGAGGGTGGCGGTGGGCAGCCAGGTCCCGGTGGTGGAGTCGTAGCGCTCGGCGGAGTTCGTCGAGGTGCTTCCGTTGCGGCCACCGGCGACCAGCACCTGGCCGGAGGGCAGGACGGTCGCGGTCGCGCGCTCACGCGGCACGGCGAGCGCGGGCGCCGCGGTCCAGGTGTTGCTCGCACGGTTATACACCTCCACCGCCGTCGACGAACCGGCGCCGCGGCCACCCGCGACGAGCACCTGGCCCGTGGGCAGCAGCGCCACCAGCGGATCCGTCCGGGGCGTGCCCATGGTGCCAGCGGGCGTGAACGCGGTGACGGCCGGATCGTAGACCTCCGTCTGCGCGTAGAAGGTCAGGCTGCCCGCGCTGGAAAAGCCGCCGGCGATGAACACCTTGCCCCCCGGCAGCAGCGTCGAGGTGTGGTTCTCACGGCCGACATTCATCGTGCCGGCGGAAGCCCAGGCGCCGGTGGCGGGGTTGTAGAGCTCCGCCACGTTTTGCGCCGCCGAGCCGTTGGAGGCGCTGCCGCCCGTGACGAGGACACGGCCATCGGGAAGCAGCGTGGCCGCGTGACTGTCGCGCGGGAACGCGAGGTTGCCCGTGGCGGTCCAGGTGTTGGCCGCCGGGTCGTAGACTTCCGATTGGATGATGCCGCCGCCCGCGATGCGCCCGCCCGCGAAGAGCACGCGGCCATCCGGGAGCAGGGTGCTGGTGGCGTAGTACCGGGCTGTGAGCGGGGCCGCGGTATCGGTCCAGGTGCCGGTGGCGGGGTCGTAGAGTTCCGCGCCTGGGACCTCACCGGCCTGGCTGAAGCCGCTCACCGCGAGCACCCGTCCGTCACGCAGCCTCGTGGCCGTGTGTGCGCTCCGGCTCAGGGACATGGCTCCCGTGGGAAGGAAGGTGTTGGTGGCGGGGTCGTACAGTTCCGCGGACGTGAGCCGGGCGCCACCGGTGCCGGTGCCGCCCGCGACCAGCACCTGCCCCGTGGCCAGCAGCGTGAGCGTGGGGAGGGCGCGGGTGGTCGACATGTTTCCCGTGGCGGTCCAGGTGTTGGCCACCGGGTCGTAGATGCGTCCCGACTGGGAGCCGTCGGTCAACACCAGCACCTTGCCGGTGGGCAGCAGGACGGCGAGCGTGATGTTCCCCTGGATGCCGGAGGTGCCCGCGGAGGCCCAGGTGCCAGTGGCCGGATCATACAGGTCCGCCGTGGTGACGAACCCGTCGCGGTTGACGCCGTTGACGACCAGCAGCTTCCCGTCAGGCAGGAGGACGGCCGCGTGTTGCGCGCGGGTGGCCGGCATGGACGCGGTGGGGTACCAGGCCGGTGCCGTCGCGAGACGGGCGGTGGTGGTGTGAACGCCCTCGGGTACCGGGCGCTCGTTGCCGCCGCAGGACAGAAGGCCCAGGCTCGTGGCGAACACCAGGAGCCTGTTCCAGACAGCGCGTTGTGACCGCATTGATGAGACCCCGATCCGCGAGGGCTGGCGCGACCACGACCGTCGGCCCGCCGCTCGACGTGAACACTTCGCCATGGCGGATATCAGTGCGCCGGGTGCTGGGGCAATGCGTGAAAAAATCCGGCGCGGCTACCCGTCGCGTGGGTTGGAGACCGGCACGGGAGGGGCCTCCAGGAAGCGACGCCACCAGTGGCGGGCCTCCTCCTGGGTATAGCCCTCGAAGTGGGTGAAGGGAGTGGAGGGCAGGAGCCACGGTTCCAGGAACCGGGCCAGCTCCCGATACGCCGGCAGCGTTTCACCCAGCTTCGTGTCTCCCGCGAGCGGCGCGGAGCCCAGGCTGATCAGGGCGCGGCCTCCGGTGAGCTCTTGGACGGTGGTCTCCGGGTGGCTCAGGTGCGAGCGGAGCGCCGGGATGCCGCCAACGGCTTCAAGCTGGAGAGGGCCCAGGAAGTTCAGCCAATGGATGCCGTCGATGCCGTCTCCCATGCCCCACGTACTCTCCCGTGGAACGTCCCAGCCGGGATGCCGGACCAGTTGATCCCTCAGGAGGGGAAGGAGCCTGGACCTCCCACGGGTGAACGAGAGCGACAGTCCCGCATGGCCCGTGTTGAAGGGAAGAAGCTCCGCCAGCGCCTGCGCCAGGTCGCGCGCCTTTTCAGGCCCCTGGTCCTCCAGGTACTGCATGGGGACCTTCACGCTCAGAACGCTGTATTCAGAAGAAGGTTCTCGCCAGGGAAGCCGAGAACGGAAGCTGAATTCAAAGCCGCTGGGATCCGACTCTCCACCCGTGAGATGGACCCACGTGTCGAAGCCCCGTTTGGTCAAGGTCCAGAACCAGAAGGAGTCCTGGTCCATGTCTTCCAGAGGCCCAAAGCGAGCCTTCTCCAACTCCTTGTGGACCTCTTCCCAGGCGTCAGGAGTGAGCAGGAAGGAATCCTCACTGATGTCGGGATCATCTCCAGACGTGAGTGCCCCGCCACTGGCAGCAATGAATCTGAGATAGGTGTCGAGGGCCTGTCGTAGGACAGGGGCCAGCACTCCGTGGTCATGCGGCAGGTAGAACACGATGCGCATGACCAGTTGGACCCGGGGGAGCGTCGTGGCGAAGTGTTGCAGGAGCGGATACTTATTCACGCACGACTCCGAATTGGGGCGTAATGATGGCGGGCTTGCATCTTCCACCCAGCTCCGCGTAGCGGGACATTTGTTCCCGGGTTCTGTCGTTGGAGAGTGGGGCGCCCTTGCTTTTCTGAGTGCACGGAAACTTGAGGTCGAAAATGCATTGAATTTGGACTGGCTGGCCAGTGGCATGAAGGACGATGTCGGGCTTCTTTGAGCCCGTCCATCGGTTCGTCAATGCAGGACTACCCGTCGTGGAAGAGGGACCGTAGCGAGGCTCGATTGAGACGTTGTCGGGAAAGAGTCGACGGACGTCTCGCTGAATGCATGCGAAGGCAACCGCATGTTTCAATTTGCCCAGCTCCGCTTGCCGCTGAATGGGTTTGCCGTCCTTGTCTTGACCCACTACGCGCAAGCACTCCTTGTCATCCGGGTACTTCCCCTCGCCGTACTCGCGTTCATTGACGATGAGGTTCGCCTCCTTCGCGCACTCCACCAGCAGGTGCTCGATGCGGGCCACGTCCGCCGTTTCCAGGAGCTTCAGCGTGGCTCCCGCCGTGGCGGCTGCCCTGGCGGCCTGGTCCACCCACGGCAGGAACGCCTCATCCCCTGGCTGCGTGTAGCAGGTGGGATTGCGCAGACATCCACTGGTCGCGGAGTCCGACGTCTGCGCGTACCGCGTCGGCCCTGAAGCGCACGACAGGCAGAGCAGGGCCACCAGCCCACCCAGAAGGCGCCCCTCAGTCATCGTCCTCGCCCACGTCGTGCGCCGCCGCGTTGAACAGGCCGAAGCCTCCGGCCTCTTCACTGGAGATGTCCGCCCGGCGCAGCGCGGGTGAGTCCTGCGTCTGTCCCACCGCCATCCAGCGGGGCGCGGCCAGCAGCACGCCGTTCGCCGGCAGCTCCGGCAACAGGTGCACCAGGTCCCCCAGGATGAACTCCACGTGCCCCACGCCCTCGGGCTCCGGCAGGTCCTCCGTCGGATGCCACGGGCCTCCGTCCAGGTGGCCGAAGGGGAAGCTCCCCGTGCCGCTCGCGCCCCCGTACCCGCCCTCCAGCAACTGCCGCGTCCGCTCCGCGCTCCCCGTCACCCGGGGCAGACAGACACGCGTCAGCCAGTCCCAGGTCGCCGTGCCCTGCTCCACGGGCCAGTCCAGCTCCACCGTGTCGTCAGCCTTCGCCAGCAACGCATCGATGTACGCGCACGCCGCGCGCGGACCCAGCACTCCGCCCCGGCGCGCTTCGTCCACCGCCGCGGGCCACAGCTCCTCGCGGTAGTAGTGCGCGAAGTAGAACCCCGGCTCCTCCCACTCCGGACTCGCGCCCCGCGGCAGCTTCGCCAGCACCAGCCCGCTGGACAGGTACGCCGGCCCGGTGGCCCGGGGATGGAACTGGCTGAACGCGAAGCGGAACACCCGCACCGCCAGCCCCGCCTCCTCCGTCGCCTCCAGACCCTCCGGACAGCCCGCGCGCAGGTGGAAGTCGTCGAAGCGCAGGAACACGTCCACCCCGATGCCCACCGCGTTCTGGCACAGCGACTCCAGGCACGCCGCCAGCGGCTGCCCCGCGTCCACCGCGCCGGGGGCCTCCCACGCCGCCTCCTGGATGGTCCGCGTCCCGGCCTCCACCCGGAGCGACAGCCGCACCCGGCCTCCCTCGAAGGGCGCCTCCCCGTGCCGCACGTCCTCGCCGTGAAGCGCTCCCCGATGTTCCTGCCCTGGAGTCCTCATGCTAGGCACCCATCCTTTCCCACACGTCCCCTCCAGGCCAGGAGCCCCATGTCCGAGCCCTCCCATCCGCGCGACGGCGACTTCGAGCTCGTCACCCTGCGCAACGGCCACCGCGCCGTGCGCCACCTGGGCCATGGCGAGGTCATGCACCCCGCGGTGGGCCCGTGGCAGGAGGCCCTGCGCCTCTACGTGGAGCAACCCGGCCTCGCGGACCGCCTGCGTCAGCCCGGCCCGCCGCTCGTCATCCACGACGTGGGCCTGGGCGCCGCCACCAACGCCGTCGCCGCGCTCACCCGCGCCCGCGAGCTGGGCCCGGACCGCGCCCGCGACCTGCACGTCGTCAGCTTCGAGGTGGACCTGGCCCCGCTGCGGCTCGCGCTCGCGGACGCGGAGGGGTTCCCGTTCCTCCAGCCGTTCCGCGAGGCCTGTGAGCGCCTCATGAAGCACGGCACCTGGTCCGAGCCCGGCATCCGGTGGGACCTCAAACTGGGGGACGCGGTGCCCTTCCTGGAGCCGGAGGCGGCGCTGCCCCCGGCGGACCTCGTCTTCTTCGACCCGTTCTCACCCGCGTCCAACCCGGACATGTGGACCGAAGCCGTCCTGGCCCGGGTGCGTCGGCACTGCCGCGAGGACGGGGAGGGCGCCCTGCTGCTGACCTACAGCGCGGCCACGCCCACCCGCGTCACGCTGCTGCTCGCGGGGTTCTACGTGGGCGCCGGCGTGTCCACCGGCGCCAAGGGGGAGACCACCGTGGCCTCGACCCGCTCCGAAACACTGGCCGCCCCGCTGGGGACCCGGTGGCTGGAGCGCTGGGAGCGCTCGTCCTCCCGGGCCCCGCATGGGGCCACCCTCACGCCTGAGGTCGAGCGTCGCCTGCGGACCCATCCTCAGTGGCGCTGAGCGCCGCCTCGGCGGGGGCCTCGCTCCAGCGCAGGTGGAACGTCGCCGCCGTGCCGTCGAACTCCTCCGGCAGCGCCACCACCCGCCAGCCTCCGCACAGCGCCACCGCGCGCGCCAGCAGCCCCGCCGCGAACGTCGGCTGATCCGCCAGCACGTCGTTCATCCACAGCTCCAGCGAAGTCGCGCTGCGCTCCACGATTTTGATTTCACTGAAGTTGTTGCCGGCGCGAAAGCCCACGTCCGCGCGCAGCAGCATCCGCCGGGGACCGGCCAGCCGGCCCACGCCCAGCAGCGCGCGGCCAAAGAAGGTCCCGAAGTAGGCGTCCATGAAGCGCTCGCCCAGGGAGTAGTACGCGGCCTCCGCGGGCACGCCGCCATAGACGTGGCCGGCGGCGATACGCAGGAATTCCCGCCACTGTTCCAGCGAATACGTGCGTTCCAGCTTGCGGTCGAGGTCCAGCCCCGCTCGCTTCAGGTGCTCGCGGCACGCGGGCGTCAGGCGGTTCTCCAGCGCTCGGACGAAGAGCGCTTCGACGGTCTGCGCGAAGACAAGCTTCTCAGGATTCATGCGGAGCACCCTACACGAAGCCCCCCATGCGATGCTCCCCCACCTGTGTACTGACGTTCAGTGTCGCGCCCCCCGAGTGTCAGGAAGCTGGCGCGCGCCGCACCCTTCGTGAACTCCGGGTGTTTTCAGACCCCGTGTTGACGGCTCGCGCCACGAGTCCGCGCAGCCATTGGTGCGCGGGGTCGCCGTCGAAGCGCTCGTGCCAGACCTCGACGATGTTGAACGGCGGCACGGGGAGTGGGGGCGGGAACACCTGGAGCGCGTACTCCTCGCTGAACGCGGCGATGAGGCGGCGGGGCGCGGTGAGGACGTAATCCGAGCGCGTCACCACCAGCGGGGCGATGAGGAAGTAGGGCACGCGCAGGGCGATGCGGCGCGGGGGCAGGCCGCGCTGGGCCAGGGTCCGGTCCACCGCGCCCACGCCGTCGCCGCGCGGGCTGATGAGGATGTGGGACAGCTCCAGGTAGGTGTGCAGGTCCAGCTTGCGGCGGACGGCGGGGTGGTCCTTGCGCACCACGCAGACGAAGTCCTCGGTGAACAGCTTCCGCTGGCGCAGGCCCGGGCTGGCCTCCACTTTCGGCGTGACGATGACGGCCAGGTCCACCTCGCCCCGCTCCAGGAGCTCCGGGTAGGTGTTGTCCTCCACGTGCTGCACGACCAGGTCCACGCCGGGCGCCTCGCGGCCCAGGAGCTCCAGCGCCCCCGGCAGCAGGACAGACCCGAAGTAGTCGCGAGTGGCCACCGTGAATCGGCGGGACGCGGTGGCGGGCTCGAAGGGGGGCTCATGGCGCAGGGCCCGCCGCAGCTCCGCCAGCCCCCGCTTGAGCGGCGCACAGAGCTGTTCCGCGCGCGGGGTCAGCATCATGCCGCCGCGGCCCCGGATGAGGAGCGCGTCGCCCAACAGCTCCCGCAGCTGGGCGAGCGCATGGCTCATGGCGGACTGGGTGATGCCCACGCGGGCGGCGGCGCGCGTGACGTGCGCCTCCTGGAGCAGCGCGTCCAGCGCCACCATCAGGTTGAGGTTGATGCCGGAGAGATCCACCTCGGCGGGGGTTTCATGAGCGCGGCGCATGGGCGCATGCATAGCATGCAGTGGCCTCATGAGCGGCGCGGGGGCACTGTTGCTCCATCCCGCAGTCGCTGGAGGCACCCCATGTCCATCGTCGTCAACACCCCGAACGGCAACATCGGTCGTCCCCTCGTGGAGAAGCTCCTGGAGGCCGGCCGCAAGGTCACGGTCATCTCCCGCACGCCGGAGAAGGTGGCGGACCTGGTGAAGCGGGGCGCGAAGGTGGTGCAGGGCTCCATCGAGGAGCAGGCCACGCTGGACGCGGCGTTCGCCGGCGCGGAGGCGCTGTTCTGGCTGTCCCCGTCCGCCATCCGTCCGGACTTCCAGGAGTGGGCGAAGGCCAACGGCCGGCTGGCCGCGGAGCGCGCGAAGGCGCACGGCGTGAAGCGCGTGGTGGTGCTCTCCAGCGTCGGCGCGCAGAACGGGCCGGGCACGGGGCCGGTGTCCGTGCTCAAGCCCGTTGAAGAGGCCTTCCAGGCGGCGGCGCCAAACGTCGTCAGCCTGCGCGCGGGCTTCTTCATGGAGAACCTGCTGCGGGACGTGCAGAGCCTGGCGAAGGCCGGTGCCATCTTCAGCGCGAGCCCGGAGACGAAGCCCTTCCCCATGGTCGCGACGGCGGACATCGCCGCCAAGGCCGCCGAGTACCTGCTGGACACGTCGTGGACGGGCCACCGCTACGCGGGCGTGCACGGGCCCAGGGACCTCACCTATCCGGAGGTCGCGAGCATCCTCACCCAGGTGCTGGGCCAGCCCGTGAAGTACGTGCGGGTGGGGCTGGAGGACCTGCGCAACGGCATGACGGGCGCGGGCATGCCGGCCTTCGCGGCGGACACCTTCGTGGAGATGTACGGCGCCATCCTGGACGGGCGCATGGACCCGGCCGAGCCGCGCTCCAAGGAGACCACCACGCCCACCACGCTGGCGGAGTTCGCCAGCACCGTGCTCAAGCCGGTGGTGGAGCAGGCGCGCGCGTCGTAGGGGCGGTCATCCGTTCGCCCGGAGGCAGAACGGGACGGGGGAGCGTCCGCCACGCCGTCCTCCTCCTCCCAACTGGTGCACGATGGGGGCCGACCGGAGATTGAAACCGGTACGGACACCCCACCGAACACGAGCGCACCATGGACGAGCAACGCCCCGCCACGCCCCCGGCCCGGACGGACCCCTCCATCGACCTGCTCCACCAGCGCACGCGTCAGCCGCTGGAGGTCCTCTTCGCCCCGCGCAGCGTCGCGGTGGTGGGGGCGAGCGAGCGCCCCGGCAGCGTGGGCCGCACCGTCCTCTGGAACCTCATCAGCAGCCCGTTCGGCGGCACCGTCTATCCCGTCAACCCGCAGCGCCCCAACGTGCTCGGCATCAAGGCGTGGCCTTCCCTGCGCGCGCTGCCGGAGGCCGTGGACCTGGCCGTCATCGTCACCCCCGCGAAGTCCGTGCCCGCCATCATCCGTGAGTGCGCGGAGGTCGGCGTCAAGGGCGCCATCATCATCTCCGCGGGCTTCAAGGAGACGGGCCCGGAGGGCGTGAAGCTGGAGCAGGAGGTCTTGCGCATCGCGCAGGCCGCGAACCTGCGCATCATCGGCCCCAACTGCCTGGGCGTGATGCGCCCCACGGGCGGCTTCAACGCCACCTTCGCCAAGGGCATGGCCCGCCCCGGCAACGTGGCCTTCATCAGCCAGTCCGGCGCGCTGCTCACCTCCATCCTGGACTGGAGCCTGCGCGAGTCCGTGGGCTTCAGCGCCTTCGTCTCCGTGGGCTCCATGCTGGACGTGGGCTGGGGGGACCTCATCGACTTCCTCGCGGATGATCCGATGACGCGCTCCATCCTGCTCTACATGGAGTCCATTGGGGACGCGCGCGCGTTCCTGTCCGCCGCGCGCGAGGTGGCCCTCACCAAGCCCATCATCGTCATCAAGGCCGGCCGCACCGCGCAGGCCGCGCAGGCCGCCGCGTCCCACACCGGCACGCTCGCCGGCAGCGACGAGGTGCTCTCCGCCGCCTTCCGCCGCGCGGGCGTGCTGCGCGTGGACTCCATCGAGGACCTGTTCCACATGGCGGAGGTGCTGGCCCGCCAGCCCCGGCCCTCCGGCCGCAGGCTCACGCTGCTCACCAACGCGGGCGGCCCCGCGGTGCTCGCCACGGACGCGCTCGTGTCCGGCGGCGGTGAGCTGGCCGTGCTGTCCGACGCCACCCGCGCGCAGCTGGACGCCTTCCTGCCGCCGCCGTGGAGCCACGCCAACCCGGTGGACATCCTGGGAGACGCGGACGCGGAGCGCTACGCGAAGGCCCTGGAGACCACCGGCGCGGACCCCAACAGCGACGGCCTGCTCGTCATCCTCACGCCGCAGGACATGACGGAGTCCACCAAGACCGCGGACCGGCTCAAGGGCTACGCGAAGCTGCCCGGCAAGCCCGTGCTCGCCAGCTGGATGGGGGGCTCTGAAGTCGCCGCCGGCGAGCGCATCCTCAACGACGCGGGCATCCCGACCTTCGGCTACCCGGACACCGCGGCCCGCGTCTTCAACTACATGTGGCGCTACTCGGACAACATCGCCGGGCTCTATGAGACGCCCACCCTGGCGGAGGAGCCCACCGGGAGCGGCCGCGACGTGGCGCGCGCCCTGGTGGACGAGGCCCGCGCCGCGGGCCGCACGCTCCTGTCTGAATACGAGTCCAAGCGCCTGCTGGCCGCCTACGGCATCCCCACCGTGGAGACGTGGCTCGCCACGTCCGAGGACGAGGCGGTGGAGAAGGCCCGCACGCTGGGCTTCCCCGTGGTGCTCAAGCTGCACTCGCTCACGGTGACGCACAAGACGGACGTGGGTGGCGTTCGGCTGGACCTGCGAGACGAGGCGCGCGTGCGCGAAGCGTTCCGCGCCATCCGCGAAGCGCTCACGGAGCGGGGCCTGGCGGACGCGTTCGACGGCGTCACCGTGCAGCCCATGGTGAAGCTGGACGGCTACGAGCTGATTCTGGGCAGCAGCCTGGACGCGCAGTTCGGCCCGGTGCTGCTCTTTGGCGCGGGCGGCACGCTGGTGGAGGTGATGCAGGACCGGGCCCTGGGCCTGCCGCCCCTCAACACCACGCTGGCCCGCCGGATGATGGAGCGCACGCGCATCCACCACGCGCTCAAGGGGGTGCGCGGCCGGGCCCCGGTGGACCTGGGCGCGCTGGAGCGGCTGATGGTGCGCTTCAGCCAGCTGGTGGTGGAGCAGCCGCTCATCCGTGAGCTGGACATCAACCCGCTGCTCGTCTCCGCCGAGCGCATCATCGCCCTGGACGCGCGCGTGGTGCTGCACCCGCCGGACGTGCCCGCCGCGTCCCTGCCGAAGCTCGCCATCGAGCCGTATCCGCACCAGTACGCGAAGGTGCTCACGCTGAAGAACGGCGAAGAGCTGCTCGTGCGCCCCATCCGCCCGGAGGACGAGCCCGCCATGGGACGCTTCCACCAGGCCCTGTCCGAACAGACGGTGTTCATGCGCTACGCGGGCATGATGAAGCTCAGCCAGCGCGTGGCCCACGAGCGTCTGGCGCGCATCTGCTTCAACGACTACGCGCGGGAGATGGCGCTCGTCGCGGAGCGGCCGTCACCGGACGGGAAGGGCGGGGGAGAGATCCTCGCGGTGGGCCGGCTCACGCGCCTGCGCGGCACGAAGGACGCGGAGTTCGCCATCACCGTCAGCGACCCCGCGCAGCGGCTGGGGCTGGGCACGGAGCTGTTGCGGCGGCTGGTGGACGTCGGGAGGGACTGGGGCCTGCGCCGCATCGTCGCGGACATCCTCACGCGCAACCGCGGCATGCAGGCCGTCAGCAAGAAGCTGGGGTTCACCCTCGTGGAATACGAGGAACTGGCCCCGGACATGGTGAAGGCCGTGAAGGTGCTCAACGGCTGACCGTGCCCGGGGCCCTGCTGCCTCAAGGCACTACACGTCGTCGCAGGGCGTGCCCAGCCGCGCGCCCGTGTAGACGCCCAGCTCGTTGTAGATGAACGGCAGGTTCTCACCCACCGGCACCGCGCGCAGCTTCTGGCGCTTGCTCTTCACCACCCAGAACGACGGCTCCTCGCGGTCCACCACGAGGCGCAGGTCGCCGCCCTGCGTGGAGAAGATCTCCCCCTGCGAGTCGGTGACGACGTTGAGCATCTTCTGCTGCTTCACCTGGCCGCGCTGGCCCGTGAAGATGCGGAAGCTCTTGTTGTCCGCGCCCATGCCGCGCTCCACCAGGTAGTACGTGCCCTTGTCGTCGCGCAGCAGCGCGTACGGCTGGAACTTCACCGGGCTCGCCTGGAAGGACGACTTGCGCAGCAGCTCCTTCGCCTGCTCCGCCGCCACCGGCTGCTGCGGCAGGGACTTCTCTCCGCAGCTGAGCGTGCACGTCTTGAAGTCGTCGCTGAGCTTCAGGAACGAGACGACCCGGTAGTCCACGCCGCGGAAGTTCTCGTTGGACTTGGGGTTGAAGAAGCGGGGCTCGAAGAAGCCGCCCTCCGTTTCGGAGAGGTAGTCCAGGGCCGGCACCTGCGTGAACATCTTGCCGTCGCCGTAATACATCGCGCCGTCGTGCTCGGGCGTGCGGGGCACCAGGACCGTGTAGTGGCCCTTGCCGTCCGCGCACACCTTCGTGGATTCCAGCACCATGCGGTCGCGCAGCTTCTGCTCCTGCCCCCAGGGCGGATCAATCGCGAGCGCGGCTTGCGGGGCCAGGACGAGCCCCAGGGCGATGACCATGTGTCGAAGCGTCATGTCAGTGGGCTTTCGTTCTAGAGGTTGTCAGTGAAGAAGGTGGTGGCCTGATCCGGCTGGACCGTCTCACCGGAGGTCACGGACCAGATGACCTTCTGGGCTTCCAGCTTCAGCGCGGCCTTGGGGTCCACGCGGCACTCCACCGTCTGGACCTTCGCCTGGATGGCGCGCTTCGCCTCGTCGGAGCGCTCGCACAGCTTCTGGAGCGACTCCAGCGGGCCCTTGCAGTAGCTGCCGAAGGAGATCTCGTTGATCTGCGCGTCCGTGATGGAGTCCCAGGCCACGGCGGACGTCAGCTTGGAGCCGCACGCCTTGTTCGTCTCCGCGACCGCTTCCTTCAGCTGCGTCTCCGCCTGGTTCGTCCAGAACTTGCGGTCGAACGCGAGGAGCGCCTGGTACTTCTTGTCGCCTTCGGCGTCCTGGTAGCGCTCGAAGATCTTCTCCACCTTCAGCGCGCCGGTCTTCCCCGTGTCCGGCTTCAGGTGCGTGTAGCCCGTGTGGTTCACGTTGCTGAAGACGAGGTCCTCGTAGCCGCCCCGGTCATGCACGGCGACGAAGCGCTGCTTGTGGCCGCGCCACTGCGTCCAGTACTCCGTCTTGCGCGAATCCTGGTCCGTCCACGCCACCAGCACCTGGCCGTCCAGCTCGCTCTTCGTGCCCTCGAACGCCACCAGCGCCTTGTGCGCGTCACCGGGCTCCAGCCCGATGAGGGTGATCTGCTCGCCAGCCTCGTTGGAATACACCTTGCCGGTGACGGGCTTCGTGCCCGCCACGGCGCTGTCGGGCCGCACACCCCGGGAACACCCCAGGGACAGCGCCACGACCCCCACTGCCAGTAGGACTCTCACGACGACTCCTTGAATTGCGGGCGCGCCCCCGCTCTGGAGCTTCCGCGCGCCCGGACGACCCTAAAGGTCGATATCGTACCGCGAACAGTATTGTCGGACCTTGGGACGTTCCGTTGCCGGCACCCGGGTCCATTGTGCCCGCGCATTCGCCAGGTCGTGCTGCTGGCAGTACACGCGGGTGAGCAGCGAGAACGACAGGCCGGTGATCTTCGTGCGCTGGCTGCGCCGGATGTGACGCAGCGCTTCGGACGTGTTCGACGCGTCCAGCGCCTTCTGTGCCGACGCCAGGTCCTCGCGGACGCTGTCCGGCATCGACTCGGAGGCGCCATTGCCGCGCCCCTTGGGCCTGGTCGCGGCGGCGGGCGGATCCTCTGGCTCCACGAGGGGCTTCTTCTCCTCGGGAGTCACCTGTGGGGGCGGCTGCGGCTGCGGGTCCACGGGCTTCTTGTCCTCGGGCGGCGTCACGGCCGCGACGGCCGGGGCCGTGACGGGCGCGGCGACCGCGGGGGCCGGAGGCGTCACCACGGCCACGGGGGGCGGGACCGTGTTCGCGCCCTTCCAGAAGAAGGCGACGGCGAACGCGATGATGACCGTCAGGCCCACGGCCACGGCCACCGGCCACTTC
>NZ_RAWK01000183.1 GCF_003612165.1 Corallococcus aberystwythensis | reverse complement strand
CTCCGGGCGCATGGCCCAGGGCCTCCACCACGTCGTCCAGCCGTGCCACCACCGTCGGATAGGAGAGGCCCAGCGCCTGCTCCACGTCCTTGATCTTCCCCCGGCACCCGATGAACACGCGCACGAACGCGAGCTGCTCCGGCGACAGCTGCTGCACCCAGCCCGTCGTGAAGCGCCCCTCCACCGCGGACGCGCAGCCATCACAGCGCACCCGTTCGATGACGGTGCCGTCTCCACAGACGGGGCAGCGGGTGGGCACGGGCCAGGTAGGCTTGGAAGTCGTCATGGGATTCAGAAAATCAATTTCGGGTTTGAGAATATTGATTCTTAAGGGCTTGGCAAGGGCAGGAGTTCATTTCCAGGAAAGACGGACACTTCCGAGCCGGTGGCCACGAAGGCGGAGTGGGGTGTGCCCCGGAGGCACTCGGAGAATGCGGGGCCGTAGAAGCGGGCCACGTCGCAGTCGAAGGCGGTCTCCTGGGCGCGCCAGACGCTCCAGCGCGGGTGCTCCACGCGGTACTCGGCGCAGCCGCCGTCGCGCTGGGCGGTGTAGCCCCAGTAGTGCTCGGTGATGAATTCCTCCTGGGAGCCGGGCGCGCTCTCCGCCGGCGTGCCGAGCGTCCGGGCCGACAGCTGGTGCCAGCGGCCGTGGGACTTCCAGGCGTACTCGACGTGGCCGGGCGCGCCGGTGTCCGCGCCTTCCATGGTGACGGCGTGGCGCATGGGGCACGCGACGTAGGGCTCGTTGTAGAGGACGCGCGCCACGGTGGCGATGGCGAGCCGGGGTACGATTTCGCGCACGAACACCACGCCGCGCCGCCAGCCCTCGGGGCCCAGGCGGCGCACGTAGAAGCGCAGGTTCACCTCATCGAAGTCCCGGTGGAACGGCACCGCGAGTCCCCGCACGCGCGTGTCGAGGAAGCGGAAGCCGACCATGCTCGCGAACGTGCGGCCCTGCCACGCGTCGAGCTCCGTGCCACGGGGGACGAGGGGCCGCAGCACCGCCGGATCCACCTCGTAGTTGAGCATCAGCAGGTACCGCCACGTCGCCGTCAGGAAGGGGCGCATGCGCGAGGTCTAGCGCGCACGCGAGGCCCGGGCCCAGGGCCACCCCCTTGCGCGGCTTCTGTCGAGCAGAAGCGCGGACGGCCTTCAGGGCACGGCGGGCTGGGATCGCTGCTTCCGGGAAGTGAGGCCGCGCTCCAACCGCTCGCGCCACTTCAACATGGGCCGCTCCACGCCATGGTGCAGCGCGAGCGAGGCGAGCAGCACCGCCACGGCGCCCCCCAGCACGGTGACGGGATGGAACGCGTCCATGCCATGGGGCGCGAGCGCGTCCCGCACTCCGTGCTGCATGGCCTTGTGCGTGAGGTAGACGGTGAAGCTCAGGACGGCGAAGGCCTTCACGCCCGGGATGCGCGCGCAGAGCTGCGAGGCCGTGGGCCCCGACAGCGCCATCAGCAGGGCCGCGAAGCCCAGCGAGGCCAGGGGGAACGACAGCAGGACATAGGGCAGGTAGCGGTAGTGCTCCTCGTTGATGAAGAGCACGCCGCCCAGGCACGCGAGGCCCGCGACGGCCATGCCCCGCGCATGGGCGCCGCGCGTCCAACGCTCCCATGCCGCGGGCCGGAAGACGCGCAGTGCCGCGAGCAGCACGCCGAATGTCAGCCCGTCGAGCCGCGCGTAAGTCGGGTAGTAGAGCAGCTTGTCGAACTCGCGCCACCCCGGTTCGCCTGGTCCGAGCATCGAGAAGTGATGCAGCCACAGCCCGCCGCGCAGGAGCATGCCTCCGAGCATCACGGCCGCCGCGAGCGCGATGAGGGACGGCGCACGGAGCCTCCCGCGCAGCGCGAGCACGGTGAGCGGCAGCACGAGGTAGAAGTGCTCCTCCACGCACAGGGACCACGCGTGGGAGAAGCCGTTGCGGCGCAGGCCGAAGTTCTGCGTGAAGGTGAGGAAGCGCCACGCGGGCGTCACCACGGGCATCTCGGGCCAGGCCGGCACGAAGAGGTACAGGGCCAGCACGACGAGGAACGACGGAAGGATGCGCAGCGCGCGCCGCAGGTAGAAGCGCTTGAGGGACGGCGTCTCACCGCGCGACACCGGCTCCATCAGCTGCGAGCCGATGAGGAAGCCACTGAGCACGAAGAACAGCTCCACGCCCGTCCAGCCGAAGTTGGCGAACGCCTGATAGGCCTCGTGACCTTCGGGTCGGGGGTAGTGGTAGACGACGACGATGAGGATGGCCAGGCACCGGAGCAGGTCCAGGCCAGCAAGGTGACGCGGTTCGGTGGCGTTCAGCGGAGTCGGCTTTCAGCGGGGGGATGCGCCAATGCTAGCAGGGCGTTCCCGCGCCGACAGGGACCGCCGCCCCGCTCCATCTCAAGGACCCGGAACACCCCGAACACCGCGCGCGCCCAGGTGCCGTCGGGCAAGGAGCCCCGGCCAGCGGCGTCCTCGCCCAGGCGTTCGGTGGTGCCATGCCCCATGGGTTCACCGTGCAGGCGCCAGGCCTGGGACCTGGAGTCCGTCCCCGCGGATGAGAAGGCGAGAACCTGCTGGGGCTGCCGCCCGCCGGCGGCGGACCGCGCGAACTGGTCCGACTGTCGGACCAGTTGAAGACCGCCGGGTCCCGAGGGCAGGTGGGCGTTCCCGGCCGGGCCCTATTGGACGGGCCTCGTCGCCCGCCGTGAACAAGCGACCTCCGCTCCACCGGACAGCGGGAACGGGTCCGACAGTCGGACCCGTTGGGCTTGCCGTAGCCGGTGGGCTGCCCCTCGACCCGAGCCACGCGAACGGGTCCGACAGTCGGACCAGTTGGGCAGACCGTGGCGGATAGGGGGCGTCCTTCCTGGTGGGCCAGTGACTGGGGCCCGGCCCCATGTTTCGGACTGCGTCCAGGTCCCGCCTGGCATGCGCGGTGCTCGTGCCAGTTCCTCCAGCGGTTCAACCCTTGCGTCACGGTGGCTGGGCATCCAGGTCCTCGACCCTGGCTCCCAGGCGCGCTGGCACTCTCGCCAGCACGCGGAACTCCCGCGCCGACGGCTCTCCAGGCGCGTCCTTGCCGTTCATCGCGTTCGTGCACCACGCGTGCAGCTCTCGCAGCGCTCCGGCGAGGAACGCCTCCCGCGTGGCCCTCCGTTGCACCTTGCCGCTGGAGGTCTTCGGCAGGCTCCCGGGCTCGATGAGCACCACCGCGTGGGGCCTGACCTCGTGCACGGATGCCAGCCTTCCGCGGATGGCCTTCAGCACTGACGCCGCGTCGCCGTCCCACTTGCGCGGGTCCACCTCCTGCACCACGACGAGGTGCTCCTCGCCGTCCACCTCGACGCCGAATGCCACGCCGCAGCCGGGCCTGAGCGCGGGGTGGCTCTCCTCCACCGCTGTCTCCAAATCCTGTGGGTACAGGTTCCGGCCTCGCACGATGAGCAGGTCCTTCTCGCGCCCCGTGACGTACAGCTCCCCCGCGTCCAGGAAGCCCAGGTCCCCCGTTCTCAGGTAGGGCCCGTCTCCCTGCGCGGTCCTTGCCTGGAACACCCTTGCGGACTCCTCCTCGCGCCGCCAGTAGCCCCGCGCCACGCTGGGACCCCTCACCCAGACCTCGCCCACCTCTCCTGGCGGCAGCACGCGGCCGGTGTCGGGCGCCACGATGCACAGGGATTGATCCGGCAACGTCGTGCCGCTGCTCACGAGGGTCCGGGCCGTGTTCGCGGGAGCCCGCGCCCAGCCCGCCTCCAACGCGGACGCGTCCACGTCGCGCAGGATGGGCACGGCCTCCTTCGCTCCGCCGGAGACGATGAGCGTCCCTTCCGCCAGGCCGTAGCATGGGTAGAACGCCTGGCGCTGGAAGCCGTACGGCCCGAAGGCCTCCGTGAAGCGCGACAGCGTGTCCGGGCGGATGGGCTCTGCTCCGCAGAACGCCACCTCCCAACGGCTCAGGTCCAGGCCCTCGCGTTCCGCGGGCGGGATGCGCCGTACACACAGGTCGAACGCGAAGTTCGGCCCGCCGCTGATGGTGCCTCCGAAGCGGGTGAGCACCTCCAGCCACGCGCGGGGCCGCTTGAGGAACGACAGCGGGGACATCAGCACCGTGTGGATGCCCTGGGGCAGCGACGCCAGCACGCCGCCGATGAGCCCCATGTCGTGGTACGGCGGCAGCCAGATGACACCCACGCTGTCCTCGCGCGTCTGGAAGGCGCGGCGGATGGCCCCCAGGTTGTGCATCAGGTTGCCGTGGCTGAGCATCACGCCCCGGGGCGTCCCGGTGCTGCCGGACGTGTACTGGAGGAAGGCCAGCGTGTCGGCCGTCACCTCCGGCCGCTTCCATGCCGCCGCTCCGCCCGCCTCCAGCGCGTCTGTCGCCACCCACTTGAGCGCTCTCAGCTCCGGCGCGTCCGCGAAGAGGACCTCCGCCATGGACAGGATGAAGGACGTGGTGAGCACCACCGTGGCCCCGGAGTCCGCGATGAGCGCGCGCAGGCGGGGCAGGGTGCGCTCCAGCCGGGAGGGGTCCGGCGGATACGCGGGCACGGCCACCAGTCCTGAACAGACGCAGCCGAAGAACCCGCGGAGGTAGTCCGCGCCGGGGGGATAGAGCAGGACCGCGCGCTCGCCCTTGACGGCAAGCGACTGGAGCGCGGCGGCGATGCGGTGCGCGCTCGACGCCAGCTCGCCCCGGGTGAGCGTCACCTCCGCGTCGTCCTCCAGGAAGGTGTAGAGGCGCGACGCCGGATGAGGGTGGCTTCGCTCGTCGAGGAGGTCAATCAGCGTGCCAGACATGTGGACCTCAATAGCTGCCTCCAATCATCAGGAGGCCTGAGTAGCGGCCATCCCCCGCGCCCAGGTCCTGCGTGGGCGAGAAGTCCTGTCCGAAGAGGAAGCTGTAGCTGCCTCGCACCTCGGCGGTGAGCTGGGGGTTGATCTTGAAGCGCACGCCCGCGCCCACGGGCGCGTAGCCCCCGGTGTCGTCGAAGAACCGGAAGAAGTTGCCCTCGCGCACCGAGTAGCGCTCGACGCCGATGCCCCCGAGCACATAGGGCTGCAGCCGGGTGTGGGTGAAGCCCAGCGTGAGCGCCGCCTGCCCTCCGTTGCGCACGATGTCCGGCGTGCCGAAGGACGCGGAGCTGTTCGCGACGGACAGGCCGCTCACGCCGCCGCTGTAGCCCAGCTCCACGCCCAGATAGTCATTGGGGCGGTAGCCCACGACGACGCCATACGACGGCCCCGGATCCAGGTTGGGTGCGAGCTTGCCCGTGTAGCCCTCCACTCCCAGCCCCAGGAGGAAGTAGGGGCCCTTCCAATCCACCCGCCCCAGCCGCGTGCGGACGGAGGACGGTGAGCCGGTGATGCACGCGTGCGGCCATGACGTCCACACCGCGTGCCTCGTGGGCACGGCGGCGGTGCTGGCGCGCTCGCGCGACGCGTGGCGCGGCACGGTGATGGTGGTGGGGCAACCGGCGGAGGAGACGTTCCAGGGCGCGAAGGCGATGCTGGATGACGGGCTCTACGCGCGCTTCGGTACACCGGACGCCGTGCTGGGCCAGCACACCGCGCCGCTGCCCGTGGGCACCTTCATGCACCGCGAAGGCGTGACGATGATGGGCTCCACGCACGTGCGCCTGCGCCTCTTCGGCCGGGGCGCGCACGGGGCGCAGCCGCAGCTGTCCGTGGACCCCGTGGTGCTGGGGGCCAGCGTGGTGCTGCGCCTGCAGACCATCGTGTCGCGCGAGCTGTCGCCGCTGGAGGCCGCGGTGGTGACGGTGGGCCAGTTCCAGGCGGGCACTCGCGCCAACGTGATTCCGGAGGAAGCCCTGTTGGAGCTGACGGTGCGCACGGAGGACGACGCGGTGCAGGCCCGCGTGCTCGCCGCCATCGAGCGCATCGCGAAGGGCGAGGCCGCGGCGGCGGGCGCGCCGAAGCCTCCCCTGGTGGAGGTGCTGAACCGCGGGCCGGTGAACCGCAACGACCCGGAGCTCCTGCGCCGCGTCCGGGCCGCGCACGGGGAATGGTTCGGGCGCGAGGCGCTGGTGCCGGGAGTGCTCGGCACCGCGAGCGAGGACTTCCCCTTCTTCGCCCGGGGGCCGGAGCGCCCGGTGCCCATCGTGTACTGGTTCTTGGGCATCACGCCGCGAAAGGCCTGGGAGGATGCACCGGGCACGACGCTCCTGGAGAAGGTGGCGCACCTTCCAGGGCCGCACACCCCCTACTACGCGCCGGACCGCGCGGGCTCCCTGCGCATGGGGTGCGAGTCACTCACCGTGGCGGCGCTGGCCTGCCTGCACGGAGGCGGTGGCGCCACGGACCATTGAAATGCCCCCCGGCCAGGAATGGGGCCGCTGGTCCGGCGGGTCCCCTGTCGCTTGCCCCCGACGCGAGTGCCTCCACCTTGAGTGGCGGACGACACTTCTGGAGGACACCCTGATGAAGCTTCCGCTCATGGCCTCGCTGACCGCACTCCTCCTGGGAGGCTGTGCCACGCAGACCGCTTCCCTTCCGCAGGAGTCTCCGGCCGAGGCGTTCGCCAGCGATGAGATGTCCTGGGACGCGGAGGAGTCCCCTCGCACGCAGGAGATGCAGCGCGCGCACGGCATGAACTTCTACGGGGACGTGGGCGCCGAGGCCCAGGCCAACGCCGAGGCCACCGGAGGCACGGGCATCCAGCCGTCCTCGAAGCCGGAGGACTTCCAATGCGTGGACATCAACGAGGTGGGGACAGGCGGCTCGGGCAGCATCGACCTGCGTGACGTGGACAACCTGGCCCCGGAAGCCACGCCGTCGCAGAACCCGGGCGCGCGGTTGGACATCGTCCCGGAGGCCTGGAACCGCAACAAGGGCATCGGCGTCAGCCCGGTGGCGCCGTCCACGGGCACGCCTCCGGCGGAGGGCAGCGGCGGCGCCGGACATTAGGCGCTTCCGCTTCAGCCCTGCTGCTTCACCAGCCGGGTCAGCTCCCGGTCCAGCGTGGCGGCGAACTGCTGGCGGTCCTGCTGCGAGAAGCCGCTGGGACCGCCGGTGGTGACGCCGCTGTCGCGCAGCTCCTGCATGAAGTTCCGCACCGACAGCCGCTCGTCGATGTTCTCCGGGGTGAAGAGCTCCCCGCGCGGATCCATCACCACGACGCCCTTGGGGACGAGCAGCGCCGCCAGCGGGATGTCCTGCGTGACGGCCAGGTCTCCCGCCTCCGCGGACGTGGCGATGTGCCGGTCCGCCACGTCCAGCCCCGCGCCCACCTGCACGGTGGACACGTACGCCAGGCGCGGCAGTGCCAGCGGCTTGTTCGCCACGAAGACGATGGGGACCTTCACCCGCTGCACGGCGCGCAGCAGGATGTCCCGCACGGGCCCGGGACACGCATCGGCATCCACCCAGATTTTCATGCGGACCATCCTCGCTGATTCCTCCGTCCGGAGAAGGGCGAAGGCGAGGCCCCCGGTCCCAGGCTTGTGGAGGGGGGGCCGCGTCGCCAGCTTTGCGACAGCCCCCTTCCTCCGAGGCCTCCATGACGGAACTGAACACGAAGCTCGCCCTCGTGCGTGCCTGCATGCGGACGCAGGGACTGGGCGCCATCCGCTTTCGCGGCGTGGACTGGTTCGCGTGGATGACGTGTGGCGGCTCCAGCGTGGTCCTGCTCAGCGCGGAGACCGGGGTCGCGGAGGTGCTCGTCACGGATGAGGGCGCCTGGGCGCTCACGGACAACATCGAGGCGGAACGGCTGACGCGCGAGGAGCTGCCCCAGGGTTTGCAGGTGGCGGCGCACCCGTGGACGGACAGCCGCCCGCGCGAGGCCTTCGTGAAGGCACGCACCGGGGTGGGCCCCGTGGGCTCGGACCGGCCCGCCGCGGGCGAGTTCCCCCTTCCCGCGCAAATCACGCGGGCCCGCTCGTCACTGATGCCGGAGGAGCTGGAACGCTACAGGGCGCTCGGCAGGGACGCGGCGGCGGCGATGACGGACGCGCTGCTCGCCGCGCGCCCGGAGTGGACGGGCTTCGAGCTGGCGGGGGCGGGTGCCCAGGCGCTCTGGGCGCGCGGCATCCATCCCGCGCTCACGCTGGTGGGGGATGCCCGCCGGCTGCCGGTGTACCGCCATGCCACGGCCTCGCGGGAGAAGCTGGGGGAGCGGGCGATGCTCGTGTTCTGCGGCCGGCGGCACGGCCTCTTCGCCAACCTCACGCGCTTCGTCTACTTCCGGCAGCCCACGCAGGAGGAGCGCCGGCTCACCGCGGACGTGGCCGGCGTGGAGGCCGCCGCGTTCGCCGCGAGCCGCCCCGGCGCCACGCTCGGCCAGGTCTACGCGGCGCTCGTGCGCGCCTACGCGGACTCAGGCCACCCTGGCGCGGAGGCCCTGCACCACCAGGGCGGCTCATGTGGCTACCTCTCCCGGGACGTGGTGGCTCAGCCCGGCATGGAGGTGCCGCTGGCGTCGCACAACGCGGTGGCCTGGAACCCCTCGCTGCCCGGGGCAAAAGTTGAAGACACCGCCGTGGTGTCCGCGAAGGGGCTGGAGTTGCTCACCGTGGATCCGCGCTGGCCCACGGTGCGCGTGGAGGGCCGCGAGCGGCCGGACCTGCTCGTGCGTTAACGGCGTGCGCGCATCGCCAGTTCCCCTGCCCTCGGGAACGATGTCCCCGGCCGTGCGGCGTCCCATCTTCGCCCGTGTGAACACCGAGACCCTGGATGAAGAACTGGACAGCCCGCGGCTCCAGCGCGACGGCTTCGACGCGACCCGCTTCCGCACGCTGCTTGCCCGCTACCAACGGGGCGAGCTGACCGACTCACGGCCGCTCGAGGGCGTGCTACGCCCGCTGCGCGCAGGGGACCTCCGGGCGCTCCCGGCGGAAGGCACGCCGGAACACGAGGGATACCAGGCCCTGGGCGAGGAGGCCTTCCGCCAGGGACAGGTGGCGGCGCTCGTGGTGGCGGGAGGCGCGGGGACGCGCTTCGGCGGCAGCGTGAAGGGGCTCGTCCCTGTCATGGGAGGGCGCAGCTTCCTGGACTTCAAGCTGGAGGAGGCGCGGCGGTGGGGCGCGCGGCTGGGGCGGCAGGTGCCCGTGGCGGTGATGACGTCCTTCCTCACGCACGACGCCATCGCCGCGCACCTGGCGTCACGCGGGCCGGCGAACGACGTGTTCCTCTTCCGCCAGGGGATGCTGCCCCGGCTGACGCCGGAAGGTGGCCTGTTCCGCGACGCGCGGGGGCAGCTGTCCTTCGCGCCCTCCGGCCACGGCGACGTCTTCCGCGCCCTGCGCGAGAGCGGGGTGGGGCGGCAACTCCAGGCGCGCGGCGTGCAGTGCGTCTACTTCTCCAACGTGGACAACCTGGCGGCCTCGCTGGATCCGGCTGTCATCGGAATGCACCTGACACTGGGTTGCGACATGACGGTGGAGGTGACGCCCAGGGCCAACCCCAGCGGGGCGCTGGACGCGGGCGCCGCGCCGGTGCGTCTGGGGGGACAGCTGCAGCTCGTGGAGAAGGTGGACCCGGCGGCGCACCCCTTCATCTCCACCAACAACATCACCTTCTCCCTGGAGGCGATGCTCGCGGGGGAGCTGCCCATTCCGTACCGGGCGGTGTCCAAGAAGGTGGACGGGCAGCCGGTGCTCCAGTTCGAGCAGGTGACGGCGGAGGCCAGCAGCCTCACGCGGCCGGATGGCCAGCCGCTCCTGTCAGTGGCCTTCATCGAGGTGGGCCGCATGGACCCCATGACCAGCCGCTTCGAGCCGGTGAAGGCCCCCGACGACCTTTCCCGCGTGGCGAGGCGGCTCCAACAGCGCCTGGGCACCCTGCATTAGACGGGAAGATTCGCTAGAAGCAGCGCCGTGCTTCCGGCCTCTCCTCCGTCCCGCCGCGACTTCGCGGCCTCGTCGCTCGCGCTCTGGCTGCTGTGCCTGGGGTTGTTCGCGGTCTACACCGCGAGCCAGGTCCAGATGCAGACGGACTCGCTGTGGTCCATCCCCTCCGCGGCCAGCATCCTCCACGAGGGCAACGCGGACCTGGACGAGTATGCGCCTTCGTTCGCACCCGCGACGGCCTACGCGCGAGGTGTCTACGGCGGCCACACCTATTACGAGTACCCGCCCGGGGTGATGGTCTCCGCGCTCCCGCTCCTCGCGGGCGCGGAGGCGCTGTTCTCCCTGGGCCGGCCGCTCCTCGCGCACCTGGGGTCTCCCGGCGCGGCGGCGCTGGCGTGGCTGGAGTTGTTCCGGAGCACCGGCAAGGTGGACCTGGGCTCCTTCCACCGAACCGAGCAGCTCATCGCGTCGTTCTACGTGTGCGCCGCCGCGGGCGTGCTGCTCGTCGCGCTGAGAAGGCGCGTGTCCGCTCGCGCCGCGCTCGTCACCGTGCTGCTCTTCGGGCTGGGGACGACGGCGTACTCCACCGCCAGCCGGGTCCTCTGGCAGCACGGCCCCGGGCTGCTGGCCATCGCCTGCGTCGTGCTGCTGCTGGCGCGGCCCGCGCAGACGTCCCGCACGGCGTTGCTCGCGGGGCTCGCCGTCGCGCTCGCGTACGTGTGCCGGCCCACGCACTCCATTTCGGTGGTGGTCGTCACCGCGTACTTCGTCCTGCGCTACCGCCGGCTGCTCTTCGCGTACTTCGCGGGGGCGGCGCTCGTGGCGCTGCCGTTCTGCGGGTACAACCTGCACCTCTACGGCTCGCTGCTGTCGCCGTACTACCAGCACCCGCTGGACATCCTGGGCTCGCGCTTCGTCATGGCGCTGGCCGCGAACCTGGTGAGCCCGTCACGGGGGCTGCTGCTTTATTCGCCCTTCCTGGTGCTCGCCGGGGTGGGGTTCTTCCAGCGGTGGCGCCGCAAGGCCTTGGAGCCCTACGAGAAGGCCTTCGCCGTCATCGTGCTCCTGCACTGGGTGGCCGTCTCCGCGTTCCCCATCTGGTGGGCCGGGCACTCCGTGGGGCCGCGCTTCTTCACCGACGTGCTGCCCTACCTCATGGTCTTCCTCGCGTTCCCCGTGCAGGCCGCGCTGGAGGCGCCCCGCCAGCATCGCGTGCTCGCGGGCGTGCTCGCCGCGACGGCCGCGTTCAGCGTCGTCTTCCACTGGCGCGCCTCCACCTCCTATGACGTGCACGCGTGGAACTCCGTGCCGGTGGACGTGGACAGCGCGACGGAGCGCGTCTGGGACTGGGGGGATCCGCAGTTCCTGCGAGCCATTCCGGCCCGCTTCCGGGGCAACCCCCGGTAGGGCGGGGGCTCCGTCGCCTGCCTGCCTTCCAGGATGCGGCAGTGCCCGGGCACCGAGGGTCTTGGCGGGTGCATGGGCCGCCTCCAGCTTTGCTCCGGACCTTTCTGCTTCAAGGAGGCGGTGTCATGGCGAAGGCGATGAGCAAGCTGCCGCGCGCGCTGGGGTGGTTCAGCGTGGGGCTGGGCGTCACGGAGTTGATTGGAGCGTGGAACCTGCTCCGGTTCTTCGGCATCTCGCGCGGAGACAAGTGGGTGCGGGCCTATGGCGCCCGGGAGCTCGCCGCGGGCGTGGCCCTGCTGAGCCCCGCGAAGAAGCGCCCGTGGCTGTGGGCGCGCGTGGCGGGTGACGCGCTGGACCTGGCCACGATGGGCAAGGGGCTGCGTGAGCCGGGCGTGCGCAAGGGCCGGCTGCTCGCCGCCACCGGCGCCGTCGCGGGCATCACGCTGCTGGACATCTACGCCGCGGCGAGGGCGTAGCCCGGACGGGACGTGCGCTAGGCTTCCTCCTTCTTCGAACCGAAGGAAGGAAGCTCCGTGCGTCCCGTTCTCCTGTCCCTGCTCCTCCTGCCCACGCTCGCGGGTGCCGCCGCCCCGAAGGCGCAAGAGCCCTTCGTCTTCCAGGGCGTGGAGCGCATTGTCGCGGTCGCGGACGTGCACGGCGACGTGGACGCGCTGAAGGAGGTGCTCCGGCTCGCGGGCCTCATCGACGCGAAGGACCACTGGGTGGGCGGCAAGGCGCACCTGGTGCAGACCGGTGACCTGCCCGACCGGGGCGACCACACCCGCGACGCCTTCGAACTGCTCATGCGCCTGGAGACCGAGGCGCGCAAGGCGGGCGGCCGCGTGCATCCACTCCTGGGCAACCACGAGTTGATGAACATGCGCGGAGACCTGCGCTACGTCACGCCCGGCGAGTTCGCCTCCTTCGCGGATCAATCCGCGACGCCTGACGGTCCGGGTGAGCCGAAGGGGCTCCACGGCCACGCCGCCGCCTACGCCTCGGACGGGCGCTACGGGAAGTGGCTGCGCACGCACCCCGCGGTCATCCGCATCAACGACACGCTCTTCCTCCACGGCGGCCTGGCGCCCACCGTCCCGGGCACCACGCTGGAAGAGGTGAACCGTTGGGTGTGGCAGGACCTGACGCCGGGAAGTGCTCCGGGCGGCGGCGTGGATCCGCAAGGCCCGGTGTGGTTCCGAGGCTACGCCATCGACGACGAGGCGAAGTGGGACGCGGGCCTCACCCAGGTGCTGGAGCGCTTCGGCGCCCGCCGCATGGTGATGGGCCACACGCCGTCGAAGGACGGCCGGCTCTCCGTCCGCTTCGGGGGCCGCGTCATCGTCATCGACACGGGGCTCAGCACCCACTACGGCCGCCACCTGGCCGCGCTGGAGCTCCGCGGTGACCGCGTCACCGCGCTCTACCCGGAAGGCCGCGTGCCGCTGCTCCCCACCCCGAAGGCCGCGCCGGCCCCGCGCCCCGAGGCGAAGACGGGCACGAAGTAGACGGTCCTCCCCTGGACACTCGCTCCGGGGGCGCCTCTGGAAGTCTTTTGACTTTGATAGTCAGTATCAATATCGTCCGGCCCCATTGAACGCAGGGAGCCGCGATGCACGAGGGATGCGGAGCACAGGGAAGTGCCGGGGAGCTGCGCTGCATGTGCGGCAGCCTGCTGGCGCGACTGGTGCCGGGCGGCGTGGAGCTGAAGTGCCGCCGGTGTCACCGGACGCAGGTGGTGCCATTGGAGCCCGGGCCGGCGGACACGCGGCGCGGAGCGGCTCCCCGGGGTGAGCGCGGCTGAAGCGCTTGGAAGGGACGGGCCTCCGGTGGGGGGCTCGCGGCAGTGTGTTTCCTGCGGCCCGAGGCCCTTGAGCCCAGCGCCCGACAGGCTTCCCCTTCGCGGAAGCCCCCCGGCCTTCCGTGCCGGGAGGACCTGGGATGTCGGGGCGTTGGTGGCTGAGCGCGCTGCTGTGGAGTGCCCTGTCCGGCGTGGCCCGGGCGGAGGACGTGCCGTCCGTGGACGGCGGCGTGGAGCAGGGCGTGTCCGCGCCGTCGGTGACGGACGCGCCGGCCGCGAAGGAGGCCTCGGCCGCGATGCCCGGACAGGTGTCTTCGCCGGCCGGGGATGCCGCGCCGTCGTCGCAGCCCGTGCACGGAGCACCAGCGGATCCGCCCACACCGGATGCCGCCGCGACGGCGGAGGCCGCGCCCACGAAATCCTCGCAGGCTGTGGACGCCTCGCTTCCGGTGGAAGAGCCTCCCGCGCTCCAGACGGTGGTGACGGGCTCTCGCACGCAGGAGCGTCTGCGCGAGACGCCGGTGGCCACCGAGGTCATCACCCGCGCGGAGATCGTCGCCAGCGGGGCACGCGACGCCTCGGAGTTATTGAACGCGCGCCCGGGCTTCGTGGTGCAGCAGGGCTTCTCGGGCGCCGGGCTGTCCATGCAGGGCCTGGCGCCGGAGTACGTGCTGGTGCTGGTGGATGGAGAGCGCGTCACCGGCAAGGTGGACGGCAACGTCGACCTGTCGCGCCTGTCGCTGGAGGACATCGAACAGGTCGAAATCGTGAAGGGCCCCGGGTCCGTGCTGTACGGCAGCGACGCGGTGGCGGGCGTGGTGAACTTCATCACCCGCCGCGCGCAGCGCACCCTGGGCGCGGACCTGCGCGCCGCCTACGGCACGCTGGGCCGCCTGGACCTGGACGCCACCGGCGAAACGCGCGGCGATGCGTGGGGCCTACGCATGAGCGCCGGGCTCCAGCGGCGCTCCGCCTACGACCTGGACGCGACGGACATCGGCACCACGGGCAGCACCCTGAACGGCTACGACCTGTCCGCGCGCGGTGACTGGCGCGGCCCTGGCGCGATGTCGCTGGAGGGCACCGCGTCCTACTCGCACCGCATCCAGCGCGGCGTGGACCTGGGCGCAGCGGGCGCGGTGTTCGACCGGGCCACCCGCGACAACACCTTCGCCTCGCGCGTGTCCCCGTCCTGGCAATTGGGGGAGAAGGTGACGCTGCGCACGGACCTGTCCTACGGGCACTACGAGCGGCGCTACCTGCGCGACCAGCGCAACGCCTCCGCGCTGGACACCGTGGAGGACACGCGCGACCAGCAGGCCCGCGTGGGCGCGCAGCTGGACGCGCGTCCCGGCGGCGGACACGCGCTGGTGGTGGGCACCGAGTACCTGGGTGAATGGCTCCAGTCGGACCGGCTGGACGGCGGACGCGGGCGGCGCGGCCGGGGCTCGCTGTACGCGCAGGACAGCTGGACGCTGTGGGAGCGCGTGGGGCTGGTGGCGGTGCGCGGCGGACGGGTGGACGTGGACTCGCAGTTCGGGCTCGCGCTCACGCCCCGGGCGGCGCTGAAGGTGGAGCCGCTGAAGTGGCTCACCCTGCGCGGCAGCTACGGCTGGGGCTACCGCGCGCCGAGCTTCCAGGACCTGCTCATCGACTTCGAGAACCCCTCCGTGGGCTACACCGTGCGAGGCAACCCGGACCTGAAGCCGGAGCGCTCGCGCAGCTTCAGCTTCACCGTGGAGACGCGCCCCACCCGTGACTCGGTGGTGTGGGTGGGCCTGTTCCAGCACTCGCTGCGCGACATGATTGCCGCGTCGCTCCAGTCCGAGGGCGACTTCCTGCGCTACTCGTACGTCAACATCGCGCGGGCCCGCGTGCGCGGCGGCGAAGTGGGCCTGCGCCAGTCGCTGCCGGGCCGCGTGCAGGTGGAGCTGGGCTACACGCTCACCGACGGCACCGACCAGGACCTGGACCGCGCGCTGGAGGGCCAGGCGCGGCACCGGCTCACCGCGCAGGCCACGTGGCGCCACCGCCCGTGGAACCTGGAGGCCCACGTGCGCGGCGCGCTCACCGGCGAGCGCCCCTTCCATCCCGATACCAACGGAGACGGTGTGGCGGATTCCTACCGTGCCAGCCCCACCGTCTCCCTGGACGCCCGCGTCGCCTGGCTCATGCCAGGGGGCGGGCTCCAGCTTTTCGTTGTGGGCAGCAACCTCACCGGTGCGGGCAATCCGACGGATCTGCCCATTCCCCCCCGCACCCTCCAGGCCGGTGTCTCCACCCGGTTCTGATTTCCCACCCTGCATCCTGCTGAAGGAGTCCGCATGTTCCCCATTCCCCTCCGCCCCGGCTTCCTGAGCCGAGCCTGCGCGGCGCTGCTCCTCGCCGGCCTGTCCACCGCGTGCGGTGACGACCTCCAACCCACGCCCGGGCCCGAGGAGGAGGAGAACCCCGCCATCACGCCGCAGGACGGGGCCCACCTGAAGCATCAGGCCCACGGCGACGGCTCGTTCACCTCCGTCGTCAACGCGACCGACGGGGCGGTGTGGGTGGGCCTGGATCTGGACACGGGCAAGGAGGTGAGCGCGACGGAGGACGCGGTCTGGGACCTGGCCTTCCAGCGCTACACGGTGAAGGCGCGCGGCGGCGTCAGCGGCACGGGCGGGGTGCAGGTGGCCATCGTGCCGGGCACGACGTTCGCGGCGCTCACCCAGGCGCCGGCGTCCGGCTACGTGACGGACGCGGCGGACGGGGCCGACACCGGTGACAGCCCGGACACCGTCTTCAACGCGGGGGACGGCTGGTACGTCTACGACCTCCCGACCCACACGCTCACGCCGCGCCCGCGGCTCTACGTCGTGCGCTCGGACTCCGGGACGTACTTCAAGGTGGAGGTCCAGTCCTACTACGACGCCGCGGGCACGCCCGCGATGATGAAGCTGCTCTGGGCGAAGGTGGCCGCGCCGGCCGGAGGGCAGCCGTGATGAACCGCCCCGAGGAGACGGTGAGTCCGCACGCCGCGCTGAAGGAGCGCTGGCTGGCCCTGCGCGAAGCCCAGCCGCGCATGCGCATCCGTGACGCGGCGGAGCAGCTGGGGGTGAGCGAGGCGGAGCTGCTCGCCACCGGGTTGAACGGCGAGCTGGTGCGGCTGGAGCCGCGCTTCGACGTGCTGCTGCCCCGGCTGGAGTCGCTGGGCCGGGTGATGGCGCTCACGCGCAACGCGTCCGCCGTGCATGAGAAGAAGGGCGTCTACCGCAAGGTGGAGTTGCACGGCGCGCGCGCGCTGGTGCTGGACGAGGACATCGACCTGCGGCTGTTCCTGTCGCGCTGGTGCTTCGTCTTCGCGCTGCGCGAGGACCTCTCCGGCCAGGTGCGCCGCAGCTTCCAGGTCTTCGACGCGGCGGGCACGGCGGTGCACAAAATCTATCTCCAGGACGACGCGAACGCCGCCGCCTTCGAGGCGCTGGTGCGCGAGCTCCAGCACGAGGACCAGCGCCACGTGCTGGACGTGGTGCCGCTGTCGCCTCCCGCCGGGCCCCAGCCGGACGCGGACATCGACGCGCTGGGGCTCAAGGCCGGCTGGCGCGCGCTCCAGGACACGCACGAGTTCTTCGCGCTGCTCAGCCGGTTCAAGGTGGCGCGCACGCAGGCGCTGCGGCTCGCGGGGACGGAGTTCGCGAAGCCGGTGGCGCCGGACTCGCTGGGCTGGACGCTGGAGCGCGCCGCGGCGACGGAGCTGCCCATCATGGTGTTCGTGGGCAACCCGGGCGCCATTCAAATCCACACCGGCCCGGTGCGCACGGTGCGGCCCATGGGTCCATGGATGAACGTGATGGACCCGGGCTTCAACCTGCACGTCCGAGCGGACCAGGTCCACACCGCGTGGGTGGTGCGCAAGCCCACGCGCGACGGCGACGTCACCTCGCTGGAGCTGTTCGACAGGGCGGGGGAGAACATCGCGCTCCTGTTCGGCAAGCGGAAGCCGGGCGAACTGGAGTCCCCCGCGTGGCGGGCGCTGATGGAGGAGTTGGTCCGGACGCTGCCCGCGGTGGAGGTGGCGTCATGAAGCGCGCGGCGACGAGGTGGGGCCTGCTCTCGGCCCTGTTCGCGCTGGCGGCGCACGCGGCGCCTCCGGCGGCGAAGGCGGCGCCGAAGCTCATCACCGTCGGGCCGGCCATCACGCAGACGGTGTTCGCGCTGGGCGCGGGCGACCGGGTGGTGGGCGTGGACGACTCCAGCGCGGCGCTGCCGGAGGCGTCCAAGGTGGGCTCGGTGGGCTACCAGCGCGCGCTGTCGGCGGAAGGGGTGCTGTCGCTGGGCGCGGGCCTGCTGCTGGGTTCAGCGGAGGCCGGGCCTCCGGCGGTGCTGGAGCAGCTGAAGGGGGCGGGCATGACGGTGGAGACCTTCGCCAACGAGCCCACGGTGGAGGCCGCGCGCACGCGCATCCAGGGCATCGCGGACCGGCTGGGTACGCCCGACAAGGGCAGGGCGCTGGTGGCGAAGCTGGACGAGGACCTGAGGAAGGCGGCGGACCGCGTGGCGCGGGTGAAGGGCACGAAGCCGCCGCGCATCCTCGCCATCTACGCGCGGGGCGCGGGCACGATGATGGTGGCGGGCTCGGGCACGGTGGCGGGCACGCTCATCCGGCTGACGGGCGGGGTGAACGCGGCGGAGTCCATGCAAGGCTACAAGCCGCTGGGAGCGGAGGCCGTGGTGGAGGCGGCGCCGGAGTTCGTGCTCCTCCCCGCGAGCTCCGTGCCGACGGTGGGTGGCGCGGAGGGGCTGGCGAAGCTGCCCGGGCTGTCGCAGGTGAAGGGCTGGAAGCTCGTCACGGTGGAGGACGTGGACTTCATGGGGCTGGGGCCCGGACTGGGCCGTGCGGTGGCCCGCGTGCAGGACGCGGTGGCCCCGGCGGCGGCGGAGAAGGGCGGCGCCAAATGAGCGCATCGGAGGCCATGCCCGTTCCCGCGGCGCGGCCGGTGCCCTCCAGGCTTCCGGGCGCGGGCCCCTGGATGACGTTGGGACTGCTGCTGGCGTTGATGGTCCTGGCGTCGCTGGCGGTGGGCTCCATGACGGTGCCGCCGTCCGCCATCCTGGGGAGTCTCTGGGAGGTATTGGGACTGGGCGAGGCCTCCCACCAACTGGATGCGAGGCAGCGCGCGGTGCTGCTCACCCTCCGCCTGCCGCGCGTGCTGATGGGCGTGATGGTGGGCGGAGTGCTGGCGGCCACGGGCGCCGCGCTCCAGGCGCTCTTCCGCAATCCGCTGGTGGAGCCCGGCCTGCTGGGCACGTCCAGCGGGGCCGCGCTGGGCGCGGTGCTGGCCATCGTGGTGGACGTGACGCTGGCCGCGCACGTGGGCCCGCTCCGGATGCTGGTGGTGCCGGCGGCGGCCTTCGTGGGCGCGCTGGGGGCGACGTTGCTCGCGCTGCGGCTGGGCACGGGCGGAGGGCGCACGGACACGCCGCGAGTGCTGCTGGCGGGCGTGGCGGTGAGCGCGGGCGCGTTCGCGGGCATGGGGTTGCTCACGCACAGCGCGACGGACGCGCAGCTGCGCTCCATCACGTTCTGGAGCCTGGGCAGCCTGGGCGGTGCGTCGTGGGAGACGGTGGGCGCCGCGGCGCTGCCGCTGGCCGTGACGCTGGGGGTGCTGCTGAGCGAGGCGCGAGCGCTCAACCTGATGCTCCTGGGCGAGCGTGAGGCATGGCACCTGGGCGTGGACGTGGAGCGGCTCAAGCGCAAACTCATCCTCGCCGCGGCGTTGGGCGTGGGGGCGGCGGTGGCCTTCTGCGGAATGATTGGCTTCGTGGGCCTGCTGGTGCCGGCGCTGCTGCGCATCGCGCTGGGGCCGGACCACCGCAGGCTGCTGGCCGCGTCCGCGCTGTCGGGGGCCTCGCTGCTGCTCGCGTCGGACCTGCTCGCGCGCACGCTGGCGGCTCCTTCGGAGCTGCCGGTGGGCGCGCTCACGTCAGTGCTGGGCGTGCCCGCCTTCATCGCGCTGCTCGCGCGCAAGGGGGCGGCATGAGCCTGGAGGCGCGAGGCATTGAGGTCTGGCGGGGGAGGGGCAGGGTGGCGGGTCCACTGTCGCTGGAGGTCCTGCCCGGCGAGGTGCTGGCCGTGGTGGGCCCCAACGGCGCGGGCAAGTCGTCCCTGCTCGCGGCGCTGTCGGGCGAGCTGCGCTGCAAGTCCGGCGACGTGTTCCTGGAAGGCCGCGCGCTGCACCAGTGGCCCTACCTGGAGCGCGCGCAGCGGCTGGGCGTACTGCCGCAGGAGTCCTCCCTGGGCTTCGGCTTCACCGCGTTGGAGGTGGCGCTCCTGGGCCGCAGCCCGCATGCCCGCCGGGGCGGTGACGCGTCGGACCTGGACATCGCCCGCGCGGCGCTGGATGCCACCGACACGCAGCACCTGGCCTCGCGCGCGTACACCACGCTCTCCGGTGGCGAGCGGCAGCGCGTGCAGCTGGCCCGAGTGCTGGCCCAGCTGTGGACACCGCCCGAGCACGGCCACCGCTACCTCTTGTTGGACGAGCCGACGGCGAGCCTGGACCTGTCCCACCAGCACCTGGTGCTGGAGCGTGCCCGCGCCTTCGCGAAGGACGGCGGCGCCGTGCTCACGGTGCTCCACGATCTGAACCTGGCCGCGCGCTACGCGGACCGCATCGCGGTGCTGGACCAGGGCCGGTGCGTGGAGACGGGCACCCCGTCCGGCGTGCTGACGCCAGGCCTCATCGCGAGCACCTTCGGGTTGCAGGTAGAGGTGGTGGCGCGGCCGGACCTGCCCGGGCCGCTGGTGATTCCCCTGGGCCGCGCACCCGCGCCGCCCTGACGCACCGGTTTCCTCCCGCGAGGAGGGTGTCCACGCGCACGAACGCCCCTCCAAGGCCGCGTCGGACCCTCCTCGCGGAGGGACGTTGTCCTTCACATCCGGGCCGCCCGCTCGCGTGTCGCGCGCCGGGGACGGGCGAGGGCCGGCTCCGGACGCAGGTAGCCCACCGCCAGCGCCGCGATCTCGTCCACGAACGCATCGTCCTCCACGTAGTCCGGCCGGTCCGTCAGCGCCGTGTGGCACAGCGCCTCCACGGCGTTCACCAGGATGAAGACGGCCATGTCCAGGTTCCGGGGACGCAGGTCCTCGAAGCGGGGCGCGAGGAAGGCCCGCACCATCCGGTGCAGCCGCTGCGAGTACACATCCGACAAGCCCCACTGGCGCATCCGTGGCATCAGCTCATGCAGCACCTGGTTCAGGCGCGGGTTCTCCCGCTTCACGGCGAGCACCTGCCGGATGAGCGCGCGCATCGCCACCGGGAGCGGTTGCCCGGCCAGCGGCACCAGCCCCGCCTCGAAGTCCGTCAGCGCCCGCGCGCGGTGTTGCTCCATCAGCGCCGTCACCAGCCCCTCCTTGCTGGGAAAGTACTGGTAGAGCGAACCCACGCTCACCCCCGCCTCCTGGGCGATGCGGTTGGTACTCGCGGCCTCGTAGCCATCCCTGAGCAGAACGCGAGCAGTCGCGGTGAGGATGGCGTCAACCGTGGCCTGCGCCCGCTCCTGGCGGGGCGCCCTGCGACGGGAAGGAGGGGGACGGCGGGGCATGAGGCCTCCATGGCGGAATGTGAGCACCACGCGAGTTGAGAACGTGAGCGCCCACTCACATTCTAGCCCCATGCAAACGACCTCGTCCCAGTCCCCTGTTCGCCCCCCTGTCTCTTCACC
>NZ_RAWK01000182.1 GCF_003612165.1 Corallococcus aberystwythensis | reverse complement strand
GGGCGCGCGGGGGCCGGGGGCGCGGCGGGCCCTGGCGGCGCGCCAGAGTTCGGATCAGAAGGCTCGGACATCGGCGGCGCCTAGTTGGCCACGGCGGGCATGTCGTTGCTGTTGTGGCCCGCGAGCCGCGTGTTGCGGTTCGACTGGATCGACTGCTGGATGTCCGCCTCCGTCATGCCGGACGACAACGTGATGGTCGTGGACGTCTTCTGGCCCGTCTCCACGTCACACGCGGACACGTTCACCAGACCGTCCGTGTTGATCTCGAACGTCACTTCAATCTTCACCTCGCCGCGGTACCCGATGCGGAAGCCCGAGAACTCGAACTCGCCCAGCATCTCGCACTCCTCGGCGCGGTTGGACTCACCCTGGTACACGCGGATCTTCACCTTCTCCTGCCCGTCGCGGCTGGTGGTGAAGGTCTTCGACCGGTCGATGGGCACCGGCGTGTTCTTGTCGATGATCTTCTCCGTGTACCCGCCCACGGTTCCAATCCGCAGCGTCAGCGGCGTGACGTCCACCAGGAACGTCTCCGTCTTGCTGTCCAGCAGCGCGTGCGACTGGAGCGCGGCGCCCATGGCCACGACCTGATCCGGGTTGATGCCCTCCAGCGGCTCCTTCTGGAAGTAGTGCTTCACCGAGTTGCGGATGATGGGCAGCCGCGTGGGACCGCCCACCAGGATGACCGCGTCGATGTCCGCCGCCGTCAGCCGCGCGCTCTGCAAGGCCTCGTCGCAGACCTTGAACGTGCGCTGCACCAGGTCCATCACCATCCGGTTGAACTGGTCCTGGTTGAGCGTGTTGCGCAGGTCCATCACGTTGCCGTTGGCGTCCTGGCAGATGCCCTGGCAGAGGATCTCCGCGGTGCCGGTCTGGCCCACGTCGATCTTCGCCTTCTCCGCCGCGTCCTTCAGCATCTGGAGGCAGTACTTGTTCTGCCGCAGGTCCAGCCGCGTGCGGTTGAGGAAGTCCTCCGCCATCCACGTCATGATGCGGTCGTCGAAGTCGTCGCCGCCCAGGTACGTGTCGCCCGCCGTCGCGAGCACCTCGAAGACGTCCTTGCCAATCTCCAGGATGGACACGTCGAACGTGCCGCCGCCCAGGTCGTAGACGACGACGCGCTGGTTGACGTCCCGGCCAAAGCCATACGCGAGCGCCGCCGCGGTGGGCTCGTTGATGATGCGCAGCACCTCCAGGCCCGCGATGCGGCCCGCGTCCTTCGTCGCCTGGCGCTGGTTGTCGTTGAAGTACGCCGGGACGGTGATGACCGCCTTGTGCACCTCGCGGCCCAGGTACGTCTCCGCGACGGCCTTCATCTCCTTGAGCACCAGCGCGGAGATCTCCGGCAGCGAATAGCTGCGCTCCCGCACGCCGATGCGCACCGAGTTGTTGTCGCCTTCGACGATGCGGTACGGCATCACCGCCTGGGCCTTCTTCACCTCGTCGGAGAAGTAATACCGGCCGATGAGCCGCTTGGCCGAGTACACCGTCGTCTCGGGGCTGGTGATGATGTTCTTCTTCGCCGCGTTGCCCACCAGCACGGACCCTTCCTCCAGGAAGGACACGCACGAGGCATGGGTCGTCTCACCCCACTCGTTGGGGATGACCGTGGGCTGGCCCTCGTGGACGACGGACACGCACGAATACGACGTGCCCAGGTCGATGCCGATTGCGATGTCGTCCGCCATTCCGTCTCCGGTGAAGACCTGCACCCCGGTTCCCCGTGGGGAGGGCAGTCGGGAAGCGCCCGGAGGTTAGGCGCCACGCTGTGAGGTGTCAATTCAATGACTGATCAAATGCCAGCCATTTCAAGGGCTTAGCGTCAGAGCAGGGGAGCGGGTTCGCGTTCCTGAACCCAGGGTCCATGGACCTTATCCCTTGGGTGAAGGGGGGAATCACCATGTCCGCCATCCTCGCCGCCCTGTCGTCGGATCCCAACCTCCTCCGGTGTGAGCTGCACCGGCTGACCTGGCAGGTCGTCCTCCGCCCGGAGGCCCGGTCCAACGCCCTGGGCGTGGGCTCCTATGCCCAGGAGGAGGTCCTGCTGCGCCGCCTGGCGCCGGACCGCGAAATCACCCTGGATGACCTGGGGCCACCTCATGAATCGGAGGCGGTGCTCTTCCACGCGGGCTGGCTCCCGCTTGGCCTGTCGCCCGAGGAGAACACCCAGCCCTTCCGGTCCCGCCACTGGTTGTTCGCCCACCAGGGCCCGCTGACGGACTTCGAGCCCCTGCGCGCCCCGCTGCTCTCACGGGTCCCGGAGCACCTCCGGCGGCAGCTGCGGGGGCCCACCGACAGCGAACTCCTCTTCGCCCTGTTCCTCACGCGCCTGCGCGAGCTGGGCCGCACGGATGATCCGCGCCTGGAGCCCGGCGTCGCCGGCCGCGTGCTGCGCGACACGGTGCGCGAGGTGGAGGCCGCGCTCGTGAAGGCAGGGCAGGTGCGCACGCCGCCGCTCAACCTGGTGGCCACCAACGGCGCCTTGCTGCTCGCCACCCGGCGTGGCGACGCCCCCTTGTTCTACACGCGCCTGGAGGGCAGCGCGGAGTGCGCCCACTGCGGGGTGACGCCAGAGACGCCGGAGACGCACCCGGAGGTGAGCGCGCACCGCCGCCGCCGCACGGTGGTGGTGGCCAGCCACGTGACGCGCACGCAGGGCTGGGTGGAGCTGCCACAGGGCACCACGCTGGTGGTGGGCGCGGACCTCCAGGTCCAGCACCTGCCGCCAGCTTGAACGGCCGCTACGGGCCGCCGAAGAACGACACCTCCAGGAAGCGCACGTAGAGGTTGCAGGCGGCGTGGAAGAGGGAGCAGCCGACCAGGGTGCCGGTGCGCTCGCGCATCCAGCCGAAGAGGAGCGCGGGGAAGAACACCGCCAGCCGCCACGTCTGGAAGATGGCCAGGTGGCCCAGCGCGAAGAGGAGCGCCGTCACCCAGAAGGCGCGTCCCAGCCGCGCGCCCAGCACCACGCGCCCCTGGGGCCACGCATCGCGCAGGCGGGCCTGGAGGTAGCCCCGGTAGAAGAACTCCTCCGGCAGGGCCACGACGAAGAGCTGATCAATCACCCACTCGCCGAAGCGCGGGGGCAGGCGGGGCTGGAAGTGGCCTTCGCCGATGATGGGCGTGAGGTGTTGCGCGAGCGCGGGCGGCAGGTGCGGCACCACCTGCACGAAGCCGGCGAAGCCCGCGAAGAACAGCGGCCCCACGATGGCGCACAGGATGAAGAACAGGCGCAGGTCCTGCTTCCACGCGCGCAGGGTGAGCCCGTAGTCGCGGTAGTCCTCGTCGCGCCAGCGCATGGGGATGAGCGGCAGGTAGAGGAAGCCCACCGTGGCCACCAGCTTGGGCACGCTGGTGCCCCCGGCGATGAGGAACGCCACGACGATGCCCAGGAAGCCCAGCGCCCAGAGGCCCACCGCCTCCTGCACCGCGCTCAGCCGGAACGGCGGCCCGGGAGGGCGGCTCATGGCGCGTCCGCCGAGGCGAGCTCCGCCTTCACCGCGGTCAGGGGCAGGGCGCGGGCGCCACGGCCGCGGCGCTCCACGACGACGCCCACCAGCCGCCCGTCCCCGTCGTACAGCGGACTGCCCGGCGCGAGCGTGAGCTCCACGTCGAAGAACGGCGCGGGGGCGGCCTTCGCCAGCGCGGCCTTCGGCGTCTCCCGCTGCCCCTTCTTGCGCGCGGGCATGACGCCCACCACCCAGCGGCCCACGAGCCCCTCCGGCACCAGCCGCACCGGCGCCGCGGGCCACACACCCTGGGGGCCCGCCACCACCGCGACCTGGAGCACCGTGCTGGAGAGCACCACGCGCGCCATCAGGGCATTGCCCGCGTGCTCCACCTGGGCGGACTGCGGACCCACGTGCGAGACGGCGGTGAGCACCTGGCCGTCCGCGCCCACGATGATGCCGGGGCCCGCGTGCTGGGGACCGCGCACGCGCACGGACGAGCGGGTGTGCAGCTCCAGCACGCGCTGGAGGTCGGCGCGCGAGGGACGGGCCTCCGTGCCGGCCCGGGAGGGCAGGGCCAGGAGGAAGCAGAGGAGGGCAGGGATGAGGACGAGCGGGCGGAACATCTTCGCGCCCGTGAGCCTATCAGCGCTCCCGCAGGGCGGCGAGGAAGCTCTCGGCGGACCGGGTGTTGAGGATGTCCTTCTTCCTCGCCCAGCCCCGGCGCGCCGTGGCCACCGCGTAGGCCAGGTTCTTCAGGTCGTCCTGACGGTGCGCGTCGCAGCTCACCACCAGCTTCACCCCGAGCCCCACGGCCTGCCGCACGTACTCGGCCTTCAAGTCCAGGCGTGCCGGCTTGCCGTTGATCTCCACCGCGACGCCGCGCTCCCGGGCGCGCTCCAGCACCTCCTCCATGCGCAGGGCGTACGGCTCGCGGCTCTGGATGAGGCGCCCGGTGGGGTGTCCCAGGATGTGCAGGTGCGGGTTGTCCAGCGCGGCCAGCACCCGGCGCGTCATCTGGTCCTCGTCCATGGAGTGGCGCACGTGGATGGAGGCGATGACGACCTCCAGCTGCTCCAGCACGCTGTCCGCGTAGTCCAGCGCCCCCGACTCCAGGATGTCCACCTCGATGCCCTTGAGCAGCCGCAGGCCGGGCACCGCCGCGTTCACGCGGTCGATCTCCTCCCACTGCCGCTTGAGGTCATCCACCTTCAGGCCGCCCGCGTGGATGGCCGCCTCGCTGTGCTCGGTGATGGTGAGGTACTTGAGCCCCAGCGCCCGGGCCGCGAGCGCCATCTCCTCCAGCGTGTTGCGGCCGTCGGACCAGGTGCTGTGCGCGTGCACCGCGCCCTGCACGTCCGCGAGCGTCACCAGGTCCTCCGGCAGCTTCCCGGCCCGCGCGGCTTCGAACTCGCCGTTGTCCTCGCGCAGCTCCGGCGGCACCTCCTGCATGTCCAGGAGCCGGTACAGCGCCGCCTCGTCGGGCACGGGGACCTTGGTGCCGTCCTCGCGGTGCACGCCCCATTCAGAAATCTTCAGGCCCTTCTCATGGCCCAGGTTGCGCAGGCGGATGTGGTGCGCCTTGGAGCCGGTGAAGTGGTGCAGCGCGGTGGCGAAGTCCTCGTCCGGCAGCACGCGCAGGTCCACCTGGAGGTCGCCCTGCACCATGCGCACGGAGCACTTGCTTTCGCCCTTGCCAATCACCGTGGCCACGCCCGGCGCGTTCGCGAGCGCGTCCAGCACGGGCCCCGCGTCCGCGGCGGAGGCGATGAGGTCCACGTCGGACACCGTCTCCGCGCGCCGGCGCACGCTGCCGCCCAGGCTGGCGCGCACCACGCCCGGGGCCTGGCGGATCAGCTCCAGCAGCCCTTCCGCGATGGGCAGCGCGTCCCCCAACAGCTTCCGCTCTCCGCGTGCGCGCCGGTACACCGCGATGCCGTCCAGCAGCTTCGCCTCGCTCTTGGCGCCAAAGCCCTTGAGCTCCTGCACGCGGCCGTCGCGGCAGGCGCGCTCCAGGTCCTCGACGCTGCCGACCTGCAATTCGCTCCACAGGGCCGCGACCTTCTTCGGGCCCACGTCCGGCAGCTTCATGAGCTCCAGCAGGCCGGCGGGGAACTGGGCCTTCAGCTCCTCGAAGGCCGTCATGCGGCCGGTCGTCACCAGCTCGGTGAGCTTGTCGGCGAGCCCCGGGCCAATGCCCTGGAGCTCCTGCAGGCGGCCCTCGGTGACGACGGCGCCCAGGTCCTGCGGCAGGTTCGCGATGCGGTCCGCGGCGATGTCATAGGCGCGGACACGGAAGCCACTCTGCCCCTGCAATTGGAGCAGCAGGGACATGTCCCGGAGGAGCTGGGCAACGGCCGCCTTGTCGGTGAGCACGGCGGTGGAGGGTGTCACGTCGGGAGTCACGGTCGGGAAATTAATGCCGGGGGAACGGGGGTGCAGGCCTGAACGCGTTGTGGGAAAAGGAACGCAATGACGAAGATCAAGCTGGGACCCGCGGACTTCGCCGAGAGGGAGATGCGGGGCTACGAAGTGGGCAAGCGCAACGTCTGCATCGCGAAGATCCACGGCCGCTACAAGGGCCTCGATGACTGGTGCAACCACGCCGGATGTCTGCTGTCGGGCGGACGCATCGAGGACAACATGGTCGTGTGCCCCTGCCACGAGGTCGGCTTCGACATGGACACCGGCCAGAACGCCACGTCCCCCGGCGTCTGTGATGACCAGCCGACGGTGCAGCTCACGGTCGAGGACGGAACGCTCGTCGTCGACCTGCCCGACGCCTGACCCTTCGCCCCTCCACCTTCCCGCTTCCAGGAGCGTCCACCATGGGACACGACGGACACGATCACGACCATGACCCCGGTCATGGCCACGGCCACCACCACCCCGGGCATTCACACGACCACGGTCATGGCCATTCACACGACCACGACCACTCACACGGCCACGACCACGACCACTCGCACGAGGGTTCGGCGGTGGCGGCGGAGCACAAGTCGCGCGCGCCGGTGCACGTCAGCGCGTACGTGGTGACGTGCTCGGACAGCCGGGACGAGGCGCACGACGGCAGCGGCAAGGACCTGCGTGAGGGCCTGGCCGCCGCGGGGCACACCGTCGCCGGGCACACGGTGGTGAAGGATGATCCGGAGGCCATCCGGGGTGCGCTCGCGCAGGCGCAGGCGGCGGGGGCCCGCGCGGTGCTCTTCACGGGCGGCACGGGCATTGGCCGGCGCGACTGCACGGTGGAGACGCTGCGCCCGCTCTTCGAGAAGGAGCTGCCCGGCTTCGGCGAGCTGTTCCGGATGCTGTCGTTCCAGCGCATCGGTAGCCCCGCGATGATGTCGCGCGCCACGGCGGGCACGTACCAGGGGATGATCCTCTTCGCGCTGCCGGGCTCACCGCAGGCGGTGCGGCTGGCGCTGGACGCGCTCATCCTCCCGGAGCTGGGCCACGCGGTGCGCGAGCTCACGCGTTAGGACTGGACGCGAGATGAAGAAGCGCCGTGTCGCGCACACCGGCCTGAGCACCCAGGCAGCCGACCGCCTGCGCCCCCGGCTGGATGCCTTCCTGGCAACCACCGACGCGAAGGCGCGCATCGGGTTCGATCCGGTGGAGTTCCCCCACCGCTACACGGACCCTCGCGACGTGGAGGTCAGCGCGCTGCTCGCGGCGGCGCTGGCCTACGGGCGCGCGGACCTCTTCCGCCCGAAGGTGGACGCGCTCCTCAAGCAGATGGGCCCGTCGCCGGCGGCCTTCGTGCGCGCCCTGGACGTGGCGGGCGCGAAGGCGCTCCTCACGGGCTTCGTGTACCGCTTCAACGTGGGCACCGACCTGGCGGTGCTGCTGCTGGGCATGGGCGGGGCACTGCGCGAGCACGGCAGCCTGGAAGCCCTCTTCGTCCGGGGCTGGAAGGCGAGCGGCACGCTGCATGGCGCGCTCGCGGCCTTCACCGCCGCGCTGCGGGACGTGCCCATGGATCCACTCCGCGAGGCAATGGGACCGGAGCGCGGCCTGCACCATCTGCTGCCCTCGCCGTTGGGGCCCGGCGCGGCGAAGCGCCTCAACCTGTACCTGCGTTGGATGGTGCGCGGGCCGGATGCGGTGGACTTTGGCATCTGGAAGCAGGTGCCCGCGTCAGCACTGCTGGTCCCATTGGACACGCACATCGGACGGATGGCGCTGCACCTGGGACTCACGAAGCGCACGGATCTCACATGGCGTACGGCGGAGGAGGTGACGGCGTCGCTGCGGGCGCTCGATCCAGAAGACCCCGTCCGCTACGACTTTGCTTTGTGCCACTACGGCATGAGCGGCGCCTGCCCGGCGAAGACCGTGCCGCAGCACTGCGCACGTTGTTCGCTCCTACCCTCCTGCAAGGTAGGCCCCCGCATCGTCGCGCGCGGTGCCGTGCAAATCTGAGTCCCACCGGACCCGGAAATGGGCTACGGGCAGTCCGCGAGGCCCCGCGTTGACGGGTTGGCATCGTCAAGGCTGCAATGCGGACGAGCAACGCGGGAAGGATGATCCCGTGGGGCGCGAGGAGCGACGCGGTGCACGCAATGCTGGTGGCGGTCCCAGCCCCGGTGGCCCAGGACGTGGAACGCGATCTATGCGCCACGGCCGAAGGGCGTGCGTGCCGGGTGATCCGCGTCGAGTCTCCACCGGAGCCGCTGCCCGAAGGACTCCTCGTCCTGTGGGACCACGGCGGTCCGCTGGAGGCGGTGAAGGCGCGCTGCCAGTGGGCGCACGCGCGGCGCTTGCAGACGCGCACGTGGCTGGTGGTGCTGACGAAGCGCGAGGGCGAGGAGGCGGAGGCGCTGATCAGCGCGGGCGCGGACGAGTGCGTGGCGCCGCCCGGCACGCGTTGGGGCGCGAGGCTCGTGGCGCTGCGGCGCAGGTCCGCGGACGGGGACGCGCAGGCGCTCCGGCGTGCCCGCGACATGTTCCAGGGCGCGCTGGACGCGGTGCCGGAGCCGCTGTTCATCAAGGACCGCGAGCACCGGCTCGTGGCGACGAACGGCGCCTACTGCCGCCTGTTGGATCAACCCGCCGAGGCGCTGCGCGGCATCGTCACCACGCCGCACGTGCCGCCGCATGAAGCGGAGGTGTCGTGGCGCCAGGACGAGCGCGCCTTCACCACCGGGCAGGTGGTGGAGGACGAGGGCTCGTTCACCGACTCCAAGGGCCGCTCGCACGAGGTGCTCACCCAGCGGGCCGCGTACTCGCTGCCCAACGGTGAGCGCTTCCTGGTGGGGCTGGTGCGCGACGTCACCGAAAGCACCCGCCTGGAGGCGCAGCGGCGGCTGGCGGAGCGGATGACGTCCGTGGGCACGCTGGCGGCGGGCGTGGCGCATGAGATCAACAACCCGCTCTCCTATGTGACCTCCAACCTGGCCTACCTCTGGGAGCGCGTGGCGCAGCCGGTGTTGCCGGTGCCGCCCGAGCAATTGGAAGAGCTGCGGCAGGTGGTGGCCGAGGCGCTGGAGGGAGCAGGGCGGGTGCGCTCCATCGTGCGCGACCTGCGGACGTTCTCGCGCACGGAGGAGGAGCAGCACGGGCCGGTGGACGTGCGGCGCGCGGTGGAGGGCGCGGTCAAGCTGATGCGCGACGACCTCCAGCACCGCACGTGCCTGGCGTGCGACCTGGAGCCGGTGGCCGCGGTGCACGGCAACGAGGGCCGGTTGAGCCAGGTCGTCACGGGCCTGCTGACGAACGCGCTCCAGGCCTTTGGCGAGCGGCCTCCGGAAGAGAACCTGCTCAAGCTGCGCGTGCGTCCGGGGCGCGAGGGCCACGTGCTCATCGAGGTGGAGGACAACGGGCAGGGGATGCCCGCGGAGGTGCGCCAGCGCATCTTCGATCCGTTCTTCACCACGCGCTCGCCGAAGGGCGGCACCGGCCTGGGCCTGTCCATCTGCCTCACGCTGGTGCACGCGATGGGGGGCCACATCGAGGTGGCCAGCGAACAGGGGCAGGGCAGCCTCTTCCGCGTGGAGCTGCCGGCGCTCACGTTGCCGCCCGAAGCGTCCCGGTCCGCCCAGCCGGCTTCGGTCGTGGTGGAGGACGCCGCGCAGTCGGCGCGCGCGACGCGGAACCTGCGCAGGCTGCTGCTCATCGACGACGAGCCGGCGGTGGGCAGCGCGGTGAGCCGGCTCTTGCGCAACCTCTACGACGTGCACGTCATCCAGGACGCCCGCGAGGCGCTGCGGCGGCTGTCACACGGCGAGAAGTTCGACGCCATCCTCTGCGACCTGATGATGCCGGGCATGAGCGGCATGGACTTCCTGGTGGAGCTGGAGCGGCTGGCGCCGGAGCTGGCGCCGCGCACCGGCCTGATGACGGGCGGAGTGAACCCGCAGGCCCGTGAGTTCGTGGGCCGCCGCGCGCGAGAGCTGCTGGAGAAGCCCTTCGAGCGCGACCAGCTGTGCACCTTCGTCGAAACCCTGATGCAATGAAGCGCCGGACACGCTGGACGCTGGGGGCCGTGCTGGCGGCCCTGCTGCTCGCGGTCGTCCTCCTGGTGCCGCCCGAGCTGCGCGGGCTGTCCTTCGTGCTGCGCGCGGCGGGCCTGCACGGCACCACGGCCGATGCCGTGGCCCGCTACGGCACCGGGGCCTTCACCGTCACGGACCTGAGCGTTCCCACACGCCACGGGCCGGTGCGCGGGCGGCTCTACCAGCCGGATCACCGCAAGGGCCGGCTCATCGTGCTCACGTCGGGCGTGCACGCGGCGGGCATCGACGAGCCCCGGCTGGTGAAGCTGGCGGAGGACCTGGCCATGGGCGGCCAGCCGGTGCTCACCCCGGAGCCGCCGGACCTGCTGCGCTACGAAATCACGCCGCGCCTGCCAGACGTCATCGAGGACGCGGCCCTCTGGGCGCTGGGGCCGGGAGCACTGGCACCCGAAGGGGAGGTGGACCTCTTCGGCATCAGCTTCTCCGGAGGACTGTCCGTCGTCGCCGCGGGCCGGCCGGCGTTGCGCGACCGGGTGGCCGCGGTGCTGTCCTTCGGCGGGCACGGTGAGCTGTCGCGCGTGCTGTCCTTCCTGTGCACGGGCGTGCAGGCGGACGGGGTGCACCGCACGCCGCACGACTACGGCGTGGTGGTCATCCTGCTGAACGTCGCGGACCGGCTGGTGCCGCCGGAGCAGGTGGAGGCGCTGCGCCAGGGCGTCCTGAAGTTCATGCATGCGTCGCATCTGACGCTCGTGGACAAGCGTCAGGCGGAGGCCGCGTTCGCGGAAGCCCGAGCGATGGAAGCCGCGCTGCCAGAGCCCGCCGCCACGCTGCTGCATCAGGTGAACACGCGCGACGTGGCCGCGCTGGGGCCCCGGCTGCTGCCCTTCGTGAAGGGCTTCGCCGGAGACCCGTCGCTGTCGCCGGAGCGCTCCCCCGCGCCCCGGGCGCCGGTGTACCTGCTGCACGGGACGGATGACTCGGTCATCCCCGCCATCGAGTCCACGCTCCTGGCGCGCGCGCTGGAACCGCACACGCACGTGCACCTGCGGCCCACGCCGTTGATCACCCACGCGGAGATGGACCGGCAATCCGGCGCGATGGAGGCGCTGAAGCTGGTCCGCTTCTGGTCGGCCCTGCTGGGCGAGTAGTGCGCCGCCGCGCGGCTTGACGTCCGAGCCCGGGAACGGCTGCCATGGCGGGCATGTCCGTGTCCCTCATCGTGTCGTTCGGGCTGGGTTGGCTGTTGGCGGCCGCGCCTTCAAGGGCGGAGCGCATCGTCCCGTGCAAGCCGGACACGGCCGATTGGAAGTCGGCGCAGGAAGAGCTGGCTGCGTTCGACGCGCGGATGGAGGCGCTCCCGGAGGACGGTGAGGTGGAGGAGGCGCGGACGGGCCTGATGTTGTTGCTGCGCCACCGCTGCTTCGGCCTCGCTCGCGAGGAGGAGCACCGGGAGCCGCTGAGCTGGGACGAGGAGCACCCCGTGCTCGCGCTCGCGCTGAAGACCTGGTGGCGGGATGGGGGCAAGGCGTACTTCGCGGCCCAGTTGGAATCAGGCCCTGCCGGAGCGCAATCCATCGTGATTCCTCCGGACCTTCGCGTGGTGCTGGCGCGAGAGGCTTCACCGAAACACCGTCTGGCGTCCCTGCTGTGTCCCGTGCAGGCGGGTGCGTGTGGCGCGGAGACCGAGGCCTGGCGCGCACGGGCGGAGAAGTCCTTCCTGCGGGAGAACCGGCGCCCCGGCACGTTCGACGAGGATGAGCCGCCTCCGCCGGACTGCATGAAGGATGCCCGGAAGCAGCCTGCCCGGTTTCGCTACAAGGCGTGGCGGGGATGCCTGGCGGGCAACCCGAGAGCGCGGCACGTCCAGTCAGTGCTTCCGCTGGGGCGCATCCGCACGCCGGCGGACGGATGGCTGGTCGTGCGGGGCAGGCGAGGGCACTACGAGTTCTGTGATCAGCTCGACGCGTACCACCTGGCAACGGGGACCACGTACCACTCGAGCAGTTGCTCCAGCCTGGTGTTGCAGTCAGGAGGAACCGTGGACGGAGCGGCCACGAATGCCGCGCGCCGGTCCGGCGTGAGGGTGGGGCGCGTGTCACCGGAGCGGATCCGCGAGCTGCTCTGGATGCTGCTGCTCGAACCGGAAGTGGATGACGTGCAGGTGGAGGCCTTGCGCATCCCGGTGCCCAAAGGGCTCCGCGTCGAGTGGCCCGCGAACGATGAGGGGCGTTTGGGCGGGGTCACCGGTGGGGTTCTCGGAGGCTCCACGGCGCAGACGACGCTGAGCTGGAACTGGTTTCCTCCCGGAGGCGCGGAGCTGCTGTCGGGCAAGTTCACGTATCCCGATTCGTGGGCGCCCGGTGAGGACCACGCGAACGTGCTCATGGATGAGGTTGAATCCACGTTGCAGGAGGGCTGCCCGGCGTTGCCCGTCCCGGTCCGGGAGCTCAGCTTCACACGCGAGCCCGGCGTCAACCGCATCGATGCGCCCAAGGGCGTGACGAAGGTGCAGGACGCGCGGGTGGGCGCGCTGGTCACCTGGAAGCCTCCCGCGAACTGCGCGCCCGGCAAGGACGGAGGTTGATACTTCGTATGTAAAAGATTGCAACGCCAAGCATCGTGGAAGGCAGGCGTCCGGGCGTTACACAGGCGACAGCTCTCTCAGGGGATGGTGGCGCGACGGGGGCACCGGTTAAAGCTCATGCCCCATGAGCGTCAGTCTCCCCGACGTCCTCCCCCACGAAGATGTCTTCGATTACGTGCAGCGCCTGAGCGGCGGCTTTGACGCGCGCCTGTATCAACAGGTGTTGGGCGCGGCGAATGCGTTCAAGGAAGGCGACGCGGCCATCGGTGTCGCGGCGGCGGACGAGGACTCGCGAGCGAAGGCGCGGACCCTGTTGTCGCGCACGCAATTGGACGACGTGCACGCGCATCCTCCGTTCGAGGACCGGCTGCACATCTTCAACCTGGAGGCGTGGGACTCCGCGCGCTGGAAGCGCGTGGCGGACTGGACGCTGGGCCAGCTCAAGGACTACCTGCTCACCGCGGACGAGGCGCAGGTGCACGGCGTGCTCGGTGGCCTCCCCAGTGATGTCATCGCGTGCGTCGTGAAGCTGATGACCGACGCGGAGCTCAAGGCGGTGGGTGGACGCATCTTCCATCCGTTGCCGGGCAGCCGCGTGGGTGCGAAGGGCTACCTGGGCGCGCGCTTGCAGCCCAACTCGCCCACGGATCACCCCGAGGACATCTGCTGGCAGGTCCTCAACGGGTGGTCCTTCGCGGTGGGTGACGTGGTGCTGGGGACCAACCCGGTGTCGTCGGACGTCGCGTCGGTTGCCGCGGTGGAGTCCGCGCTGCACGACGTGCTGGTGACGTTCGGGTTGGAGGAGGTGATGCCCCACTGCGTGCTCGCGCACATCGACGTGCAGGCGCAGGTGGAGTCGCTGCGGCCGGGCACCACGGGCATCTGGTTCCAGAGCCTCGGTGGGAACGAGGCGGCCAACCGCACCTTCGACGTGACGCTGGAGAAGATGGTGGCGCACGCGGCGGCGCGCTCCGGGCGCTGGGGGCTGTACTTCGAGACGGGGCAGGGCGCGGACGCGACGAACGGCCACCACCACGGCACGGACATGCTCATCCACGAGTCGCGCAAGTACGGCTTCGCGCGGGCCCTGAAGCGCCGGGTGGCCATCGCGCAGGCGGGCGCGGGGCGCGACCCGGCGCCGTGGGTGCACGTCAACGACGTGGCGGGCTTCATCGGGCCGGAGGTGTTCCGCACGCGCGAGCAGCTGGTGCGCTGCTGCCTGGAGGACATCGTGATGGGCAAGCTGCACGGCCTCACGCTGGGCCTGGACATCTGCTCCACGCTGCACATGGACGTGACGTTGGATGACCTGGGCTGGTGCCAGGACCAGCTGGCGGAAGCCGGGCCCGCGTACCTGATGGCGCTGCCCACGCGGAATGATCCGATGCTCAGCTACCTCACCACGTCCTTCCAGGACCACGTGCGGCTGCGCGAGCGGTATGGCCTGAAGGTGGATGACCGGATGTGGGCGTTCTTCCAGCGCCTGGGCGTCATCGACGCCGACGGCCGGCCCACGAAGCACTTCGGCGACCCCGCGCACGTCTACGTGCACTACCGGCGGGCCAAGGGCGACACGCGGACGGAGGCGGAGCTCCGGGCGGAGGCGGCAGTGAAGATGGCGGAGGTGCGCGCCCGGAGCGTGCCGCTGGCGGTGGGGCACGGCGAGGAGACGTGGACGCTGGAGCCCTCGCTGGAGAAGGACCTGCGTCAGCTGTACGAGGACGCCAAGGTGGGGTTGTGGTCGGAGCTGTCCGACGCGGCGGTGGACGCGCTGCCGGGCGCGGTGCGGCTGCGGACGAAGTCCGAGGACCGGCGCGACTACATCCTGCATCCGCCGTCCGGTGAGTCACTGGACGCGGCGTCGGAGGCCTCGGTGCGCGCGCTGCGCGACCGGCACGGCGGACGGTGGGACGCGCAGATCGTCATCTCGGATGGGTTGGATCCGCGCTCGCTGATGGACGCGGGCCACCTGCCGCCGTTCCTGGACACCTTGCGCGCGGAGCTGGAGGCGACGGGCTGGAGGGTGGCGCCGGAGGTGCTGGTGGTGAAGCACGGCCGCGTGCGCGCGGGCTACCAGGTGGGCCACCTGCTGTTCGGCGCGGAAGGGGACCCGCGTTCGTGCGCCCTGGTGCATGTGATTGGCGAGCGCCCCGGCTCCGGGCACCACGCGTTCTCCGCGTACCTCACCGCGCCGGACGCGGACACCTGGGCGAAGCCGGGCGCGGTGGACCACGACCGCACCCGGCTCATCGCCGGCATCTCCGACACCAGCGTCCGCCCGGAGGACGCCGCCATGGAGGCGGCGCGGATCCTCGCGGAGACGCGGACTTCAAGCATCTCCGTGATGTCCGGGGTGGCCTAGCAGCTGGTGTTTTCCCAGTAGATCGTGGACACCTGGCCCCAGTTCACCCAGCTGCCGCAGTAGCACCCGCGCTGGCCGACGATGATCGAGTGGGACGCGTTGTTGAAGTACGTGATCATGTTGTCGGTGTTCTGGCAGTCCGGGAGCGCCGACTCCTGCGAGGCCAGATCCGGCGCCTCCTCCTGCTCCATGGGACCGCCACAGCCCACCGCCATCGCCAACAGACCGCCCATCAGAAACGTGCGCATACATCCTCCGTGAGAGGGAAAGACAGATTGGAATTGTGTTTGAGCGCGGGCCGGCTCAGCACTCCTGGATGTACTCCGAATAGACCGACCGGGCGCCCCAGTAGTAGAGCCCGCCGCAGTAACAACCAGACTCACCGATCAGCACGGTGTGCGCGGCGTCGTTGTAGTACCTGTGCAGGTTCGCGTTCGGCTCGTTGGAGCAGTCAGGGAGCGGAGCCTCCTGCGAGGCCAGGTCCGGCCCGTCCTCCTGCTCCATGGGACCACCACAGCCCACCGCCATCGCCAGCAGACCACCGAGAATGATTGACCGCATGTGTCCTCCGTGAGGGGACACAAACCATACGCGGTCCACGACTGCGATTGATACAGATATCGCGGATTCCAGTGGAGCGGTGGATAACGGGTTGTGTTGTAAAACAATGCTTCAGCGCACCGCGGCGATGCTCGCGGCCGTGCGCACGCCACCCACCGCGGTGGCGAGGGTGCTCTGGCCCGGGAACACGGAGTCCCCCACGAGCCACAGGCCGCGCTGCGCCTGGAACGGCCCGAGGATGCGGTAGTTGTCCAACCCCGCGCGCCGGGGCACTCCGCCCACCGCGCCGGCCTCGCGCAAGGTGAAGCGCTGGAACGTGCGCGGCGAGCCCGTCATGGCATGCACCACGTTGGCCATCCACTCCGGGAGCAGCGCGTCCAGGTTCTCGCGCATCCGCGCATGGAGCCCGGCGAAGTACTTCGCCTGTTCCTCCGGCGTCATGCTCGCGAGCTTCTTCAAGGGCACGTGCGTGGACACGGTCACCGTGCGCTGGCCCGGTCGCGCACGCCCTTCGTCCGCGGCTCCACTGATTGACGCGAAGAGGTGGTTGCCTTCGATGAACGGCGCCCCCTCATCACGCACCAGCTCGAAGTGATGCGCGGCGCCGGAGTCACCTTCGGGCGGGCGCACCACGAGGTACAGCATCGCCGCGCCCCAGCCGCCGTCCACGCGCTCCGCGAGCGCATCCACCCGGGGCATCCGCCCCACCGGCGCATCCAGCAGCGTGCGCAGGCCGTGAGGCAGCACGTTGGCCACGACGTGCCGGGCGAGCAACTCACCCCTGCGCGCCGTCACGCGCCAGCCTCCGTCCACGGGCGTCACCGCGCGCACCCGGTTCGCCAGGAGCACGTCACCGCCCCGGTCCGTGATGGCCTTCGTCAGCGCCGTCGCCAGCCGGCCGATGCCTCCCCGGACATGCCCGGTGCCGCGCCAGTAGTAGTCCATCGCCGCGAACGCGAAGGGTGCCTCCGCCTCCGCGGCGGCGCACTGCACGGTGATTTGACAGAGCGCATCCAGATACGTGCGCAGCGGCGTGAAGCCTTCCAGCCCGTGATTCGCGAGCACCGCGCCCAGGGGCCGGCCCAGCCAGCGCGTCAGCGGCGCGTACGACCACGCGCGTCCCGCGTGCCGCATCAGCGTCTTCAGGCTCAACGGCGGCAGCAGGTCCGGGTCGTCGAACAGCGGCCACAGCGCACCAGCCACCTGGGCCTGGAGCTCGAAGAACCTCCGGATGCCCTGCACGGGCGCTCCAGGCAGCGCGCGGAGCTCGGCGATGAGCCGGTCCCGGTCGCGGTGCACCGGCAACCGCATGCCCGGGGTCCGCAGCTCCACCAGGGGATCCAGCCAGTCCACCGTCACGTCCAGCGCGTGATCGCGGATCCACCGGCCGAAGAGCTGATGCTCACCGAACCCGGAGAACAGCGTGGCGCCAGACTCGAAGCCGTAGCCGCCGCGCCGGAAGGTGCTCGCGCAACCACCCGGGTAGTTGAGCCCTTCGCACAGCGCCACCCGGGCGCCCCGGCGGCACAACTCCAGTGCCGTCCCCAGGCCACCGAAACCCGCACCCACCACCACCGCGTCGTACCAGGTGTCCGCCATCGCGCTTGAAAAGGGACCGGCACCGGAAGCGGGCCGGGGGAGGCCCGCTCCTTCCGGTGCCGGTATCGCGCACATGGCCGAGCGCGACGGGACTTTCCTAACGGGCCCGCAGTCCCGTCGCGATGCTTTCCCTTCGCGAAGGGGAGGCGGGCGTCCGGCCGCTTCCACTGGCGGACACCCGCACCGGCTACCGGGGCATCTTCAGCTTGATGTTGAACGTGTACGACACGTTCACCGGCCGGCCCTGGAACGTCAGGGGCTGGTACTCGCGCGAGTAGAGGGCCTCCAGCACCGCGTCATCCATGAACGGCAGGCCCTTGATGATGCGGCAGTCGCGCACCCGGCCCTCCGTGGTGATGACGCACTTCGCGATGATCATCCCCTCCACACCCGCGCGCCTCGCCTCCAGCGTGTAGTCGAGCAGTGAACCGCTCAGCATCCGGGGCGGCGTCATCCCGCCCTGGAAGGGCAGCACGTCGGTGCCGGTGGGCGCGGTGTTGATCACCGGCACCCCCACGGATCCGATGGGGCTGGTGCTGTCCGGATCCCCATCCGGGTCGCCCACCGGGCCGGACTCGCCCGTGCCCGTTGCGTCGGTCGTGCCCGCCGCGTCCGCGATGGTCGTCGGCTCCGGATCCGGCTTCGCGTCCGGCGGATCCACGGGCAGCGGCTTCGGGTGCAGCGGGATGCGGTCCACGCGCGGCTTGGGCTTCGGCGCCGGAGCCGTCGCTGCCGGCTTCGGCTGCGCGGCCTGCTTCACGCCCTTGCGGATGGCCGTCGCATGGAGGACGACAGGCACGAAGGGCTGTTCGGTGGTCTCCGGGACCTGGCCGGAGATGAAGAACACCAGGCCCAGGAGCCCCGCGTGCACACCGATGGACACCCACGCGCCCGTGCCGAACCGTCCCGAGCGCACTCCCCGCCGTTCGATGACCGACTCAAACATCTGACCCGCCTCCTGGTTGGAGCGGACGCTCCAGGCGTCCCGTCCCCACAAGATGCAAGGTACGAAGTCGCGTCAGCCGAAAGGCCGACGGGGCTCCATGTGTCGGTCATGATTTTGTCATGATGGGCCGCCGCTCAGGACCTCCATGCGGTAGCCCACGCCGCGCAGCGTGTGGATGGTGAACCCCGACGTGCTCGTCCACCCGAGCTTCTTCTTCAGGTTCGACACGAAGTTGTCCACCGTGCGCGGATCCACCACGACGTCGCGGCCCCAGACCGCGTCCAGGATTTCTCCCCGGGGCAGGGCGCGGTCGCGGTGGCGCAGCAGGAACGCCAGCAGGTCGAACTCCGTGCGCGTCAGGTCCACCTCGCCGCCGTCCGCCCGCAGCACCGCGCGGCGGCCCAGGTCCAGCGTGAAGGTGCCAAAGGTCACCACCTGCGGCGGCGCCGTGCCCGCCCGGCGCACCAGCGCCTGCACGCGCGCGAGCAGCTCCCGCAGGCGATAGGGCTTGGTGAGGTAGTCCTGCGCGCCGGCCTCGAAGCCTCGCACCAGGTCGTCCTCCAGCGAGCGCGCGGTGAGCATCAACACCATGCTCTTCACCCCTTCCGCGCGCAGGCGGCGGCAGAAGCTGTAGCCGTCCTCGCCCGGCAGCATCACGTCCAGGATGAGCAGGTCGAAGACCCGGGACTCCAGGTGCGGCGCCGCGTCCTTCGCGGACGGGGCGTCCGTCACGTCGTAGCCCTCGTCGCGCAGGTTGTCGCGCAGGCCCATGCGCAGGTTGGCGTCATCCTCGACGATGAGGATGGTGGGGCGGGTGGAGGGGGGAGGCGTCTGCGTCGTCATCGGCGCGTCTCGGGAAAGGTCAGGGCGAAGGTCGTGCCGTCAGGGCCGGAGGTGGCCACCTGGATGCTGCCCTGGTGCAGGCCCATGATTCTGCGGCACAGCGCCAGCCCCAGGCCACTTCCATGCACCTCAGGCCCGGGCGTTGTCAGCCGGTAGAAGTCCTGGAACACGCGCTCCCATTCCTCCGGGGGGATGCCCACCCCGTTGTCGCTGAAGAGCACCGTGGCGCCAAAGCCCGGCTGCGGATAGGCGCGCACGGTGAGCACCACCGGGCTGCGCAGGTTGTAGAGGCAGGCGTTGCGGCCCAGGTTGGCGAAGAGCATCCGCACGAGCGACGCGTCCGCGTCCAGCTCCACGTCCCCCACGTCCGAGCGGATCTCCACCGGCACGGTGACGGCGTCCTGCAGGTCCTCGCGCAGCGTGCCCACCGCCTCCTCCAACCGCACGTGCGCGGGCCTCAACGCCCACCGCCCCTTGTCGATGCGGTTGAACGACAGGATGTTCTCCACCAGGAAGTGCAGCCCCTCCGCCGCTCGCACGATGCGGGTGGGGTAGTCCCCGGCCTCCGGGCTCTTGCCCAGGCGGCGCTCCAGCGTCTCGCCCAGCAGGCGGATGGACGCGAGCGGCGTGCGCAGCTCGTGCGACACGGTGGAGACGAAGTCGCTCTTGAGCTCCACGAAGCGGTACTTGCGCTGCTGGGCCACCACCGCCAGCGCCGCGATAGCGGACGCAAGCGCGCCGCATGCCGCGACGAGCAGCGTCTTCAGGCCGTACCTCGCCTCGATGTCCGCCTCCGCCGCGGCCCACCCGGGCGTGGCCACCTCCAACCCCGGGTGCTTCAGGGGCCGCGCCACGCCGCCGGGCCCCAGCCGGACCTGGCCGTCCCGGGGGATGAGGTTGCGCCCGCGCAGCTCCTGCGTGAGGTCCTGGAGCAGCGCGGACATGTCCACGGCCAGGCCGTGCACCTGTTCCGCCGCGGGCTCCACGTACCACTGCTCGGCCAGCAGCGTGGGGCCGTCCAGCGAGTCCGGCAGCACCAGCGCGCCCGCGCCGGCCTCCTGCACGCGGGCCACGAAGGCGTCATGGGGCTCCACCAGCGCACGGCTCAGCTCCACGATGCGCGCCTGGAGGAAGTCGAAGTCCGGCTGCGTGAGCTGGGACCGCGCGCGCAGCAGGTTGCGCTGCAGACCCGCGTCCCGTGACATCCCGCCCAGCTCCTCCGGAAGGCCTTCGCGCACCAGCGCGCGGATGAGGGGCGGCGTGTCCCCTCCGCGCTGCAGGTACTCCACCGTGAGCAGGGTGAAGGGCAGCTCCTGATCCGGCGTCAGCGGGTGCGCCGCGTGGTAGCGCAGGAGCGCCTCCACCGCCGCGTCCGTGCGCGCCTCGTTGCCGGAAGCCAGGGCGGCCTCCGCCGCGCGCAGCCGGGACAGCCGCTCCTGGAAGGGGGCCGGGGCCAGGCCGTCATCCAGCGCGTGCGACAGCATCGTGTAGGTGGCCTGGGCCGGGACGTCCGTGCCCTCCCGGGGCCAGTCCACGCGCGGCAGGAACTGGTGGCCGCGGAAGAGCAGGTAGTAGCCCTCCGCGGGCAGCAGCGGGTCGCCCACGGCCGCGTTGAGGGCCGGCAGGCGGGTCTTCATCAACTGCCCCAGCGAGGTGCGCAGGGACTCCGCCGCCAGCTGCTCCAGCGCGACCCGCCGTGAGCGCACCTGGGCGCGGGCGTCCTCACGCTCCTGGGTGAAGATGCGCTGGAGGCTCACCAGCCCCCATCCGAGGGCCAGCAGTCCACAACCCAGGGCGATCAATGTGGGGAGGAGTCGGCGCAGCATTCGCGTCCCGCCGGACTGTAGCAGTGTCGACAGGATTGCGGGCCTGGGGACTCCAGGGTGAATAAAGTGGGGGAGGCCCGCGTCCCCTCGGGGGTCTGGCGATAGGAGACGAAGTCATGGGTTCTCGATGGTGGGTTGCGTTGATTGTCGGTCTGGCCACCCAGGGGGCAGCCGCGCAGACCGCGCCGGTCGCCGCGGATGACTGGGGGGATGACGGGTACGCGCAGCAATCCAACGTGGATGATTCCGGGCC
>NZ_RAWK01000181.1 GCF_003612165.1 Corallococcus aberystwythensis | reverse complement strand
CCGGTGTGGGTGGGCAGCGAGCCGGTGCGCGGCGGACGCGAGTTCCCCGCGGAGGCGCTGGTGGCGGGCGTGCCGCTGGTGCTCGCCGGGCGCGTGGCGCTGCTGCTGCACCAAGCCACCGTGCGCGGCGGCAGTGCCCCGGCGGCGCTGGGCATGGTGGGCGACAGCGAAGGCGTCGTCCGCGTGCGCGAGGACGTGCAGCGCGTGGCCGACCTCCAGGTCCCCGTGCTGGTGCGGGGCGAGACGGGGACGGGCAAGGAGCTGGTGGCCAGAGCGCTCCATGAGCGGAGCCCGCGCCGCGCCGGCCCCTTCGTCAGCGTCAACCTGGGCGCCCTGTCGAAGGACCTCATCGCCGCGGAGCTGTTCGGCGCCCTGCGCGGCGCGTTCACCGGCGCGGCGCGCGACCGCGAGGGCTTCTTCCGCGCGGCCCACGGCGGCACGCTCTTCCTGGACGAGGTGGCGGAGGCGCCCCCGGAGGTCCAGGCGGCGCTCTTGCGCGTGCTGGAGACGAGCGAGGTCTATCCCGTGGGTGGGCAGACGCCCGTTCGCGTGGACGTGCGGCTCGTCACCGCCACGGACGCGGACCTGGAGGCGCGCATCCGCGACGGCCACTTCAAGGCCCCGCTGCTGCACCGGCTGGCGGGCTTTGAAATCGTCGTGCCGCCGCTGCGTGAGCGCCGCGAGGACATCACGCCGTTGTTCCTCCACTTCGCCCGCCAGGAGCTGGAGTCCACGGGCGAGGCGGGGCGGCTCGAGTCCTCGGATGCGCGCGCGGAGCCGTGGCTGCCCGCGTCGCTGGCCGCGCGGCTGGTGCGCTCCGCGTGGCCCGGCAACGTGCGCCAGCTGCGCAACGTCGCGCGGCAGCTTGTCATCGGGAGCCGGGGGCTGCCCGGGCTGCGCGTGGATGCGCGGCTGGAGCAGTCGCTGGACGCCGACGCGCTCCCCATCCCCGGCCAGCCGCTGAGCCCGCAGGCGCCCTCCCCTGTTTCGGAGGACACGCCCGCGCCGTCGTCGGAGGCCCGCGCACCCGCGCGGCGCAAGCCGTCGGATGTAAGCGAGCAGGAGGTGCTGGAGGCCCTGCGCGCCTGCGCGTGGGACCTGAAGGCCACGGCGGACTGGCTGGGCATCCCGCGCTCGTCCGTGTACGTGCTCATCGACAAGAGCTCGCTCCTGCGGACCGCGCGGGACCTGAGCCCGGAGGAGATCACCCGCTGCTTCCATGAGTGCGAGGGCGACCTGGACCGCATGGTGCAGAAGCTGGAGGTCTCCCGGCGTGCGCTCCAGCGCCGCGTGCGGGAGCTGGGGCTGGACGCGAGCTGAAGCGGGCGCACTGGTATGGCGCCTGCAATGTCCGCGGGCACCATGGCCAACCACATCACCATCGATGTCTCCACGACCCCTGTCAGCTACTCCCCCAGCCCCGATGTGAAGCACGGCGACACGGTGGTGTTCACCTTGGGCAACGCCCTCACCGCCACCGCCACCATCACGTTCCCGGACGGCACCTGCCTCACCACCTCCGGCCCGTACACCCTGGGAGGCCCCACCATGGCGACGGCGCCCCTGGTCGTTGCCCTGACGGCGGCGCGCAGGGTCTATGCCTTCGACGTGGACTTCAACAACGGCCAGGAATCCCGGGCCCGCCACGGCCACGAGTGGGACCGGAAGAACGGCGGCATCGACGTGACCAGCGACCCGCCGGAGGAGGCCCGCCGGTAGGCGCCGGACACGTCAGCTCCCGGACCGTGACGTGTCATTGACGCGTCCGAGAGCGCGTCCCCCTGCCGCGGCCGTGAAACATCCGAGGGAGGCGTTTGACACATGCGTGTTGGTACAGGTGCTGCAATGCTGTGCGGACCTATGGCCACCATCACAGTCACACTCTCCACGGATCCCATCAGCTACAGCCCCGGCCCGGAAGTGAAGCACGGCGACACGGTTGTCTTCTCGATGGGCAGCTACCCTGCCGCCTACACCGCCACCGTCACGTTCCCGGACGGAACCTGCCTCACCACGTCCGGCCCGTACACGCTCGGGGGCAGCCCCTCGCTGGGGACCTCCTCGAAGACCGTCTCGATGACGGCGGCGAAGGGCATCTACGACTTCAACGCGGTCATCGATGACGGGACGCGCGACCAGGGCACGGACCCTCGCGGCCCCCAGGAGCGCGACCGCAAGAACGGCGGCATCGACGTGACCAGCGACCCGCCGGAAGATCCGGTCTAGCTGACGGACACGTCAGCCCCGGACCGTGACATGTTGTTGACGCGTCCGGGGCGCGTGCCCTCCTGCCCGCGGCCGTGAGACATCCGAGCGCTGTTCACGGCCGCGCGATGGTACGGGCACTGCAATGCGGTCCGGGCCCATGGCCCTGACCATCGTGACGATCTCCCCCAAGGGTTCCCTCACCTACGACCCGTCGCCCCCACGGCGAAGCGGGGGGTGCATCCCTTCCAGGTGAGCATCCACACGCGCCAGGCGCACTCTGAAGAGCCGACGGACCGGAAGAACGGCGGCATCGACGTGACCAGCGACCCGCCGGCGGACCCCGAGTTCAAGTAACGCCGTGAGCGTCCGGGCCCCGGTGCGTCAGGCATGGATTCTGTCCGCAGGATGAGAAGAGGAGAGCCCTGCTGGGGCTCCCTGTCCGCGGCCCGGCGCCTCAACTGGTCCGACTGTCGGACCAGTTGGGATGACCACGGCGGCATCCCCGCGGGCGTTCCCATCGGACTGGCTTCGTCATCCGCCGTGGTTGAAGGTGCTTGCGCCCCACCGAGCCGCGGAACTGGTCCGACAGTCGGACCAGTTGGGGAGCATCGGTGTCCGGGCCTGGCTCGCGATTGGCGCGATGCAGCAGCCATCCACGTCCCGCTCGCGAGCCCGGGCTCGATCAGGGCGCGGCGGCGTCGGTCACGGGGCCGCTGACGGGGTTCGCTGTCCGGTGCGAAGGGACAGCAGTCCTTCCCTCACCTCGCGCGCCCGGACCCACCGGGGACGGGCCGCCACCACCGCGTCGGACAGCTCCAGCCCGCGCTTCACACTGGCCGCCGCGTCCTGCCCTTCACGGATGCGCCACCGCGCCCATGCGCCGTGGAGGTCCGCCGCCGCGAGCCGGTACTCCAGCCTGGGGTCGAGCTTCAGCGCCTCCTCGAAGGCCTCCGCCGCGCGCGTGAAGCCGCCGTCCGCCGCGCCGTGGCCCCGCGCCATCCAGCGCGCCCGGACGCCAGCGGCCTCCGCCAGGTAGCGCCACGCATTGCCCAGCCGGGGGTTCTGCTCGCGCGCCCGGTTCAGCGCCGCCTCCGCCTTCGTCAGGTCCGCCGCCGGGTCGCGCGCCCGGGACAGCGTCCATGCAGCCTGACGCACCCAGGCCTTGCCCAGGTTCGCGAGCAGGTCCGCGTCGTCCGGCAGCCGCTTCAGCGCCTCCGTGTAGCCGTCCACCGCGGCGCGCAGCGCGGCGCTGGGGTCCTCGCCCTTCGCCTGCTGGAGCTCCGCGCGGAAGACCTCCCACTCGCCCAGGTTGTTGAAGGCGAAGCCCTGCGTGGGTGCCAGCGCCCGGGCCTTCTCGAAGGACGCCTTCGCCTCGTCGAGCAGCGCCTTCGTGTCGCCGCCCTCCTCCGCGCGCAGCTCCGCCTGCCAGAACACCGCGGAGCCCAGCGCGTTGTGCAGCGCGGGCTGCTTCGCGTTGAGCGCCAGCCCCTGCCGGTACAGCGCCAGGGCGCGCTCCAGGTCCACGCTCACGTCCTCGCCCTTCAGGTAGCGGGCTCGCGCGAGCTGCTCGGCCACCTCCGCGCCGTTGAAGCACGCGCTGAAGTTGTCCGGGTTGAGCGACAGGGCCCGGGTCAACGCGCTGTTCGCGCGGCGCAGGTCCCCCGTCGCATCCGGAGCGCTCGGGACGCCCGCCCGCTTCCGGTACGCGACGCCCAGGTTGATCCACGTGAAGGGCTGCTGCTCGCTCAGCTGGAGCGCCGCCTGGTACGCGGAGATGGCCTTGTCCAGGAGCGGTACCGGGTCTCCCCCGCGCGCTCCTTCCGCGTCCGCCTGTCCCTGCCACGCGCTCCCCAGATTGGCGTGGAACGCGTAGTCCTGGTCCTCCGGGCGCAGCTGTTCGAAGGAGGCGATGGCCAGCTTCAATTGCACGCGTGGATCCTCCCCGTGCAGCTGCTGGTAGCGCGCCCAATGCCGGTGCACGAGGGCCCGCTCCAGCGGGATGCGGTCGCTCGGCGTGGCCACGGCCTCCGCGGTGCGCAGCGCGGCCAGGGACTTCTCCAGCAGCGCCTCCACGCCTTCTCCGCCCTGGTTCGTGCGCTGCTCCGCGAGCCGGCGGTGGAAGCGCGACACCAGCACCAGCGACCGGGCGTGGTCCGGCGCGGCGGCGAGCGCGCGCGACAGCGCCTCCAGGCCCCGCTCGTAGTGCGGCAGCACGTGGCCCTCGCCGTACAGCTCCATCACCAGCGAGGCCAGCTCCAGCCGCCCCAGCACCGAGTGCACCACGGGCTGGCTCTCCGCGGTGGCGACGGCGGCGGCGTACGCCTCGCGGCTGAGCGCCAGGTCCGCCTGCGAACCCGCCCGGTCTCCGCCGTTCCAGCGCCGCGTGGCGCGCGCGAGCAGGATGTCGCCGCGCAACAGCGGCGCCTCGTAGAACCACGATGTCTGCGTGCCCGGCGCGTCCAGCAGCGCGAGCGCGTCCTCCGGGCGGTCCTCGTAGAAGGCGAACAGGGCCTTCACGAACGACGGCGGCGCGGGCACGTCCGGCCCTTCCGCCTGGCGCAGGTACGCGAGCGCCGGGTCGCGGTAGCGCCCGTTCAGCTCCTTGAGCCGGGCCTCGCGCTGCGCGGGGGCGCGGCGCTCCACGTCCAGGAGCAGCTGCTCGCGGTACAGGTGGCCCAGCACCTGCGCCAGCGCCCACGCCACGCGCGGCTCGCGGTAGCCGTGCGTCCACGCGGACTCCAGCTTCACGCGCGCGCCATCCAGGTCGTCCAGCGCGAACAGGGCGCGGCCCAGCGCGTACTCGCCGGGGCCCACCGCCGGCTCACCCGCGCGGGCAATCTCCGCCTCCAGCGCGGCCATGCTCGCGCGCAACGCCTCGCGGTCCTTGCGCGTGTCGTGCAGGCGCGACAGGGCGGAGTAGCGCGCCGAGGACTCGATGCGCTCCACGCGCTCGGTGAAGGCACGGGCCAGCCGCTCGCGTTCGGCCACCTCGCCGCGCGCGAGCTGCGCCTGCGTGAGCGCTCCGGCCACCACCGCCACCACCGTGCCGCCCAGCGCCAGCGCCGCGCGGTGCTTGCGGACCTTCTTGCCCAGCCAGTAGCGCGCGCCATGGCGGGCCCGCACCGGCTCGCCCGCCAGGAAGCGCTCCAGGTCGTCGGTGAAGGAGCGCACCGAGTCGTAGCGGAGCGGCCGCTCCTTCTGGAGGCACTTGAGGACCACGGCCTCCAGGTCCTCCGGGATGTCCGGCTCCAGCAGGCGCGGGCGCGGCGGCGGCTCCGACTGGAGCTTCGCGAGCACCTCCTTCTCCGTGCCGCCGGTGAAGGGAGGCTGCCCGGTGAGCAGCGCATATAATGTCGCGCCCAGCGCGTAGACGTCCGCGCGGCGGTCCAGCCGGTGGCCCTCGCCCCGGGCCTGCTCGGGCGGCATGTAGTGCGGCGTGCCCAGCACCGCGTTCGGCGTGGTGCTGTCCTCGCGCCAGTCGCGCGCGAGCCCGAAGTCCATGACGAAGGGATGGAAGCCTCCGTCCTCCGTGCGCTCCACCAGGATGTTGCCGGGCTTCAGGTCGCGGTGGACCAGCCCCACGCGGTGCGCGGCGTGCACGCCCTCCGCCGCCTGGCAGAGCACCCAGACGCGCTGCTCCAGCGTGAGCGAGTTGGAGAGCTGTCCCAGCGACGGGCCCTCCACGTAGCGCATGGCGATGAAGGCGTGCCCTCGCACCTCGCCCACTTCGTAGACCTCGCACACGCGCTCGTGGCGCACGCGGGCCTGGGCGCGGGCCTCGGACAGGAAGCGGCGGGCCAGCTCCGGGTCCCCGTCGCGCACGAACTTGAGGGCCACGTTGCGGCGCAGGAGCGGGTCATACGCCAGGAACACCTGCCCCATGCCGCCCTGCCCCAGGAAGCGCACGGGCTCGTAGCGGTCCCAGCCGGGCACCGGGAAGGCCGGCACGCCTTCCAGGGCCAACGACACGGGCACCGCCGAGCCCAGCGTGGCGGCTTCCTGGAGGGGCGCGTTCCCCCGGTCCGTGCGACCTTGGACCAGGTCCTGCCGCAAGAGTTCCAGGGTGTTCTCCGTCAGCCGGCCCCGTTCCTTGAGCAGCTCCAGGGGCCGGCGGTGCAGGCGGAGGGCCTCCTCGCGCAGGGCGACCGCCTCCTCGGAGGACAGCAGCCCCTCGTCCAGCGCGAGCAGGACCTCCTCCTCGTACACCTCTTGATGACCTGCCCCGGGCACGGACGGGAGCATACGGGGAAGGCCGGGGAACGCGGGAGCGCCGCCGGAAGGGCGCCATGGGAGGGAGCGAGGGGGCGCTCCCAAAGGGGGATGGCCGGCCCCTCCGGCGGGCTCCGCGAGACGCTAGGCGGCGGCGCGGCGCTGACGGCGGCGCAGCCCCGGCACTCCCATCAGGCCCAGGAGGGCCAGCCAGGAGGCATCCGGCGCGGTGCTGCACCCGCCACCCGCGAAGGCGCGCGTGCTCTCCACCGTCCAGGTGTACTCCGCCGGGGTCTCATCCGTGTTGCCGCTGTCGTCCACCGCGCGGACGCGCAGGACATGGTCCCCGCCGCCGACGGTGTAGCGGTCCTGGCAGGGGCCCCAGGCGCCGCCGTCGAGGCTGCACTCGAACGTGGAGCCCTCTTCCGTGGAGGCGTACTCGAAGTCCGCCGTGCGGCTGGAGGTGGTGGGCGGCGGGCCCTTCACGATGGAGGTGTCCGGGGCCTGGTTGTCCGGGGACTGGGCGTCCACGATGAAGGGCACGGCGGCGGACGGAGGGCTGGTGACGCCCGCGGGCGACTCGGCCGTGGCCGTCACGGTGTGCGGGCCGTTCGTCAGGGGAGAGGCCGGCACGCAGCTCCAGTTGCCGCTCGCGTCGACGGTGGCGGTGCAGACCACGGTGGTCCCCTCGCGCACCGTCACCTGGGCGCCGGGCTCGCCGGTGCCAGTGATGGCGGGCGTGCCGGTGGTCACCGTGGCGTTGGCGGCGGGGCCGGTGATGACCGGGGCCGGGACCTGGGTGTCCACGATGAAGGGCACGGCGGTGGACGGGAAGCTGGTGCCTCCCGCGGGCGTCTGGGCCGTGGCCGTCACGGTGTGCGGGCCGTCCGTCAGCGGCGTCGTGGGCGTGCAGGTCCAGTTGCCGCTCGCGTCGACAGTGGCGGTGCAGACCACGGTGGTGCCCTCGCGCACCGTCACCTGCGCGTTCGGCTGGCCGGTGCCGGAGAGGGGGGGCGTGCCGGTGGTCACCGTGGCGTTCGCGGCGGGGCCGGTGATGACCGGAGCCGGCGTCACGGGGCCGGGCTCGTCCGCCACGCACTTCTGGCTGACCGGGTCGCAGTACGCCTCGCAGACGTTGGACGCGGTGCACGTCTGGCCCACCTCCAGCAGGCAGCGCGGCGAACAGGTGTCGCCGGCCGTGAGGTTGCCGTCGTCACACACCTCGGCGCCCGCGCGGACGCCGTCGCCGCACGTGGTGCCGCAGAGGCTGGGCGAGCCGTTGCAGCTGTAGCCCGGCTCCACGGCGCAGGTGGCGCTGCAGCCGTCGCCGCCGGTCTTGTCGCCGTCGTCACACTGCTCCCCGGCGTTCAGCACGCCGTTGCCGCAGGTGTTGAAGCACGCGTTGCCAGGGGCGGGGCAGCTCCAGCCCGGCTCCACGGTGCAGGTGCTGTTGCAGCCGTCGCCGTTGGTGGCGTTGCCGTCGTCGCACGCCTCGGCGCCCGCGGTGATGCCGTCGCCGCAGAGCGTGACGCAGGTGCTGGGCTGGCCCGAGCAGCTGTAGCCCGTCTCCACGCGGCAGCCGCTGGAGCAGCCGTCGCCGGACTGCTTGTCGCCGTCGTCGCACGTCTCATTCAGGTCCACCGTCCCGTTGCTGCACGTCTGGGCGCACACGGAGGGACCCGTGGCCGGAGCGGAGCAGGCGTAGCCCTCTTCCACGCGGCACTCGGTGGCGCAGCCGTCACCGGACGTCAGGTTGCCGTCGTCGCACTGCTCGCCCGGGTTCACGGTGCCGTTGCCGCACGTCTTCGCGCAGGGCTGGCCCGGCGTGGCGCAGGCATAACCCGCCTCCAGGGTGCAGGCGTTGGAGCAGCCGTCGCCCAGGGCGGTGTTGCCGTCGTCGCACAGCTCTCCGGCGTTCAGCACGCCGTTGCCGCACAGCGGGGCGCAGACGGACGGAGCGCCGGAGCAGGTGTAGCCCGTCTCGATGCGGCACGCCGCGGAGCAGCCGTCCGAGCTGAACGCGTTGCCGTCATCGCACTGCTCGCCCGGGTTGATGGCGCCGTTGCCGCAGGTGGCCGCGCAGACCTGGCCCGGCGTGGGGCAGGCGTAGCCGTCTTCCACGCGGCAGCTGGCGTTGCAGCCGTCGTTCGCGGTGGTGTTGCCATCGTCGCACTGCTCGCCGGGGTTGAGGTTGCCGTTGCCGCACGTCTTCGCGCAGGTGCTGGGCGCACCGGTGCAGCCGTAGCCGGGCTCGATGCCGCAGGTGGCGCTGCACCCGTCGTTGTTGGCGCCGTTGCCGTCGTCGCACTCCTCACGCGGGGAGATGGCGCCGTCGCCGCAGCGGTCGTCGTAGGCGTCCACGAAGAGGTAGCGGAAGGCGTTCGGCGGGCTGGCCGCGTTCTCGTTGCACAGCTCGATGCGGTTGATGCCCGCGTGCCAGGCCGCGTTGGTGCCGAACTCGCGGAAGATGTTCTTCTGCCAGGGCTGGCCCGGGGGCTCGCTCACCGTGACGGGGGTGATGGCTACGCCGTTCACGCGCGCGCCGTCGAACTGGTTGTCATTGAAGGTGGCCAGGCGCAGGCGGAACTGGGAGATGTTCGTCGTCGAGGGGATGAGGAAGTCCTGGTACACGCACGTCTGCGCGCCCTGGGGCGCCATGAAGCGCGCGGTCTGCATCTCCAGCGGCCAGTCATTGGCGTTGCGCACGCCGGTGTCCGCGCCGGTGGTGGTGCCGGAGTAGAACCAGTGCCCATCCACCGCGCCCGTGGGCAGGCGGCGGTTCTGCGCGTCCACGCCGGTGTTGAACACCGTCACGCCCGCCCTCACGCAGCGGCTGGGGTTGCCCGTGCAGGCGAAGCCGGGCTCCACCTCGCACTGCCGGCTGCACCCGTCGCCCTCGAAGCGGTTGCCGTCGTCGCAGACCTCCTGCGCGTAGGACGGGTACTGCTGGTTGTCGAACGTGCCGTTGCCACACAGCGACAGGTCACACGTGGCCGAACAGCCGTTGCCGCCGCTGGTCGTGTCGCCGTCGTCGCACAGCTCGCCGGTGTTCACCACGTTGTTGCCGCACAGGCTGGTCAGCGAGCACGCGTTGCCGGGCACGTTGCACAGGTAGCCCGCCTCCACGGTGCCGGTGGCCGAACAGCCGTCACCGCTCACGGTGTTGCCGTCGTCGCACTGCTCGCCGGGCTGGAGCCGGCCGTCGCCCACGAGCCCGGAAGACTGGCTCGCGAGCACGGGCTCGTCGGACGTGGCGGGTTGCGACTCGCAGCCCACCAGGAGGAACAGCGAACACAGGGCCAGCGCGTGGAAGCCCGCGCGCAGGGCCATGCGGGGTGAATCTCCCCGGTAGAGGGAATCCATCAAGGTCTTGAGCATGAAGGGTCTGCCTTACTTCTGAAGGGTGTCGGGGGAAGAGGAGGAGGCTGGCGCCGTCTGCACGCCCTCGGCCTCTCCGACGATCTTGAACTCGACGCGGCGGTTCTTCGCGCGGCCGTCCGCCTTCGCGTTGTCCGCGATGGGCTGCGTGGGCCCGAAGCCCTTCGCCTCCAGCCGCTCGCGCTGCACGCCCTTGCCCACGAGGTAGTCCACCACCGCCTCGGCGCGCCGCTGGGACAGGTCCAGGTTGTACGCGGCCTTGCCGGTGTTGTCGGTGTGGCCTTCCACGCGCACCTTCTCGATGTCCGGGTGGGACACGAGGATGGCCGCGACCTTGTCGAGCACCGCGTTGCTGCGCTTCTGGATGACGGCCTGGTTGTTCTCGAAGAACACCGCCTCGAGGATGCGGATGCTCCCGGAGTCGATGCGCGCGATGGGCGCCTCCTTGCAGCCGCCGTTGGACTCGGTGCCCGGCTCGTCCGGGCAGTTGTCCAGGCGGTCCACGATGCCGTCACCGTCGCGGTCGGGCTCCACGTCCGGGCAGCCGTCGCTGTCCTTGTAGCGGTTGAACGTCTCCGGCTCCTTGGGGCACTGGTCCTTGGAGTCCACGATGCCGTCCCCGTCGGAGTCAGGGTCGTCCGGGCAGCCGTCCTCGTCCTGGAAGCCGTTCTTGTTCTCCGCCTGCGCGGGGCACTTGTCCGCCAGGTTGGGGATGCCGTCCTGGTCGTCGTCCTTGTCCGGGCAGCCCTGGAGCTGCGCCAGACCGGCCGTCGTCGGGCACTGATCATCGCGGTTCTTCACGCCGTCGCCGTCGGCATCCAGGTCGGGACACTCGGCGGCCACGTGGGGCTGGCCCGCGATACAGACGGGGCCCTTGGGCGCCGGGGGCGTGCCGAAGGACACTCCCGCGAGCACGCGGAAGCGCGGCGTGCCCGGCGTCTGGCCAAAGCCCGGGCCGCCCATGACGTACACCTCGGTGCCGTCCGCGGTGGGGACGCGCAGGCCCAGCAGGGCCTCCAGCGAGCTGGGCGAGTCCTGCGTGGGAATGATGCCGCGCACGAGGATCTCCTCGCGCAGGCCCCAGAGGCTGGCGGACAGGTTCACGCCGCCGTTGAGCTCCACGCCCATCTCGTCGAGATAGGGCTGCGTCTGCGGCGTCAGCGCGTACGTCTTCGTGCGCACGAGCGCGCCGACGTCCGCGCCCACGCGGAAGGTGCCGCCCAGCTGCTTGCCCAGGCCCAGGCGCGGGGAGAAGGTGAAGCCCTCGTCGCGCGTGAGGGCGGCCTTGCTGCCCAGGGGCAGGGCCGCGCTCAGGTGCAGGCCGAGGTCCAGCGGTCCGCCCCGGTTCTCGGAGAGGAAGCCCACGCGGGCCTGGAGCCACGGGGTGCCGAGCGCGCTGGTGGAGGGAGCGGTCACGCCGAGTCCGGCGGTCTCCGGGCCCCACTGGGCGACGATGGGGACCTGGGCGCCGACCTCCAGCCAGTTCGTGAAGGAGTACGCGGCGCTGATGTGCGCCGTCACGCGGTTGGAGATGACGTCGGCCTGGCGGTCGCCGTCCTCCACGAGGACGAGGGGCCGGTTCTCGTAGTGCGCGGTCAGCCCGATGCGGAACTGACCCGCGGGGAGCAGGTCACCGGTGGACAGCACGAGGCTGTCGCGCATGCCGGGGTTGAGCTGCAGGCGCTCCAGTTCGATACCCGGGATGGCGCTTTGGGCCTGGGCGCTGAAGGCGCAGAGGACGGCCAGTCCTCCGAGCCCAAGGTGATGCCTTCGTGCGAACAAGCGTTCCTCCACATGCACACGCGGGCTTGAGTGATGCCCGCGTCCCTTCGCGTGGCGAGGGGTGCGCGGACGGTTGCACGCGAGGGGCCAGGATGTGTTGGGAGGGCGACTTTGAGCAATGGCGCGGGGATGCGAGGTGGGCAGGCCCCGGGCCTTCGCGGCTGACGCGTCAGGACAGGACGCGGAGACGGCGCTGACGCGTCAGGGAAGGACGCAGACGCAGGGCCTACAGGTGGAAGTGGCCGGCGGCTTCCGGCTGGTAGGGCACGGCGACGATGCGCAGGCGGCGGGTGCGGCCATTGGGGAGGGGCCACTCCACGGTCTGGCCCACGGACAGGCCGATGAGGGCACTGCCCACGGGGGCGAGGATGGAGATGCGGCCCGCGTCGCTGTTGGCGTCCTTGGGATAGACGAGCGTGACTTCGCGCGTCTCGCCGGCCTCTTCGTCCTCGAAGACGACGGTGCTGTTCATGGTGACGACGTCGCGGGGAATGGCGTCAGAGGACGTGACGACGGCCCGGGCGAGCTCGGACTCCAGCTGCTCCACGAGCTCCGCGTTGCGCGCGCTGCCGTACTGTTCGACGACGCGCTCCAGGCGCTGGAGGTCGGTGTCGGTGACGATGAGGGGGTGGTTGTGGGTCATGGCGGTTGCCTCCTGCGTGGGAAGGGAATGACGGCGGCACGCATTCCCGGCGGGAGAGCGTGACGCGGGGTTCAGTGGGGGTGGAGCGGACGCCGTCCGTCGTGAGCTACGCGAGACGGGCGGCGTGGGTGACAAGCCAGGCGGTGGCTCGGCCGTGCGCGGGCAGCGTCCGGCGCACGGAGATCCGGCGCGGAGCACGCTGCATGCAGGCTGTGAGCGAAACCGTCATCTGACGAGGGACCCGGGGGACTGCGGCTGCGGTGAAGGGTTGAATGTAGCCGCGCCAGCCCTGATTGCAACCCGGCCTGAGGGAAGGGGCAGCCTGGCGGACAGCCGCCGTGATGCACGGAGGCACGGAATCAGCGCAGCGGGGACACGTCCTTGAATTGGACTCCCGTAGCGCCGATGGCTTCCAGCGCCAGCTTGATGTCCTCGGGAATGACGAGGGCCACTTCCCAGTGCAGCGGCCGGAAGACCCGCGCGCTGCCGAGCCGTGAGGTGTCGATGCGCATGCCCCAGACGGAGATATAGGTTCCTACCTTCTCCGCGATCCCGTTCCCGGGCGTCCAGTACCGCGCTTCTTCTGAAGCCTCATCGTCGATGCAATTCACGCGGCGGATGGCGTTCAAGATGAAGAAGTCGTCGGGCTGGCCCTCAATGTCCACTGGGAAGAGCTGCACGTCATTGGGGGCCAGCCGCTCGAAGATGGAAGCCACCCTCGAGGTGACTACCGGAATGCTGAACGCTGCGTGGGAGTAGTCGAGTGCGGTCCCGGGAATCTTGACGGGGACGCGCACACGCTCAAGCCAGGAACTCGGCTTGCCCATCCGGAACTGCCAGGGGTTGTCGAGCTTCACGCCCTGCGTGTCCCTTGGATGCCCCAGCTCCCAGCGGCCCTCCAGGTAGACGTCATCAGTGAGGTCGAAATATCGCGAGACTATGGTTCGAGCTTTCGCACTCATTCCGTGCGGGTCACCAGTTTGTTGAGGAAGCTGCCCTTCTGGAGGATTCCCACTGCCAGATCGCGCAGCGCGCCTACCAAGCGTTCGACCTGTTCGCGTGGCAGTTCCTCTGGGTGCTCGGCGTGTGGATGGGCGTCGCCCGCGCCACCGCGCCAGAGCAACGCGAGCCCGTATCCCGCCGGCTCCTCACGGGCGCCATCGTCGCCAGCATGGGGTTCTTCGTCGTGCGCCACCTGGACGTGGACCTGGGCGACGCGGCGGTGCTGTTCGACAAGTGGTCGCTCGCGCCGCTGCGGCTCGTGAACTTCCTGGCCGTGGCCCTGCTCGCGAGCTGGCTGGCGCCCCGCCTGTTCCGCTGGCTGCGTCCCAAGGTGCTGGAGGCGCTGGGGCAGGCCTCGCTGCCCGTGTTCGCCGTGCACGTCGTGCTGTGCCTGCTCAGCCTGTCGCTGCTGGATGAGAACGAGGACCCGCTGGACTACTGGGATGAAGCCGCGGTCCTCGTGGCCACCTTCTGCAGCATGTACTTCGTGGCGCTGCGCCAGCGCATCGCGGGCCGGAACATGGGCCCGCCCTCGCCGTCCTGAATCAGCCGCGTACGGCGGACAGCGCGGCCTCGGTTTCCGCCACCAGGGCTCGCACCAGATCCGCCGCCGGCCCCTCTCGCGACAGCCCGATGCCCTGCCCTGCCCACAGGGCCATGAAGCGCGTGTCGTTCTGCTTCGACGCCGCGGCCCTCAGTGTGCGCGTCGCGCCATGCTGCTGCGGGAACGGCAGGATGGCTCCGGCCTCCTCCAGCGTGGTCGTCAGCTCGTTCGGAATCGCCCGGGCCGGACGTCCGGAGAAGGCGCGGGTGATGCGCGAGGACTCATCCCGGGCCTCGCGCAGCAGCGCCTTGTGCGCCGCCGCCGCGCTGGACTCCTGGCACCGCAGGAATGCTGTGCCCAGCTGCACGGCCGCCGCGCTCAGCATGCGCGCCGCCGCGATGCCGCGTCCGTCCATGATGCCGCCGCTGGCGATGACGGGCACCCGCACGGCGTCCACCATCTGCGGCACGAGCGCCATCGTCCCCACCATGCCCGCTTCGAACGAACCACCGAACGAGCCCCGGTGCCCACCGGCCTCCCAGCCCTGCGCGACAATCGCATCCACGCCCGCGGCCTCCAGCGCCTGGGCCTCGCGCACGTTCGTCGCCGTGCCCACGACGAGGATGCCGCGCGACCGGAACGCCTCCAGCACCGGCGCGGGGGGAATGCCAAAGGTGAAGCTGAACACCGTGGGCGCCGCTTCGAGCACCGCGTCCACCTGCTTCGCGAAGTCCGGCATCGCGGTCGCTGGAATCACAGGAGGAGGAAGCCCCAGCGCCGCGTGGAAGCGCTCAAGGATGGCGAGCGTGCGTCCGGGGTCCGCGGGAGCCACCGCGGGCTGTGGCGCGAAGAGGTTGATGGCGTAGGGGCGCGACGTCCGGGAGCGCACCGTGCGAGCCTGCTGCACGATGTCCTCCGGCTGAACGTAGGCAGCCCCCAGCGAGCCCAGACCTCCGGCTTCGGACACCGCCGCGACCAGCTCCGGCGGCGTCAGGCCTCCCGCCATCGGAGCCTGGATGAGCGGATGCTCCACCCCGAGCCGCTCCGCGAACCTGCGCCACGCCTGAGGATCCATCATGGCCCTACCTCCCGTGAGTCACGTCGGACAGCCCTAACAACCCGGCTTCACGCTGGAGCGCCGCGCGCTCCGGAGGCATCAGTCCTTCTTTCACGCCCCATGCCAAACACCAGCGTACCAACGGGCCGTCGGCGGGGCGTCCACCGCCCGCCCGGACTGGCCCAACTGGTCCGACTGTCGGACCAGCTGGTGAACCGCGCCGCCGACAGGGCGCTCCAGCGGGTTCCTACTTTCTCATCCGGCGGCGGAGGGTTCCCCGTCCCTGGGCGTTGAGCGGCGCCCCAGGCGCACATCATTCGCAGTCGTAGTTCGGCACGGGCGCCCCGGGTTCCAACACGACCGGTGCCGAACCGCCCTCCCGCGCCAGGGCCTCTCCACAATCCAGCGCCGCGTCCTTCGCCAGGTGCCGGTACAGGACACACGACGCGCGCTCCACGAAGAACGCCTGCTTCGGCCAGTCCGGCCCCTGCGACGCCAGAATGGCTACGGCGTACCGCCCACCGTCCGGCAGCGTCACCAGCCCCACCTCGTTGAGCACGTTGTAGCGCGCGTCATCGCCACAGCATCCCGGCGGCAGCCACCCGCCTTTGTGCTGGAGCGACGCGCGAGCGCTCGCGGGCAGGCGCGTCCCCAACCACCCACCGCAGCCTTCGCGAGGCGTCAGTTCCATCCATGTCAGCAGCCGCTCCGTGGGCTCCGCCCCCAACAACTCCCGCCGGTCCAGCCGCGCCAGGAACGACACCATGTCGTCCGCGCAGAAGTAGTTGTCCCGTCCCATCACGCGCGGAGAGTTCGTCGCCCAGCGCTCCCGGCCGTAGTTCCACTTCGTCAGCGCCGTGTGCTTCAGCCCCAATCCCTGGAGATAGACATTGATGGCATCCGGCCCACCCACCAGGTCGATCACCTCGCCGGACGCCTCGTTGTCCGACGTGCGGAACACCTTCTCCGCGAGCGGCGTCACCGTCGCCAGGTCCCGCTGCCCCAACGCCGCCGCCACCCAGAACACCTTCGCGGAGCTGGCGGAGATGTGCGGCTCCGTGCCGGAGACGCTCGCGGACTCACCCGTGCGCAGGTCCACCACCGCCAGCGACAGGTCCGTTCCGGGCGACAGCCGCGCCGCCTCGCTCGCCAGCGACTCCACCACCGCCTTCAACGACTCACGCGGAGCGCCCGTCTCCGGCGTCGTCGCGCAGCCGCTCATTCCCAGGAGCCCCGCCCAGAGCCACACCGCTCGCATCCGCGCCTCCGTGCCTCAGTGAATCAGCTGGTGCACCTGCTCCAGCATCAGCGCCGTCACCAGTCCACAGTACGTGCCCAGCACGTACCCCAGCACCGCCAGCAGCACGCCCACCGGCGCGAGCGCGGGATGGAATGCCGCCGCCATCACGGACGCGGAGGCCGTCCCGCCCACGTTCGCCTGCGAGCCCACCGCCGCGAAGAACACCGGCGCCTTCAGCCACCGCCGCGCACCCATCGTCACCGCCGCGTGGATGCACATCCACACCGCCCCTACCGCCACCAGCGCGGGCGCGTCCCACAGCCTCCGGAACTCCGCCTGCGCGCCAATCGTCGCCACCAGCAGGTACAGGAACAGCGAGCCCAGGCGGCTCGCGCCCGCGCCCTCCAGCCTGCGCACCGGCGTGAACGACAGCACCACGCCCACGGTCGTCACCAGCAACACCACCCACGTGAAGCCCGTCACCACGTTGCCCAGGTCCGGCAGCAGCTTCGCCAGCGCCGTGCACCCCACCGTCACGCCGAACGCCACCGCCAGCATCGACAGCAGGTCGGACAGACTCGCGGGCCGCGCGGATGCCGCTTGAAGGCGCGCGGACTCCTCGCGCACGCGGTCCAGCGCCGTCCGGTCCGCGCCAATCTTCGCGTCCATCGCCTTCTCACGCCCGGCGAAGGACAGGAGCACCGCCGTCCACACGTTGGACACGCCCACGTCCACCACCACCAGCATGCTCAACGTGCTGTCCAGCGCGCCCACGCTCTGGCCAATCGCCACGAAGTTCGCGCTGCCGCCAATCCACGACCCGCTGAGCGCCGCCAATCCCTTCCACGCCTGGTCCCCCAGCTCCGCCGGCACCAGCCACCCCAACGCCAGATACGCGAGCGGCCCGCCCACCATGATGCCCAGCGACCCCGCCAGGAACACGCCCACCGCGTTGCGCCCCAGCCTCGCGATGGCGGGCAGGTCCACCGACAGCACCAGCAACACCAGGCTCGCGGGCAGCAGGTATATGCGCGTGAAGCGGTACAGCTCCGACTGCGTGGGGATGACGCCCGTGTTCGACAGCAGCGTCGGCACGAAGTACGCGAACACCAGCAGCGGCACGACGTTGAAGAACCGCTCCACCGCCGGGTAGCGCTGCAACGCATACAACCCCGCCAGCACCGCGAGCAGCACGGCGAGCACCGCCATCGGGTCCTGGATGAGCGGCGGCGTCACCTCGGCTCCACGCCCAGGCCCGCGCCTGCCCCCAGCTGGATGCGGCCCTGCACCACCGGGTGCGCGCGGTACGGGTCCTCCGCGAGCAGCAGGTTGCCATCCAGGTCCACCCAGTCCACCAGCGGCGCCAGGTGCGCGCCCGCCGCGATGCCCAGCCCCGTCTCCACCATGCAGCCCAGCATCACCTTCAGGCCGCACGCGCGCGCCGTCTCGATGATGCGCAGGGCTTCGCGGATGCCGCCGCTCTTCTGGAGCTTCACGTTGATGCCGTGGAAGCCCTCCGCCAGCTTCGGCACGTCGGACGCCTTCGTCAGCGACTCGTCCGCCACCAGCGGCAGCGGTGAGCGCGCGCGCAGCCACTTCGCGCCCTCCACGTCCGCCGCGGGCAGCGGCTGCTCCACCAGCTCCACGCCCTGCGTGGACAGCCACTGGATGTGCGCCAGGGCCTCCTCCGGCTTCCACGCTTCATTCGCGTCCACGCGGATGGTCTGCGACGTGAGCGACCGCACCGTGCCGAACACCTCCTGCACGCGGTCCGCGCCCAGCTTCACCTTCAGCACCGGGAAGTCCGCCGCCTCGCGCACCTTCACCGCCAGCGTCTCCGGCACGTCGATGCCAATGGACATGGACGTCACCGGCTGCCGCGCGGGGTCCACGCCCAGCATCCGGTACAGCGGCACGCCCATCACCTTGCCCGCCCAGTCATGCAGCGCCAGGTCCACAGCCGCCTTCGCCGCGGGGTTGTCCGGCAGCGCCGCGTCCACGGCCTCGGACACGTCCCGGAAGCAGCGCAGGTCGCGGCCCTCCAGCACGGGGGCCAACTTGTGGAGCGCGGCCTCCACCGTCTCCCAGGACTCGCCGTAGCGCACGTTGGGCGCGGCCTCGCCGTACCCCACGTGCCCTTCCGCGCGCACCTCCACGAACACGTTGCGCTTCACCGTGCTCGTGCCCCGGGCAATGGTCCAGGCGTGACGCAGCGGCAGTTCCACGGTGCGAAAGCTCAACGGCGAGGCCATGGGCGGACTCCCTCCAGGGCTCCTCCCTTAACACGGCACTCCGTGTAAACGCCGCTTCCGTTGCCTTCCAGGGCCCAAGGCGCGAGCCTCCCCTCCATGCGTCTCCTGCCCCTTCTCGCCGTGTTGTTCGCGCTGGGTCCAAGCCACGCCGCGTCATCCCGTCCCGCGCCCAGGGACGAGCTGCGGGCGCTGCTCGCGGAGCTCGTCGCCGCGGACACGTCCAATCCGCCCGGCAATGAAACCGCCGCGGCCCAGGTGGCCGCGAAGTGGCTGCGCGAGGCAGGCATCGAATCGGAGCTCATCGAGCCATCGCCCGGACGCGGCAACCTGCTGGTGCGCTTGAAGGGGAGCGGCAAGGGCAGACCGGTGCTCGTGCTCGCGCACCTGGACACGGTGCCGGCCGTGAAGGCCGAGTGGGCCACCGACCCGTGGACGCTCACGGAGAAGGACGGCCTGCTCTACGGGCGCGGCGTGCAGGACAACAAGGGCATGGCGGCGGCGAGCATCCTCGCGCTGCGCCGGCTGAAGCAGGAGGGCGGCACGCGCTCGCGCGACATCCTGCTGTACCTGGGCGCGGATGAAGAGGTGGGGTCGGGACAGGGATTGGACTGGATGATGGAGCACCGCCCGGAGCTGAAGGAGGCGGAGCTCGCGCTCAACGAGGGCGGCCTCACGGAGCTGTCGCCGGACCGCAAGGAGGTGCGCTTCGTGGCGCTCCAGGCCGCGGAGCGCGTGTCGCGCAACGTGACGCTCAAGGCCACCGGCCCCGGAGGCCACTCCTCCGCGCCGCCCGTGGACGCGGGGCCCCTGGTGCGGGTGGCCGCGGCGGTGGCGCGCGTGGGGGCGCTCACCTTCCCCGCCCACCTGACGCCCGCCGCCAGGCTCCACATCCAGGGGCGCGCGCCGACGGCACCGGGAGCGTTGGGAGATGCGCTGCGCCGCATCGCCGCCGCGCCGGACGCGCCGCCCGAGGACGCGGTGGCCACCGTGGCACGGCTGGAGCCCGCGCTGGGCGCCGTGCTGCGCACCACCTGCGTGCCCACGGTGTTCAAGGCGGGCACGAAGTCCAACGTCATCCCCGCGACCGCCGAGGCCACGGTGAACTGCCGCCTGTTGCCGGACGCGGACGCGAAGGCCGTGCGCGAGCGCATCGTCGCGGCCGTGAATGACAAGGACATCCAGGTGGAGATGGACGTGTCGCCGCCGGACTCGCCCATGTCGCCCGTGGGGGACAACGCGATGTTCCGCGCGGTGAAGGCCGCCGCCGCGAAGGTGTGGCCGAAGGCGCCGGTGATTCCTCGCATGTCCACCGGCACCACCGAGTCCGCCACGCTGCGCCGCGCGGGCATCCACGCGTATGGCATCGACCTCTTCGCGCTGACTCCGGACGACGCACGCACCGCGCATGCGCCAAACGAGCGCGTCCCCGTGGCCTCGCTCCAGCCCGGCGCGGAGTTCGTCTATCTCACCCTGAAGCACTTGACGCGCTGACGCACCAATCCAGGGCCTTGGCGGCACGCCACGCCCGCGCCCTCACTCTTCCGGAACCCGTGAGCCGTCGTGACGCAGGCCCGCGGGCACCCCAGGCGCCTTGCGCGTGAGCGCTTCGATTCGAAGGATGACCCCCGCGCGCATCGGGCCCGAAACCGTGCGCTGCTCGAGCAGGTCGGACATCCACAACCCGTCAATGGCCAGACGGCAGAGCGTGAGCTCCGGCGACTCGAGTTCCTGGGGGCTGAGCTGCGCCTCCCGCGACTCGTCCCAGATGGAGCTCCAGAGCTCCCGGACCTCCGAGTCGAAGAGCATGAGCCCGATGAGCGAGCGCATGACGTGGGCCTCGCCGTCATCCGCGGGGGCGGCGACCGTCACCCGGAGGTACGCGCGGGTCCCCCGTCCGTTGGCATCCGGGTCCTTCGCCATCTCGGCGGCGACGGCCCCTGCGAAGCGCTGGGTCGCGTCGTCGAACAACGCATCGAGCAGAATGGGCTTGGTCTGGAAATGCTGCTGGAGGTCTCCCTTCGAGACCCCTGCCCGCCTGGCGATGGCATCGAGCGTCACGGCCTGAAGCCCTTGCGCCAGGATGAGGTCCGCCGCCGCCCGAAGCAGCTGCTCGCGAGTCACGTCCGGCTGGTCCTTCCGCTGGGTCATCGACATCACCTCTCGCAACGGGAACGCCGCTGCCTGTTCTTCCCATCCAATCACGAGTGACGTCAGACAGGCATGGGGTCCGGCCGGTACTCCTGAAGCCATACCTTCTCAAGGCCCCAGGTGAACAGCATCCAGTGCCAGCCATGGCCGGTGAAGCCTTCCGCCTGGATGGGACGGGTGACGGTGATGATGCGCGTGCCGGGCTTGCAGGTGCGCAGGTGGGCGACGAGCCGGGCCTTCGTCTCCGGGCTGAACGCCACCCAGTTGCAGAAGATGTGGGTCGCGTCCGCCAGCGGCTCGCGGGTCATGTCCCCCACCGTGAGCGTGATGCCCGCGGGTTGAAGCCACGGCGCCACGCGCGCCACGTGGTCCGCGAGCAGCTCCACGCCATGCGCCCCGGCGCCCCACCAGCGCGCGGCGAGCAGCACCCGCCCCCGCCCCGCCCCCAGGT
>NZ_RAWK01000180.1 GCF_003612165.1 Corallococcus aberystwythensis | reverse complement strand
TGGAAGGGCAGGAGGTGCTCGCGAAATGGCCTTCCGGGCGCTGGGACGTTATGGAGCGCCCCCCCTCCTCGCATCCAGGTGTTGCACGCATATGGCCTCTCTCGTCGAAGGTCTGAAGGTCCGCTACCTCCCGCAGCCCGAGTGGGGCGTGGGGCATCTGGTGTCGCTGCAGGAGCAGGGGGCCAAGGCCCTCATCGCCTTCCCGTCCCGCGAGGAGGAGCCGGTGCTGGTGTCCACGCGCGGCGGCGCGCTGGTGCCCTACCAGCTGCCCAAGGGCGAGCCCATCCAGACGCCGAAGGGGCGCAAGGCCACCATCCTGGGCGAGGAGCCGGGCGCGCGCGGGCTGCGCCGCTACGTGGTGCGCTTCGAGGACACGGGCGAGGAGGACGAGCTGCCGGAGTCCGAGGTCCGCGCGCTGGCGCCGCGCTCCGACCTGTTGTCCACGCTGCGCGACGGGCGGGTGGGGGACGCGAAGGCGTTCATGCTGCGCAAGCAGGCGCTGGTGCTGGACGACGAGCGCCGGGGCGACGCGCTGGGCGCGCTGCTGGCCAGCCGGGTGATGGTGAAGCCGCACCAGGTGGGCGTGGTGCAGCGCGTGCTGTCCGCGCGCCGCCCGCGCTTCGTGCTGGCGGACGAAGTGGGCCTGGGCAAGACGATTGAAGCGGGCATGGTGTTCAGCGCGCTGCGGCTGGTGGGCCTGGCGCGCCGGTGCCTGGTGGTGGCGCCCAGCCACCTCACCGTGCAGTGGCTGGTGGAGCTGTTCCACAAGTTCAACCAGCTCTTCACGCTGATGGACTCGGACCGCTATGAGCAGTCGCTGAAGGAAGCGCCGGACGTCTCCCCGTGGGCGCGCTTCCCGCTGGTGGTGACGAGCCTGGAGTTGCTCAGCCGCACCCGCGAGCACCGCGAGGAGGTGGCGGCCGAGGACGCCTTCTGGGACCTGGTCATCATCGACGAGGCGCACCACCTGAAGGGCGAGAAGGCCTTCGCCGCCGCGAAGGGGTTGGCCGCGAACTCATGGGGCCTGCTCCTGCTCACCGCCACGCCCATGCAGTTGGATCCGGCGGAGTACCACGGGCTGCTCACCCTCATTGACGCGGCGACCGCGCCGTCCGTGAAGGGCTTCGAGGCGCGGCTCCAGCGCCAGGAGGAGCTGTCCACCGCGGTGCGCGCGCTCATGGCGGGCACGGACGACGGGCAGGACGCGAAGGCCGCCGTGGCCGCGCTTTCGAAGCGCTTCCCGGAGGATGCGCGCCTCCAGACGCTGAAGGAGAAGGAGGCGCTGCTCGCGCACCTGGCGGAGACGTACAGCCTGTCGGACCGGCTGGTGCGCAACCGGCGCGCGGTGGTGGGCGGCTTCTCCACGCGCAGGCTCCACCGGCACCCGGTGCGGCTCACGCCGGAGGAGCTGAAGGCGCGCGATGAGGCACTCGCCACGCTGGCGAAGGGCACCTTGCGCGGCGCTCCGCTGGCCAACGTGCTGCGCCGCCTGGAGTCCAGCCCCGCGGCGTTCATGGGCGCGGTGAAGTCCAACCCGGCGCTGAAGGGCGCGGACCTCAAGCTGACCGGACGGGACGCGAAGCTCCTCGCGTTCGTGGGCGTGCTGCGCGGCATCTGGAAGGCGGAGCCGCGCGCGAAGGTGCTCGTGTTCACGGAGAGCCGCGACACGCTGGACTCGCTCCAGTCGGAGCTGTCGCGCGAGGGCGTGGAGGCGCTGGGCTACCACGGCGACCTGCCGCTCGTGGAGCGCGACCGGCAGGTGGCGCGCTTCCGCGACCCGGAGGGGCCCCAGGTGCTCTTGTGCACGGAGGTGGGCGGCGAGGGCCGCAACTTCCAGTTCGCGCACCACCTGGTCCACTACGACCTGCCGTGGAGCCCCTCCACGGTGGAGCAGCGAATCGGACGGCTGGACCGCATCGGTCAGGCGCACCCGGTGGAGATCCACGTCTTCGACCCCGCGGGGACGCTCGCGTCGGACGTGCTGATGCTGCTGGCGGATGCCGTGGGCGTCTTCGGTGAGACGGTGGGCGGCCTGGACGCGGTGCTGGAGGAGGTGGAGGACCGCATCGCGGACCTGGCCCTGCTGCCCCGCGAGGCGCGCGTGGACTACGCCGCGGAGTTGAAGGCCCGCGTGGAGGCGGCGCGTGAACAGGTGAAGCGCGCGTACGACCCGCTGCTGGACGTGCGCAGCTTCGACAAGCCCGCCGTGGCCCGGCTGGTGGCGCGCGCGCAGGAGCGCATGGGTGAAGAGGTGGAGGAAGAGGACTCCGAGGAGGCCCCTCCACTGGAGGATGGGCTGTGGAGCGTGGCGCGCGACCTGGACGAGCGTCTGGAGGAGACCGTCACGGAGCTGGCGCGCCGCGTGGGCATCAGCGTGGACACCGATGAGCAGGTGGAGGCCTTCCAGGTGTCCTTCCAGTTCGGCCACGCGCTCAACGTCGAAGGGCTGCCCGGCATCGACGTGATGCAGGACCGCACCGTGCTGGGCACCTTCTGGCGCGACACCGCCGTGGAGGCGGAGGAGCTGGAGTACTTCGCCACCGGCCACCCGCTGGTGGAGGCGCTGTTCGGCTTCCTCAAGGACGGCCCCTACGGCCGCAGCGGCTTCCGCCACATCGAGAAGCGCGGCGTGAAGAAGCCCTCGCGCGGCCTGGAGCTGCTCTTCCACGTCCAGCTGCCGGAGTCCCAGGACACGTCCCCCGGCGCCCGCGTCCCCAGCCGCCAGCTGGCGCGCTTCCTCGCGCGCACGCTCCTGCCCGTCGCCGTGGTGGACGGCCCCCAGGGCCCCGTGGCCGAGCCTTCCGTACTGGCCGCATTGGAATCCGACGGCAAGGCGCTGAAGGGGGACGAGGTCCACCAGGCCTTCCCCGGCTTCGGCGCCTTCGTGGACGCCGCGCTGCCCGTGGCCCAGGCCGCCGCCGAGGCGGAGCTCGCCCGGGCCGCGAAGAAGGCCCGGGCCGCCATCGAGGCGGAGCGCGACGCCGCCGCCGGCCGCCTGCGCCTCTCCCTCTCCCACCAGGGCCTGCCCCCGGAAGAGGTGGAGGCCCAGGTTGACGCGGAGCGCCATCACTATGAACGGCTGCTCGGGGCGCTCGCGGGGGCGAAGGTGACGCTGGACGCGGCCTGCGGGTTCACCCTCAACAAATAAACCAAACCGTTGTGTCACAATGGAATCGGTGCTGGCGACGTTCCGGCCATTTGACCGATTCCCCAATCATCGAGAATCTAGGAGGAAGGCAGCCTCCCCTCTATGGCCTTCCCCCACCCCCAGCGTCGGAAGCACGAGTCCGGTCAGGCCGCCGTGGAAGCGGCGTTGTGCATGCCGCTCGTGGTGTTCATGGTGCTGGGGACGCTGCAGCTCTTCATGTTGCTGCAGGGCCGCATCCTGGCGCAGGTGGCGGTGTACCGCGCGGTGCGCGCGGGCAGCCTCAACCACGGCAGCTGCGAGGCGATGACGCACGCGGCGCTGGTGACGATGCTGCCCACGGTGGAGCACACCCGGACGCCCGCGCAGCTGGCCGACGCCTTCGAGAAGCGCAGGCGCAACTTCCTGCGCGTGCGCGGCTCCAAGGGCACGCTCTTCACCGAAGGGCCCATGGTCGAAATCGTCCGCGAGTCCCCGAACGTCGGGTGGGTCCGCGGCCAGGGACAGGAGGACCTGCTGTTCGACGTGCCCACGGATGACCCGGCGCTGCTGCGCCAGCGCACGCTCGAGATCCGCATGGTGGCCTGGTACTACATGCGCATCCCGTTCGCGGACTGGGTGATGAGCCGGATGTTCCTGGCCCAGTTCCACCTGAAGAACTACACGAACGCGAACCCGCTCAACCCGGCCCAGAAGAAGTCCGACTGGTGGGCGGACACCGACGTGGAGCTGGGGCCGGATGACTGGCCCGGCGGGGACCTGGGGGAGCGGATGCTGCGCTGGAACGCGCAGGGCCACTACCTGTTCCCCCTCCAGGTGCACGCGGCCATGCGGATGATGACCCCGCTGCGGGCGTCGAACTTCAATGGAGGTGCCGGATGCAGCCTGCACGGCTTCTGAGGTCCGGCGCGCGCGGCCAGGCGCTGGTGCTGTTCTCGCTGACGCTGCTGCTCTTGACGCTGATGGTGTTGCTGACGCTGGGCTTCGGCATGCGCGCCAAGGAGCGCGTCGAAATCCAGATGGCGGCGGACGCGGCGGCCTACAGCCAGGCGGTGTCCACGGCGCGCACGTTCAACGCCATCGCGGTGATGAACCGCGCGCAGATTGCCCACATGGTGGCCATGGCGGGCACGCAGTCGATGATCAGCTACGGCAGCCAGCACTACGCCGCGCGGCAGCTGTCCCCGTGCGCCATGCCGTCCAATGTCTTTTCCGGCCTGGACCAGGCGGCGGCCACGCAGGTGGCCCAGTTACAGGGGCGCGCGGGCGACATGTTCCGCGCGGAGCTGGCCATCTACAACACGCTGGTGGAAAAGCACCTGGCGAAGCAGGGGCTCACGAAGCTCATCGCCAAGGAGATCAACGGCGAGCTGGAGGCCCCTCCCACGGGCGCCAACAAGTCGCTGATGGAGGTCTCGGGTGGCTCCTCCTCTGGCACCACCTTCGAGCAGTTCGAGGCGCAGCAGCGCGCCGGCGGCGTGCCGGACACCTCCGGCGCGGTGGCGCTCGCCGGGGGGCAGAGCACCGTCAACCTGAATGCCACCATGGGCAGCCTGGGCTGGACATGGGTGCACAACCGGGGAGACGGCAGCGCGGGCTTCGGTTCGGGCGTCGCCGCGCACAACCCCGGCTTCAAGCATTATGGCAGCGCCTCCTCGATGGACTCCTCCACGTACGACACCATCTCCGGCCGCAACTCGTGGGCGCACGACCACGGGCGCACGGTGATGGTCGTCTGCCCGGACGGCACCACCGTTCCCGGCGGCGCCACGGACGCGTGGGTGATGTCCGACGAGGAGCAGTCCCACCAGGACCAGCACGTCTACGGCGCGGGCAAGCCTCCGCCGGGGCAGGGCGCGGAGAACAACACCACGGTGGACGAGCGCCACACGCTGGGCGCCTGCAACGTGTGTCCCGGCATCTGGCCGAACGCGGTGGGGTTCAACGCGGGGCACTTGAACGGCCCCCGCCCGGATGAGAACGACTTCGGCCAGCCCAAGCTGTACGCCATGCTCCACCGCGACTACGGCAGCCCGTCCCGCCGGGCGAAGCCGGACCCGTGGAACCTGCTGTTCACCTTCAAGTTCGCGGGCCAGGAGACGGAGTTCGACAACGCCGCGCCGCTGGGCCGCATCCAGCCCACGGGCCTGGAGGACGTGCAGCGCAACCAGGTGGCCCTGTCCGCGGGGCTCGCCTACTACCACCGGCCCCTGCCGGCGGCGGCGGGCGGCGGCTGGATTGAGCCGCCCAACTTCCTCAACCCCTTCTGGCGCGCCACGCTGGTGAGCACCGAGGGGGCCCGTGACGACAAGCCCGCGCGCAGCCTGGAGCAGGCGGGCTTCACGGAGCACGCGGACGCGCTGCGCCGGCTGGACGGCGCGGGCTACCGGGGCGCCAGCAGCACGGGCGGGGGGTACTGATGCACGCGCGCGCCACCAGGTCGCGCCGGGGACAGGCGCTCGTTGAAACGGCGCTGGGGTCGCTGGTGTTCGTCACCGTGCTGATGTTCGGCATCTACTTCGCGGAGGTGGGCGCGCTGACGCTCAAGGTGCAGGAGGCCGCCAACTTCGCGTTGTGGGAGGCCACCGGGCACGTGATGCACAATCCGCAAAGCGGCGTCTTCCAGCGTCCCAACGCCGAAGCGCTGGCGTCCGGGGAGGCCTCCGGGCGCTACGAGGACTTCGACGGACGCGCGGGCCGCACCAGTGGCGCCATGACGTTCCAGCTGGCCCTGGCGCGTGCCACCCAGGTGCGGGTGGACTGCGAATCGACGCGGCCTCCAGGCAGCGACATCGACATCCTGGGCACCCGGCCGCTGGACGCGAACCTGGGCTCCACGGCGCTGCAGCAGGCCATGACCGTGCAGTCCGACGGCATCTCCTGCACCGCCTCCACCCGGCTGCGCGCGGAGCGCCTGGGCACCTTCATGGAGCCGGAGTTCTTCAAGGTGTCGCACCGGCGCGCCACCGACCAGTTCACGGTGTGCGCGGCGGGCCGGGCGTCCAACGGGCGCTGCACCCAGCGCTTCTTCATGCTGCTGGACGACTGGGGCCTGTCCACCGTGGCGGAGGGCCAGGAGTGCCCGCTCAGCATCGACTCCGGGGCCCCCTGCGGGAACGCGGACTACTACGGGTGGGCCCAGCGCGTGTACGAGAAGAACGGCGGTGGCGGGAACGCGGGCACGGCGCTGATGGCGGGCGTGGGGGCGGAGGGCGGCGTGAACGAGGACCAGTTCTTCATGAGCTTCCGCGGCCACGAGAGCAACTACGAGCAGAGCATCGGCGGCTCGCACGCGGGCAACCAGACCGTCTGGGAGACGACGCCCTTCAAGGCCCGCAACATCAGCCCCAAGTACAACGCCCAGCGTGAGAACAAGTGGCTGGGGGGCGTGCCGCATTGAAGCGTGCCGGGCGCGTGGCGGGGGTGTTGCTCCCGCTGGTGCTGGGCCTGTCCGCCCGGGCCCAGGCCCCTGACGCGGGCGCGCCGGACGCGGGCGTGCAGGCCGCGCCGCGCTTCGCATGGCCCCGGCTCCAGGTCCTCGCGCACGTGGAGTCCAGCGACATCGTGGAGGCGGGCGGCATCCCCGTGGCGCTGCGCGCGGTGCACGTGAAGGAGCACATCCGCGACCTGGTGCAGCGCTTCGCGGACGCGTTCCGTGACGGCGGGCTCTACGTGCCGCCCGGCAAGGAGCAGGCGCAGTACGCGAACAACGCCGTGATGCTCACCGCGTTGGACCCGAGCCGCCGCATCACCTACACCGTGGTGATGATGCCGCAGCAGGACGGCACCACCACGCTGTACCTGGGCGAGGCCAACCACGCGCTGGCGCGTCCGCCGGAGGCCGCGGGGGACTTCGCGCCGCTGCCGCCCCAGGCCCACGGCGTGCTGCGCGTCAACGCGGAGGGCTCACGCACGCTCACCTTCCAGGTGCCGCTCACGGGCCCGCAGGTGGAGGCCTTCTACGCGGACGCGCTGGGCAGGGCCGGGTGGAAGCGCGGGGACGAGCCCGGGCTGTACTCGCGGCCCGGCGCGGAGCTGCGGCTCACGCACCAGCCCGGCAAGGACGGCCAGCGGGGCGTGGTGCTCATCCATCAGTCGCGCGCGCGCTGAGCGCGTTGATCAGGCGCGCAGCTTCTCGCGCAGCGCCTTGGCGCGGCCCTGCATGTCGGGGTCCAGGCCGGTGAGCTCAATGGACTTCAGCCGCTGATCCAGGCTCTTGGGCAGCTTCTTCTGGAGCGTGCCCGCCTCCTGGAGCGCCTCCAGCTTCGCCAGCGCCTTGTCCACGATGCGCTCGCGCGGGTGGTCCAGCAGGCTGTCGAGGAAGTACGCGTCCTCGGGCATGTCCGGATACTTCTCCAGGTAGTCCACCACGCCCTTCACCCAGTCCGCGCGCGTCTCCGACTCCTGCACCTTGCGCAGCGCGTCCTTCTGGGCCTTGCGCTTGCCCTCGGGGTCGAACGTCTTCGCCAGCCCCTCCGGCAGCTCGCCGCCGGTGAAGAGGGCGTCCGCGGCCGTCTTGTATTTCTGGTAGCTGGCGCTGCGCTCCAGCTTCTGCTGCGCCGGGTCGTCCTGGCGCGAGTGGTACTTGCTCTTGCCGCGCTGCGCGTCCAGCTCGCGGTAGGACTTGTTGCGCTTGCCGGTGAAGCCACCACCGTCGTTGTCGTCTCGGGCCATCTTCATCTCCCCTTGCGGGCGCGCCACAGCGCCGCCAGTCCCCGCCGGACGAGGGTGCGCACCTGCGCCAGCTCCTCGGGAGCGAGGGGGTGCTCCTCGTCCTGCTCCGCCTCGAACAACGCTTCCGTCACGTAGTCCTGGAGGGTATCCGGCGCGGGCGGCGCATCCGGCTCCCTGTCCAGGGCCCTGGCGTCCGCGGCCGAAAGCCCCAGCGGCCAGCCCAGCTCCAGCATGGCGTGCAGCTCGAAGAGCAGGTGGCGGGCGACTCCGTAACCTTCGTCCGTGAGGCCAGCGGCGTCAAGCGCACCCAGCAGCCCGTCCTGCCGGTTCTCGAACGCATGCATCAGCCGCGTGCGCGCCTTGTCGTCGTCCTCCAGGTAACGCCAGGCGGCCTCCACGAATTCGCCCGTGGGCTCACCGGGGTGGAAGGGCGCGGGCGGCTGCAGCCGCTCCTTCTTCGGGCGCGGCGGGCGCGGCCCGTCCTCCTCCAGCCGCACTGCCTTTCCCTCCAGCACCAGGTCCCAGAGGCCCAGCAGGTTCTGGTACAGGCGGCGCGCCAGCTCCGGGTCCCGGAAGCGGGGCTCTTCCTCGAAGAGGGTGGGAATCACCTCGGTGTGGTCGGCGCCTTCCGCGCGCGCCTCCTGCATGCGCTCGAGCACGCCGGCGGTGTCGCAGGGACTGCCGGCCAGCTCCAGCAATCCGTCGAGCGTCTGTGCACCCTCGAACTGGCGGACGAAGTCAGGGGCTCTGTTCTTGGAGCGGCTCATCGTGGGTGGACGGTAGGCACAAGGCGGGCATCCGCGCACGGGGCATTCACGCCTGGATGGCGCGGCTTCCGTTTCGGGCCGGGCGCCCCTACTCTGCGGCAGTCATGCCCGTGGAACCCTCGTCCGACTCCCTGAAATCCGCGATGCAGGAGCTCTACCGTGCGCGCGCGGTGGAGGGCCCCCTGGGGGAGAACGGCCTGCGCACCGTCTGGCACCTGTCTCCCCAGGGCGCGGAGCTGATGTCGCTGGTGGACGAGGACGGCCGGGTGCGCCGCCAGGAACTGACGCTCCTGGATGAACACTGCATCTGGGCCAGCGGCCAGGGCGTGCGCACGGGCCGGGTGGAAGCCGGCGAGGCGCGCCCCGTGTCCACGGAGGTTCGCGCGGACCCGGAGCTGGTGCCGCACCGGCTGGTGCGCGCCGCGCAGGCGCTCGCCACCTACGAGGGGCAGGACCGTTACATCCTGCACATGCAGCGCGTGCTGGCGCTGGCGCGCGAGGGGCTGGAGATGTCCAGCGTCACGTCGCCGGAGCACCTGGGGGAGTACCTGGGCCGGGAGCCGGGCCCCCGCGACACCGTCCCCACCCGCGCCGTGACCTTCACGCCGGTGGCGCCGCCGCCGCGGGAGGCCGTCCCGTCCGCCGCGCCGGAGTCCAGGCCGGAGGGAGCACCGGAGCCGGAGCCCGTGCTGCTGCGGTACGGTCAGCCGCTGCCCAACGAAGTGCCTCCCCCGGTGATGCGCAAGTCGGAGGGGCTGGTGATGGTGGGCGTCTTCGCCTTCGCCTTCGTGGTGGGGCTCATCATGCTGTACGTGCTGACGCGGGGAAGCTGAGCCGCACGGGCGAGTGCTCGCCCATCAGGTGTGTCACGTCCGCGTCGGTGGGCACGGGGCCGGAGGACGTGCGGCGGCCGGCGGTGACGCGCTCGGGCCCCAGGGTGGTGTGCAGCGGGTGCGCGTCCAGCACCAGCAGGACGGCCACCGCGACGGTGAGCACCAGGCCGCCCACCCACTCCAGCGAACGCGTCCGGCGGGCTTCGCGTGCGCGGTACGTCATCAGCCAGCTGAGGCCCAGCACCAGCAGGCAGGAGAAGCAGCTCCAGCGCACCGTGCGCAGCCGCGCCGCCTGCGCCATGCCCTCCGCCATCAAATCCGGGCGCAGCGAGCCGGGGGCCCGGGACAGCCGCGACAGCAGCGTGAAGAGCTGGTGCGCCTCCAGCGTGCCCACCACCGCCATGCCCGCCAGCGCCGCGGACACCAGGCTGCCCAGCAGCAGGCTGCGGCGCGTCTCGTGGCTCGCGCTCGCCTGGTTGAAGCGCGCCATGCCCAGCGCCACCGACAGGGCGCCCAGCAGCACCGCGCTCGTCCAGGCGCCCAGCAGCCGCGGGGCCATCGCCTTGCCCATGGCCGCCGTCAGCGCGCTCCCCGCGTCGGTGGCGGACACCATGGGCAGCGCCGCCTGCATCCGCTCCAGCAGCACCTCCGTGCCCAGCAGGCCCAGCGTCCAGGGCACCGTCGCCATGCCCACCATCACCGCCAGGGGCACTGCGCGGCCCAGCAGCGTGGAGCCCGCCGCCAGGGTGAGCAGCGGCACCTCCACCAGCAGCGCCAGTCCCAGCAACACGGAGAAGGGCCCCGCGGAGGTCACCACGCTCAACAGGCCGGCGGGACTGCCCAGCAGCGCGGGCAGCGTGCCCCCCAACACGCACACCGTGGCGGGGACGGCGAGCGCCACGACGAACAGCCCGGGCGCGACGTGGGGTCTCATTGGAACAAGCATTTCCCGTAAGAATAGGGTCCCGGGCTATTCGCGGTAATTCAGACGGGAGGACGACCCACGAGCCAGTACACGACAGAGCAGACAGCGCCGGCCACGGGCGCGAGCACGATGCCCATGAGGAGCGTCTGTCCGCAGTCCGCGCCCTCGCAGCCGATGCGCCCGTAGGCGAGCACGCCGCCAGCGAGCATGGGCAGGTGCATGCCCGCGATGAACAGGCCCAGGCCGCGCAGCACCAGCCCCCGGTACCAGGGCCGCGTCCACAGCCGGAAGACGAGCGGCACCAGCACAAGGGTGCCGGTGAACGCCGAGGCCAGCGCGAGGTGCCGGGCGGCCACCGCGACGCACGCGCCCGCGGCCAGCAGCAGGGCGGGCAACAGCAGCAGCGCGTTGAGCGACAGCGGCTCTCGTTCGCGGGGCGGCGGCGTCGGAGGCATGGGCCAGGGCGGAAGGGTCGCAGGGCGTGCCCGGTCGCGCAAGGACCGGAGTGGGAGCCCCGGGCATGCGGGCACGGGCCCCAGGCTCGCGCGCTCCCGGAGGCGAAGGACATGGCCCCGCGGGCCAGCGTTCAGGCGGCGACGGCGCCTTCGCCCAGCAGCCGCGTGTAGCGGCCCCGCAGTGCGAGCAGCTCTTCGTGGGTGCCCGCCTCCACCACCTGGCCACCCTCCACCACGGCGATGAGGTCCGCGTCGCGCACGGTGCTCAGCCGGTGCGCGATGACCAGCACCGTGCGGCCCTTCATCAGCGCCTGGAGCCCCGCGCCCACCGCCGCCTCGCTGGTGGCGTCCAGGGCGCTGGTGGGCTCATCCAGCAGGAGCAGCGACGGGCGGCACAGGAAGGCGCGCGCCAGGGCCAGCCGCTGGCGTTGGCCGCCGGACAGCCGGCTGCCCCGCTCGCCCACGGGTTCATCCAGGCCGCCGGGCAGCGCCCGCACGAAGTCCTCCGCGTGCGCCAGCCGCAGCGCTTCCCACAGCGCGTCGTCCGGCGCGTCCGGCTGGCCCAGGCGCAGGTTGTGGCGCACGGTGCCGGAGAAGAGCACCGGCTCCTGCGGCACCCACGCCACCTGGCCGCGCACGCTGGACGCCTTGAGCGACGACAGCGGCACGCCGTCCCACTTCACCTCGCCGCCGCTCGGGGGCAGGAAGCCCAGGAGCACGGAGAAGAGCGTCGTCTTGCCCGCGCCGGACGGGCCCACCAGCGCCACGCGCGTGCCCGCGGGCACCGTCAGGTCCACGCCCTTGAGCGCCTCCCGGCCGTCCGCGTAGGTGGCGCGCACGCCGGACAGCTCCAGCGCGCGCGACAGGGGAGCGGCCTCCTGGCCCACGTCCGGCGGCACCGGCGCGTCCGCGAGCGAGAACAGCCGCTCCGCCGCCGCCAGCCCCGTGAGCACCTGCGACAGCGTGCCGCTCAGCGACTTCACCGGCTGGTACAGGAGCAGCGCCGCCGCCATGAAGGACAACAGCCGCCCGGCGAGCGTTGGATCCATGGACACCGCGCGAGCCCCCCACGCCACCGCCACCGCCACGCCCACGATGCCCAACAGCTCCACCGTGGGGCTGAAGGCGCCGCGGATGAAGAGCGAGCGGCGCATCTCGTTCAGGTACGCCTCCGCCTCCGCGTCAAAGGACTCCAGCGCGCGCGGCACCGTGCCGTAGGCCTGCACCACCGGGAGGTTCTGGAGCTGCTCGGCGGTGATGGCGCTGAGCGCTCCCAGGTTGGCCTGTGAACGCGTCGCCACCTTCTTGAGCGACCGGGCGAAGCGGTTGACCGGCACCACCGTCACGGGAACGACGACGAACGTGAAGAGAAAGAGTTTCGCGTCGATGAGGAAGCAGGTCGCCAGCAGTGCGCAGATCTGCAGCCCATCCCTTACGTACGATGACAACGCCTGGGTGACGGAGAACTCCACCAGGGGTACGTCCGAGGTGAACCGGGAGACGATTTCTCCCGAGTGACGCTGCTCGAAGAAGGAAGGCGGCTGAGCGAGCAGGCGGCCGTAGAGAAAGCCTCTCAGGTCGGCCATCACGCGCTGGCCCAAGCGCTGCATCAGGCCGCCCTGGAGGAACTGGGCGGTCGCTTTCACCAGCGCCACCGCGACGACCAGCAGGGGCAGCCGGGACAGCAGGGCCTCCGGCGACAGGGTCATCCCCACCACGGTGACGGGGGCACCGGTGAGGACGGCGCGCAGCAGCGGCCCGACGATCCAGGCGTACGCGGCGGTGGCGGCCGCGGCGGTGAGCGAGGCCAGCGTGCCCGCGAGGAGCAACCGGCGGTACGGGCTCAGGTAGCCCAGGAGCCGGCGATAGACGTGCGCGGAGGGACGGGGTGCCACGGAGGGGGCGCACTCTGTCACCGAGGCGACGGTGGCGTCCAAGCCAAAGGGACGTGGGAAGCGGGCGTGCATGGCCGCCTGCCCCACGGCCGGTCAGGGAGCGCTCGCGCCCGCCTGCGTTGCCGCATCCCACACATGCGGACAGCTTGAGAGGCGCCATGGAAACCAACTCCGAGAAAGAAGTCCTGTTCAATCCCGGCTGCGAATCGGTCGTGGATGACGAAGAGCGCCGCCGTCTGCTCTGGCTGATGGCCGAGTATTTCCGCACCATCGGTTACTCGGACATCAAAGCCCGGCTCCCTGGCTTCATGCCGCCGCCGGTGCTCTCCGGCACCATCGAGGATCACCGGCCGGACTTCACCTGCCGCCAGTCCGACTCCGCCCGCACGCCCATCATCCTGGAGATCGTCACCCCGGGCATGGTGGATGATCCCACCGCCGAGAACCGCTGGAGCCTCCTGGCGAGCGCCGCGAAGCTCTACAACGCGGAGCTGCACTTCGTGGTCCCCAAGTGGTCCATCAACGGCCCCGTGGACCCGGCTCTCAAGCGCCGGCTCTCCCGCATGGAGCTGACGGTCAACCGCGTCTGGACGGTGTAGCCACGACGCCTGCTTCACACAGGGTTGGGCCCGGCCTGGATTGCTGGCGTGTTTCGCTGCGTTATAGTGACTCCGATTCTCTACGCAGCTTGAAAACGCCAGCAATTTCCAGGGGTTCGATTCAATGGCAGGGGCCGCAGGGCAGAAGCGCGACTACTACGAAGTCCTGGGCGTCCAGAAGAACGTTACGGCGCAGGACCTGAAGAGCGCGTTCCGGAAGGTCGCGTTGCAGTACCACCCGGACCGCAACCCCGGGAACCACGAGGCCGAGGAGAAGTTCAAGGAGGCCTCGGAGGCCTATGAGGTCCTGAGCGATCCGGACCGGCGCACGAAGTACGACCGCTTCGGACACGCGGGCAACCCCTTCGGGGATGCGGGCGGCGGCTTCCAGGGCGTCAACATCAACGACATCTTCGGAGAGATTTTCGGCGACATCTTCGGGGGTGGTGGCGGCGGGCGCGGCCGGCAGCGGAACAACCGGGGCGCGGACCTGCGCTACAACCTGGAGATCTCCTTCGAGGAGGCGGCGTTCGGCTGCCGTCCGAAGGTGACCATCCCGCGTCCGAAGAAGTGCGAGACCTGCTCCGGCTCCGGCAGCAAGAGCGGCGCGGCGCCCAGGGCGTGCGCGGCGTGCGGCGGCAGCGGGGAGCTGCGCTACTCGCAGGGCTTCTTCGCGGTGTCCCGGCCGTGCGGTGACTGCGGCGGCTCGGGTGCCACCATCCCGGATCCCTGCGCCAAGTGCCGGGGCTCCGGGAAGACGCCGTCGGAAGAGGTCATCGAGGTCGCCATCCCGGGCGGCGTGGACAACGGCACGCGCGTGCGGCTGGGCGGCATGGGCGAGCCCGGCGACCGGGGCGGGCCTCCGGGTGACCTGTACGTGACGGTCATCGTGCGCGAGCACCCGCTCTTCCAGCGCGAGGAGAACGAGGTCTTCTGCGAGGTGCCGGTGTCCTTCACGCAGGCGGCGCTGGGCGCGAAGATCGACGTGCCCACGCTGGACGGCAAGGTGAAGATGACCATCCCGCAGGGGACCCAGTCCGGGAAGGTGTTCCGCCTGCGCGGCAAGGGCATCCCGCACCTGCACAGCCAGCAGCGCGGAGACCAGCACGTGCGCGTCATCATCGAAACGCCCACGGAGCTGTCCTCCAAGCAGCGCGAGCTGCTGGAGCGCTTCGCGGAGGTGTCCGGCGAGGAGACCCATCCCCAGTCGAAGTCCTTCTTCGACAAGGTGAAGGAACTCTTCGGCTAGCAGGAGGCCGGGCGTGCGTCCGGGGCCGCGCGTGAGCGTGGCTCCGGGGCCGCACGAAGGGGGAGGGGAGGAGGCTTCCCCCTCGGTGACGCACGCGGGCATGCGCGGTGCACTGAAGCGGACGTTCCAGGGGAATCTTCCCCCCGCTCAAGTGTCGACGGAGCCTCACCCGCGCTGCTATGCACCTCGCCATGGAAGTCCTCTCCGCATCGCGCCGCGCGCTCGTCGCCGCGCTGGCCCTGACGTTGACCGCCTGCCCCAAGACGCCTTCCCGCACCGACAGCCGGGACGACACCTCCGGGGGAGACTCCACCCAGAACGACCGCCCGCGCGTGGACGTGAAGCAGGACGCCACCGCGAACGCCGCGCTCGCGCAGGCCCGCACCCAGGCGCAGGCGAACCCGGACAAGAAGCAGGCCGCGGAGACCTACCTGTCCGTGCGCAAGGCGTACCCCGCCACCACCGCCGGCCAGGACGCGCTCTACAACGCGGGCGTCCTCTACTTCGAGGCGAAGGACTACGCGAACGCGCGCAGGACCTTCAACGAGCTGCTCTTCGAGAACCCCCTCTATGCCCAGGCCGAGGACGCCAAGCACAAGCTGGCCGTCTCCGCCATGGAGGTGGGCGCCTACCGCGACGCGTACCAGACGCTCACCAGCCTGGCGGAGCGCGCGGAAGGGGCGGAGAAGGAGCAGTTGCTGAAGGAGGCCGCGCGCGCGGCCGAGGGCGCGGGCCTGTTCTCCCAGGCGCTGTCGTCCGCCGTGAAGGAAGCCGGCGACGCGCGGACGCAGGAGGAGAAGGCCGCCGCGGTGCAGAAGGTGGAGCAGCTGGTGGAGGGCCGCGCCAGCTTCCTCGACATCGCGCGTGTGCAGGAGGGGCTGTCCCCGTCCAACCCCGCGTGGCCGGTGCTCCAGTTCAAGCTGGCGCGCATCTACTACCACCTGCGTGACTGGACCCGCCTGGAGGAGTCGCTCCAGACGTTCCTGCGCGAAGCGCCCAACAGCACCTTCGCGCCGCAGGCGAAGGACCTGCTCGCGCGCGCCACCCGCCGCGTGGAGGTGCGTCCGCGCACCGTGGCGGTGCTGCTGCCCATGACGGGCCGCTACCAGCCCATTGGCGAGGCGGTGCTGCGCGGCGTGAAGCTGGCCCTGCAGGGCAGCGACATCGAGCTGGTGGTGAAGGACACGCAGGGTGACGTCAACAAGACGGGCACGGCGATGGAGCAGCTGGCGTTCGACGACGGCGCCATCGCGGCCCTGGGCCCCCTGCTGGTGGACGACACCAAGCGCGCGGCGCTGCTGGCGGAGGAGCTCCAGGTGCCGCTGCTGACGCTGAGCCGTCAGGAGGGCATCACGGACATTGGTCCGTACGTGTTCCGCAACATGCTGACGAACTCCGCGCAGGCGCGCGCCATCGCGGACTACGCGATGAACGTGAAGGGCTACAAGCGCTTCGCGGTGCTCTACCCGAACATCCCCTACGGCGTGGAGCTGGCGAACGAGTTCTGGGACGACGTGGTGTCCCGCGGTGGCACGGTGCGCGGCGCGGAGGCGTACTCGTACGACCAGACCACGTTCACCAGCGAGGCCAAGCGCCTGGTGGGCCGCTACTACCTGGAGGACCGCGGCGACTGGGCGGAGGCCGTGCGCGACGTGCAGGGGGAGAAGATCACGGACGCGTACCGCCGCCGCAAGGCGATGGAGAAGGCGAAGAGCGGCGTGGAGCCCATCATCGACTTCGAGGGACTCTTCATCCCGGACGACTGGCGCCGGGTGAGCCTGGTGACGCCCGCGCTCGCGGTGGAGGACATCGTCACCAACGCGTGCGACCCGCGCGACCTGGAGCGCATCCGCAAGACGACGGGCAAGAAGGACCTGAAGACCGTCACGCTCTTCGGCACGAACCAGTGGTCCAGCCCCAAGGGCCGCTCGGGCCTGCCGGAGCTGCTGGAGCGCGGCGGCAAGTTCGTCACCTGCTCGGTGTACGTGGACGGCTTCTTCGTGGACTCGCAGCGGCCGGCCACGCAGAAGTTCGTGAAGACCTACCGCGACGCGTACAAGGAGACGGGCCGTGACCCGGGCCTGCTGGAGGCCATCGGCTACGACTCGGCGCGCATGGTGCGGCAGGTGATTGACAAGCAGCGGCCCAACACGCGCGCGGCGATGCGTGAAGCGCTGGCGGGGCTGAAGGACTTTGACGGCGCCACCGGCCGCACCTCGTTCAACGACAAGCGCGAAGCGGACAAGCAGCTGTTCCTCCTGTCCGTGGACAACAAGGGCGTGAACGAGATCAACGTGGACAAGGAGAAGGCCGCCGTCCGCGGCTCGGGTTCATGAGCCTGCGTGCCGGGGGCTTCTTCCTCGCGGGCGCGCTGGCGCTCACGGGCTGCGCGCACGCGCCCGCGGGCCTGGCGCCGGACACGCTGGGCCGGTTGGCGTCCACGCCCGGAGGCTTCCTCTCCGGCGCGGTGGAGGGCTTCGACGGGGCGCCCACCGTCCTCAACCGCAAGGACGTCATCTGGACGGTGGACTTCGCTCCCCGAAGTCCGCTCGTCGCGTACACGCGCTTCGCGAACGGCACCATCGGTCAGCGGCTCACCGTCTGGGACCTGGAGACTGGAGGCGCCACGGGCGCGGCCGGGCCCACTCAGCGGTTCGACGCCCTGGTGAACGCCTCCGAGTTCGACCCGGAAGGCGTGGCCTTCGCTCCCGACGGTGCGCTGGTGGCGACGGTGAGCCGCAGTGGCGCGGTGCAGCTGTTCGACGTGGCCACGGGAACGCAGCGGGCGCTGCTCGCCACCGAGGAGCCGCTGGTGTCGGTGGCCTTCCATCCGGACGGCAAGTGGCTGGCGGTGGGGAGCACCCAGGGCCTGGTGTCGCTCGTGTCGGTGCCGGAGCTGACGTTCGCGGCGGAGGCCCGGCTGCATGTGGGGCCGGTGAGCGCGTTGGCGTTCGCGGCGGACGGGACGCTGTACTCGGGTGGCTGGGACGGGCACGTGCGCGCGTCGGATACGCCGGCGCAGACCGCGCGGCCGGATGTGGCGCGCACGCACTTCGAGCGGCGCGGCGGATTCGCGGCGGTGCAGGGCCGCGTGGACAACGGGCCGCCGGTGGTGCTGGCGCTGGACTCGCGCACGCCGGTGGTGGTGCTCACCACTGCGGCGGCGACGGCGTCCGGCATCGACGTGGCCTTCCTGAAGGACACCGTCACCGTGCCGGGCGCGCTGGGCAACACCGTGGCGCGGCTGTCGCGTGGACGCACGCTGCGCTTCAAGGCGCTGACGCTGCCGGGCGTGGACGTGGCGGTGTGCGACGCGTGCGTGCCGCAGGGCAGCCAGGGCGTGCTGGGCGCGCCCTTCAGCGAGCGCGTGGACACCGCCTTCGACGAGACGACGGCGGAGGCCGTGCTCACGCTCAAGGGCGGCGTGCCGGAAGGGACGGCTTCGATGACGGCGCGCGCGCTGACGCCGCGGCTGGACTTCACCTTCCCGGCGCACGTCAACGACGTCACCGTGGACGCGCGGGGAACGCGCCTGGGCGTGGCCTTCAGCCAGGAGAAGGCGGAGCGCACGCTCGCGGTGTACCAGCGCGAACGCAAGGGCGTGGAGGACCCCCAGGGCCCGTGGAACGCGGGGGCGCTGGTGGACGCGGCCTCCGGCCAGGTGCTGCGCAAGTGGGAGCTGCACCACGGCGTGGTGTCCTCGGCGGCCATCTCCCCCGATGGGCGCTCGCTGGCATCCGGTGGGTGGGACCGGCGCGTGTACCTCTTCACCGAAGCGGAGCAGGCGCCGAAGGGCGAGCTGGAGTTCGGCTGGACGGTGCGCCGCGTGCGCTTCTCACCGGACGGACGGTGGATGGGCGTGGCCGCGTGGACGCGCGTGAATACCGTTGGCAGCCAGGAGAGCGACCCGGCGGCGGTGGTGGTGGGCGTGCGCTACGCGTCCCCCACGGTGGAGCCGCGCGGGGCCCCCGCGGCTCAGTAGTTGAGGAACACGGCGCTCCTGGGAACGCCGCGCTGGGCCAGCTGGGCCATCACGTCCTGCACCATGTCCGAGGGGCCGCACACGAAGGCGATGGCGTGCTCCAGCCGCTCCTCGCCCAGGTGGGCCTGCACGTAGCCGACGAGGCCCTGCCAGCCGCTGGCGCCGGGACGGCTCACGGTGCACAGCACCTTCACTCCGTCCGCCTGCCACTGCTGGAGCTCGCCCTGGTACGCGAAGCCGCCCGCCGTGCGCGCGCCAAAGTACAGCGTCACCCGGCCATACGCGCCGCGCTCCTGGCGCACGGCGGCGATGACGGGGCGGATGGCGGAGATGCCGGAGCCGCTGGCGAACAGCAGCAGGTCGCGGCCCCGCGCCTTCTCCATGGGGAAGCCGGGGCCCGCCGGACGCGTCACCTCCACGCGCGCGCCCAGGGGCAGGTGCAGCAGCGCGGAGGGCAGCGAGCCTTCATCCTTGAGCAGGAACTCCCACTGCGTGCCGGCGGGGGCGGGCGGCGAGGCGATGGCGAACATGCCCGGCTCCCCACCGGGAAGGCGCAGCTGGACGTACTGTCCCGGATGGGCATGCGAGCCCACGAGCGGCGTCCCGCCGATGTCGAGCACCCAGTCGGTGAGGCCATCCGCCGCGGGGGTGCGGGCGGTGACGGTGGCGGTGTGCCAGTCGCTCATGGAGGCTTTCTAACCCGTCCTGCTGACGCGTGCCCGCCCTGCTAGAGTCGGCCCTGTGAAGACCGTTTTCTGGCTGTTCATGTTCGTCGTCGGCCTGGCCGGCGTGGTGATTCCGCTCACGTACCTGTACACGGCCAGCAAGCTGCCGCGGCTGGAGAGCGAATTCGACGTCGAGAGCCAGCTGCGCCATCGCATCGAGGGCGACCGGATGAGCGTGCTGGCCGGCCGGATGGACCAGGGCGGCCGGGAGCGCGCGTCGGTGGCGTTCACGCGGCCGGACTTCTCACGGATGCCCAAGGACCTGGTGGCGCTCTACATCCGCCAGATGGAATGCCCCACCTACTTCCAGACGCCGCGCGAGGACGGGCGCGCGTGGGCGTGGCGCCTGTTCGCCGGCGTGACGCTGGGCTCGTCGCCTCCCGGGGACGGCTCCTGCGAGCGGTGGCTGGCCATGCGCATCGCGCGGGAGATGGGCATCGAGGGCGACCTGCAGCTGTCCGTGGCCGCGCACCGGCTGCACGCCTTCTTCCAGAAGGACCAGCTCGTCGCGTACGACCTGTCCACCATCCGCTTCGAGCGCGGCGTCATCGGCGTGGAGGACGCGGCGCGCAAGCTCTTCGGCCGCGAGCTGGGCGAGCTCCAGTTGTCGGAGCTGGCGGAGATGCAGCTCGCGCTGCCGCCCTACGGCTTCTACAACGACATCAAGGCGTGCAAGAACGCGAGCCTCATCCGGCAGAACCGCGACCTGCTGTTGCAGGACCTGGCGGGCTACGCGCTGGTGAGCGAGGAGCGCGCGCGCAACGCCATCGCGCAGCCGGTGGCGTGCCTGTCGGTGAAGTAGCGGGCTTTGCGTCAGCGCCGCACCTGCGCGGGCACCTGCGAAAGCCACCCCACCTCCAGCGCGCCCCACAGGCCCAGCAGGATGGCCTCCGCGGCGTCGTGGCGCAGCGAGGTGGGGCGGGGCGCGTGGGACCACTCGATGACCCGCCGCGCGAGCCCATCCGCGGCGTCCTTCGCCTGCGAGCCGCTGCGCTGCTCCCGCACGTAGAGCAGCCGGTGGCGCCAGTCCTCCGCGGCCACGCGCAGCACGGGCAGGGCGCGGCGCAGGGCCTCGCGCTCCCAGACGTCCGCGATGGGGCCACCGCCCTCCAGCACGAGCCACGCGAGCGGGGATGCGTCCTGGAGCACGGCGGGCACCGCGCGCTTGAGCCGCGCGTGCGTGCCGAGGTTCTGCGAGCGGTACCACTGGAGCCGCCCGTCCGCGCCGAAGCGCGCGAGCCCGCAGCGCAGTCCCAGGTCCACCGCGAGCAGCGCAGGACCTGGGGGCGCGGTCATGGCGGGGTGACTACTTGAGGTACTGCTGCTTCCATCCCCGGAGCTCCTCGAGGATTCCCAGGCGGCCCGCCGCGTCGTCCGCGTTCTCGAGCCGCTTGATCTGCCGGTCCAGGTAGTTGCGCGCGGCCTGCCGGGTGAGTCCCTTGTGGACCTTGTTGTCCGCGTACAAGGGGCTGTTCTCGACCTGGTTCACGGTGGCGATGATCTGCTCCCGCACGGCGGACTCGCTCGCGGACTCCGTGCGCTTGGGCGCGGTGGGCGGCGGGCCTTCGCGGGCGGTCTTCACGGCCTTGACGGCGAGCGGCTGCGGCTTCGCCGGCGGAGGCGCTTCGATGGCGGGGGCGGGTGGCGGCTCCTGCACGGGCGCGGCGACGACTTCTGGCGCGGGCGGAGGC
>NZ_RAWK01000017.1 GCF_003612165.1 Corallococcus aberystwythensis | reverse complement strand
CCTCCGCCCCGTCGCAGGACGAGCCCGCCCCGGTTGCCCGGCCTGGACTCGCGAACACGCGAGGGGCCTTCGTGGTGGCGCTCGCCGTGCTCGTGGGCGGTCTCATGCTCTGGCACTTCATGACTCCATCTGAGTCTCGTCCGGCGTTACAGCAAGCGCTGGTAACACCCTCCTCCGCACGGCAGGAGGCCCCAGCGTCGAAGCCACCTGTTCCCCCTCCAGCGCCCGCCACGACGCCCCCTGAAGTAGCCTCTCCCGTGTCCGCACCCGAGCCGAAGGAAAGTCCTCCCGTGAAGCGCGCTCCCGCTCCTATATCGTCTCCGCCCGCTCCCTCCTCCGGGAAACCGCGGCCTTTGGCTGTCTCTCAGGGCTGGCCCTCGGTGCAATGGGGTGGATTCCTTAAGACGTGCGCGGGCCTGACGGCCGCAGCCGCCCTCCAGCTGGGGTGCCCGGGAGCCCAGGTTCGGCCCGAGCCTGCGGAATGTCCCGAGGCCGCACGCCGGGCGATGTTCAACAGGAAGAAGGACGGCGGTCTGGCGATGGAGAGGGAGGCCACTGTCCCCTTCTGGGTGGACGCGCGTCAGAAGGGCATGGGGGACTTTGGGGTCTACCGCGAGGGGCCTGTGACGGGCGAGGTGTATACCGACGAAGTGACCGCACTCCCCAAGGGCACGCTGCTTTCCGGCTACCTGTGGACGGGGAACAAGGACCGGCTGTTAGCTCGCTACACCGAAGCCCGACTTCCGAATGGCCAGAGGGTGCCGGTCTGCATCGAATTGGGAGATCGGAATGAGTCCGGTTGGCCCACTCTCGAAGAAGAGTCCAAGCCGGGCGAGATCGTGACCCGCCGTAATTTGGCCGGCATCGCCGTCGAACGTTGGCGTTGAGGCGTCTGCCCGACGTAACGCCTGTTTACGATTCAGGCCCGGTCCTTCTCACCCGGAGTGCGAGGGATTTCGGAAAACGTTGAACCCGCCGCGTCGTTCCCCTTGGGCGGTGCGAGCCCTACCTTGCACATTCCTTCGCGCGAACTCCTATCGCGCGGTCGCAAGGGGGTATCCGCATGGCCCATCCATCTGATCCGCCGCTCTCCAGCGGTGTCGTGCTCTTCACGCAGGGGGACACCTCCTACGAATTCTTCCGGGACCTGGGAGTAGGGCGGCTCGGAGAGCGCGTTCTGCTCGCCTTCGTCAGAACGCCCCAAGGGCTGGGTGATTGCGTGGTGCTCAAGTGCATCCCGCTGCCGCAAGGCGAAGAGCCGCCCGAAGGCTTCCAGCGCACGCGGATACGGTTGGAGGAGGAGGTGCGGCTCGCGCGCTACCTTCAGCACCCGCGCATCGCGCGCGTCCATTGTCTTGTCGAGATGCCACATGGGCTGTGCGTGGTGATGGAGAAACTGGAGGGCTTGTCCCTCAACACGCTGCTGTCGGTGGCCCAGGCGCGCGGACGCTACTTCTCCGAGTCCTTCGTCCTCTACGTAGGCGCGGAGGTGGCGGCAGTGCTGGATCATGCGCATACGCGCACGGATGAAGCGGGCACGCCGCTGGGCATCGTCAACCGTGACGTCAACCCGGGCCGTATCCGCCTGGGGCCACGCGGCGAGGTGCGCATGACGGACTTCGGCGTGGCCCTCTCCCGGCTGACGGGACGCGTGGCGACGTCCTTCCCCAGGCCCCAAGGTGAAGTCCTCTATGCTGCGCCCGAGGCATTGCTGGGCGACGAGGTGGACGCGCGGGCGGACCTCTTCTCCCTGGGGCTGACGCTGCTGGAGTTCGCCACCGGCCGACACCTCTACGACCCGGGCCACCTGCTCGCGGAAGGGGTGGAGGCGCGGCTGTCGCGGGTGGAGCGGGAGAAGGTGCTGGCGGCGTCCGTTGCCTCTCTGGGGCTGACGCTGCCTCCCTTCGCGGAGGACCTCATCCGGTGTGCCATGTCCTACCGCTCCGTGGACGTGGAGCGCGCGGCGGAAGGGCTGTCTGTGCCCCTGCGCGACATCCTCCACACGCTGCTGAAGCCCGAGCCCTCGGAGCGCTTCGCCACGGCATCGGAGTTGGAGGGCCTCTTGCGTGCGCGGCTGGCGCAGTTGGGGCCCTACATGGGTGAAGACGCGGTGAGGGAGGTTCAGCGGGCGCTCGTAGAGGCAGGTGACAGGCTCTGGGATTTGGAGATATCGGACGACGAAGGTGGCATCACTCCTCCCGTCGCCGAGACGCGCAGCCCGGACGAAACTCCAACAGAGGATGCGTGAATTTCATCAGGCGTGGGGACAGCCCGGAAAACGCCTCGCGCTGTAGCACCGCTCACGGTTCCTCGCTGCTCATACCCTGTGCCGCCGCCAGCACGCGCAGCCTCTCCCTTGGCGTCCACTTCTTCGGCGCAGGCCTCTTTTCTGAAGGCGAGGCGTTATGGCCGCCACTCCATCTGCTTCGCGCAGCCACTGTGACAGCGTCAACTGCGAGACTACCGCGTGGCGGGTCAAGGCTGCGGCACTCACCGAAGCCGAGCCCACCATCGGCTTCACCAGCTGCGCCTTGAGCCCATCCGTGCACGGCACCTCGTCCTGCCTGCTCTCGCCCCCAGGGCGTCGCTAGCTCGGCACGTTATCCGAGGCGACAACTTCCCTGACACCGGGGGCTGGCGGGGGCGTCGCCGGTAGACTCCACGGGGAAGAAGTGGAGCTTACCCGGTGGCAAAAGGCACCCATCCCCGCGAATGGTGCCGGTGCAGTCGTGGTGGGCATCGAGGGGAGCGCGCGCAACTCGGCTGCCCCTGTACCCTCAAGCTGTGGGAGACAGGGGCCGCGCACCGTCACTCACAGGAGCGTCATACTCCCGGCCGGGTCGAAGACGGAGCATTGAGCAAAGCCCGCCATGTACTCCCAATGTGCTCCTCCAGTATAGACGTCTAAAAGTGAAGCCCAGTTGTAAGCTTCATGTGGAGTTCAATGAATTCTTCGGCTAGTTCGCGCAGTTCACGCTGCTGTTTAGTTGTACTCCTCTTCATGCGCGCAGCGTGATAGGCGATTTCTCTATTCAATTCATCCATACGAATCAGCAATGCCAGAACCCTCTTAAGGGCTTTAGGCTGTCCCAATTTCAGATCATTTTGCGCCAAGTACACAGACAGAAGCTCCCCGAATCGCTTCACAAGTGCGCTGAAACGCTGGTCGTGTATATACTCATACTCTGCGTCTTCATCGGACTCGTCAGGTCCGAGAAAGGCCATAATTGAACCATGGAGCCGGTGAAATACGGCATCTAGGTCTAGTGTTTCTACATTCGCAATCGCCGTGAGGAAGTCACTGGCTATCTTAGCTGCGAAAGACGTACTCGGGACATCCGTGGTGGACGCGACCTCAACTACAGTTCCTGGCGCAGCACCAAGCAACTCAAGGAACCGATCGAACGGAAGTATCCAGAAGCGATGTCCTGTCGTACGATGGAATTCTGCAATCAATTCAAATTTCGGAAACAGTCCTTCGTCTCCCCCTCTGACCATCCAATCAGGCTTGGCATCGTTGGACACGAAGATGACATCGCGTTTCCGATCACTTCCCAACTTCAGGATTGTATGCCAGATGGCCACGTCGCCAATCCCACCGTCCGGTTTCGCCTTGTCCTTGAAACCCGGCGGAATGCCATGGGTTGTGCGCCGCTCAAGGTCGACTGACAAGTCTTCCAAGTTCTTACCATGCTCGATGACATGAGACTCAAGGAATATGCTCGCATATAGCGTGCTGACCGGATCGTCGCCGTGCCAATTCCGAACTTGAGATAACAATTCTTGCAGCTTTGACTTGTACTCTTTAACCGCACTGCGCACTTTGTCGGCCCCCTCCCCAACCGCTGTGTATGCCGGAACATCCTCGAACATGGGAATTGCCAGCGGTTGAGGATTGGACGGCAAAGAGGAGAGCTTCTGCTGAATGTGCGTGTAGATGTCCGCGATCTTTGATGCCCGATGTTTGGCATACTCACGGACTGCCTGCGCAGGCAGAAATAGACGATCTTGGCTAACTAGGCTTGCGAAGACCTTCTTTACGTCTTTTAAGCTTTCTTTCCCGATTGAAAATGGCGCGAGTAGCGTGTTCGCATCCAAGACGAACAGACATTCCTTCGCCATGACGTTCACTGCCGGTTGCTTGTCCACCAGAAGGGCTGCTGGGGCAGGAAACACCTTCTCGATGACAAGGGGATCGTATTTAGAGTCCTTTTCCGCCATGGCGGCGTAACCTACCCGAGCGTTCTAATAAGCGCCCGCTCCTTCTTTTGAGAGTTCCCCGGTTCCGTGGACACCCCCGATGTGATGGAGGTGTGTTTAATGGAGGAACGCGCTGTGTTGAGGGTGGTGGGTAGGTGTATAGACGCCAAGGAGAGCTGCGGCTGGATGCCTCCTGGCTGTGCGCCGAACCGGTTCAGAAGCCGAGCAGCCCTTGGGGTACACACCTGCCTATGCGGCCCACTCAGGTGGCAGGCAGCAGTGGCGTGGGCTTGTGCGGCAGCGTGAGAGCTTGGGGCGCAACACCATGCGCTCTGGTGCAGCCCTTGCGCTGGCGCCATCTGAACCCCGGCCGCGTAGGCAGAGCCAAGTGCTCAAGAATGGCGCTTACCCTGTCGAGGGCCGTCAGTTACTCCAGCAACCGGCGCCGACCTCCACACCGAACGCAGGTCAACACGTCCAGCACGAACGGCCTGTGTAGCAGTCCCGCCCAATCCATGTGGGGCGTGCGCTCCTTCTGCAACTCCTCCACTCTGGCGCCCACCAACGCGCTCTCCTCCTGCGGCCCCGGCTCCGCCCTCGCTTGAGGGGCGCCCTACGCCTCGTGCTCCAGCGCAATCTCGCGGTACGGGTAGAAGGGCTCGGCCGCCAAGTTCAGCCTCTTCCTTTTGGCCCTGAGGAGGTCCTGGAAGGAGATGCCACCGCTCAGTACGGCGTACAGGTCGACCCCGTCGGTCAGCAGGATGGACTTGTTTGGGTTCTGCTTCAGGAGGGGCACCACGTTCGGCGACCAGCCGTTCATCGACAGGAAGAGCCCCATCGTCTGCCTGCCCGAGCGCGCCACTTGGCCGAGCAAGCCATCCAGGTCCCGCCCATCGGCCGGTTTCCGGCGCCAGCGGCACTCCACGAGGTAGTACCAGCCGTCCAACTCGAACGCCCCGTCAATCTGCTCCCCACCCTCGCTCCGGGTGAAGCTCTTCGCCGCAGGCACTTGGTGCAGGGCGAGCAACTCATTCAGCAAGTCCTGGAGCGCGTAGCCGCGCGTCTGGGCGAAGCCCGAGGTTGCCAGTTCCTCGAAGCGCGTCAGCAGGGCCCCCCGCGTGCGCTCAAACTGCGCGCGCCGCTTCGCCCGCTCCTCGTTCTGGAGCGCAGTGACATCCGGAGGGGCGGCCGTGGTGCCCGGGACGTCGAAGCTGGCTCGGCGAAGTGCATCGTCCAGCCTGGTGCACAGTTCCGGTTTGTGGTGGGCCAACTGGTGAAGGAAGGTGCGCACCGCCTGAGAGCGAGCCGTCGGCTCCATCTCCGTGCGCCCAACGGTGCAGAGCCAGTTGAAGATGCTCTTCGCCCGCTGTGAGGTGATGCCCACCATGGGGAAGGGCTCGACTGCAACCCGGAACACGGCTGCGCCGAAGCGGTCAATCTCGTTGAGGGCCGTCTCGGACTTCAGCAGATCGCCGGCTTCGACGGCGAGGACGCGGATGTCAGGCTTCATGGCACGGGCTCGCGCTCGGGGAGGCCAAAAGGGTACGCGCCCGGCGGACGACTGCAAATAAACCTCTCCGCACCTGACTGCAGTCCGAGAGCAGTCCCACATCCTTGAGTAGCCCCCACCGGCCCCAGTGCGGAAAAGACAGCGTTCACTTCCGGTAGGGCACGTGCGGCAGCACCCGCTCCACCAAGTGCACCGCCGTCACCTGTGCGCCCATCGCGTTGCAGGAGGGAACACCCCTCGCTCCTTACATACGGCGACGAGAAAGCAGTGTGGCGAGGTTGTCCCTCACAGCCTCGTACAGCACCGCCCCCTCCGGCTGTCTCCGCCGGTACGCGCACCCGCGATCCTTCACCTGCCCCTCCCCACCAGTCACGCCTTGCCAGGGCACACACTACCGTCAGCCTCCCACGGGCTTCTCATGAGCCCTGGGAGACCGGGGAACCCTGGCCGCTTGCGTCCGTGAGCGGATTGACCTGATTGGGCTGCATGTGCCCCCAGTGTGCCCCTCCGACGTGGAGCGAGGCGGAACATGGGGGCACGGCGTGGGACGGAACGGGATGACGAACCCGAGGGAAATCAAGGCGATGGCGGGTAACAGCGCGTCCTGCTTGAGGTTTCCTATCGCCTTGCCCACGGGTTCAAGTCCCGTACTCCTCGCCACTGAGAAGGGCCCGGAATCGAAAGGTTCCGGGCCCTTTGCTTTTCCGGCCGCCTTCGTCGCACCGCCGTCTTCTTCAGTGGGAACGCGCCTGGGAACGGCGGGAATCGAATCCGCCACGGCCTCTTGGGGCTCGGCGGCGGCCTTCGCCTCCGCTTCCCGCCTCGCGAGGATGGAGGCGCTGGCGGGAACCACCACGAGACTGCCCATCCAGCAGAAGAAGCCGAGGGTGGGATAGGACAGCTCGAGTCGGCTGCTCCGGCTCCCGCCACCCTGCGCGGGGCGCGATGGGGCCCATCCATCCGTTGATGAGCAGGGTCAGGCCCCACATCGAATCCGTCTCCCGGGTGCCGGTGTTGTACGCGACGACGGTGGGCAGCGCGCAGGACACGACGAAGAGGAGCCTCGACACGAGCACGGCTTTGCCTCGCGTCAACCGAGGAACGGCGGGGGCGGCAGCCTCGGAGCCGGCAACCCCTTCACCGACAGTGAGCGGCGGGGAAAGCCCCGCCGCCACCTCAGGCACCCGAGCCGGTGGGCTTCAGGGGGTATACAGGTCCGCCGCCCGCAGCTCGCTATTGGTTACTTGGGCGCTCCATCCCCCCAGGGCGAGCACCTTTCCATTGGCCAGTAGCGTCGCCGTGTGCTCGGCGCGCCGTTGGACCATGGAGCCGGTGGCGTTCCAGGTGCCCGTGGCCGGGTCATACAGCTCCGCCGCCGCCAAGGGGAGACCACTGCCACCGGGGGTGTATCCCCCCGTGGCGAGCACCTTGCCCGTGTTGAGCAGCGTCGTCGTGTGGAAGTGGCGCGGCGCGGTCATGGAACCGGTGGCGCTCCAGGTGCCCGTGGCCGGGTCGTACAGCTCCGCCGTCGCCAGGTTGGCACTGCCCGCGCCCCCCGTGACGAGCACCTTGCCATTGGGCAGCAGCGTCGCCGCGTGATAGCCGCGCGCCGAGGTCATGGAACCGGTGGCGCTCCAGGTGCCCGTGGCCGGGTCATACAGCTCCGCCGTCGCCTGGTAGCCGACGTTGTTGCTCCCCCCCGTGACGAGCACCTTGCCATTGGAGAGCAGCGTCGCTGTATGGGCATAGCGCCGGAAGACCGTGGAGCCGCTCGGGGCCCAGGTGCCCGTGGCCGGGTCGTACAGCTCCGTCACCGACGCAACGCCGCTGGCGTCGAATCCCCCCACGGCGAGCACCTTGCCATTGGAGAGCACCGTCGCCGTGTGGCGCTCGCGCGGGGAGACCATGGAGCCGGAGGTGCTCCAGCTATTCGTGGCCGGGTCGTACAGCATCGACGCCGCCGGATAGCCCGTGTGGTTGGTTCCCCCCGAGACGAGCACCTTGCCATTGCCCAGCAGGACCGCCGCATGTTGGCCGCGATTCGAGGGCATGGATTTGACGGGGCTCCAGGTGCCCGTGGTCGGGTCGTACAGCTCCGAGTACTCCATGCTGCCAAAGATGTTGTTGCGTCCCCCCGACACGAGCACCTTGCCATTGCCCAGCAGGACCGCGGTGTGGTCGCTGCGGAAGTCGAACATGGGGTTCGCCGCGGCCCAGAAGGCCGAGGGGCACGCCGGCAGTCCCGTCACCGTGAAGCTCTGGGTCGCCTTCAGGCCCAGGGTGTTGCCCACCGTGGCGATGAGGGTCGGGGTGACGCCCGTGTTGAGACACGAGGGCGCCGTCCAGGTGAGGATGCTGCCGTTGGCCCCCGTGCTCGGGGGGCTGCTCGTGCCCACGTTGGCCGCCCAGGTGAAGCTCAGGGCCAGGCCCGCGGGATCCGTGGCGTTCACCTCGAAGGTGAGCACCTGGCCGGCCGTGGCCGTCTTGCTCGACTGGGTGGCGCGGGTCATCGTCGGCGGCGCACGCACGACGGCGTCCTTGGACACGCACAGCATCAGGCTGCCCGTGTTCTGTCCCCCGCGGCCGTCCTTCACCACCACGTTCAGCTGGCAGTTGTTGCACGCCCCCGTGGGCTGGGCCGAGGGTGTGAAGGTCGCGGTGGCGGTGCTCGCGCCCGTGAAACTGCCCGCGCAGGTGGCGCTCCACTGATAGCTGAGCGGGTCGCCGTCCGCGTCGGTGGCCGAGGTGGACAGCGCCGTCTGCGCGCCCACGTTCAGATAGGACTGGGTGGACGTCAGGGTCACCACCTTGGGCGCGACGTTGAAATCCGCCGTCACGGTGCTCGCGCCACTGCCCGCGGAGACATTCAAGGTCAGGTTCACCGACAGGGTCGCGCCGCGCGAGTCGCTCACCGTGAGCACCAGGGTCACCGGGGCCTGCAGGGTGGGCGCCGTCCAGGTGGTATTGGCCGAGGTGGGCGCGGAGAAGCTGCCCGAGGGAGCCGCCCAGGAGTAGCTCACGGTGTCACCCGCGTTGGGATCATGGGCCGTGGCCGTCAGGGTGACGCTGCCCCCCGGGGCCACGGTGGTGGGCGTGGCCAACAGGGAGTCGAGGATGGGCGCCTCGTTGGTGAAGGGCGGTGGGCCGGAGACATCCTGCAGGGTGAGGGTCACCAGCCCCGTGGCGCCGGCGGTGACGGTGACGTCCTCGACGCGCCCCTCGTAGCGCAGGGTGTTGGACGAGGTGAAGGCCTGCGCCACGAAGGTTCGCTGGAGACCCGCGGGAATGTCACTGATGACTCCGCTCCACGCTCCGCTGGTGAGCACCAGGTCCTTGGAGCGCGAGACCATGTCCGCGCCGGAGACGGTGACGGTGACGCGCGAGACGTCCCCGGGCACGACCGCTGCGGTGTAGACGGTCAGCTGCATCGCACCCGAACCGGGCACGCTGGTGGGGGGCTCGGAGTCACAGCCAGCGAGCAATGCCAGCACGAGCGGGAGGACTGCGGACAAACGCAACGAAGACACGGGATTTCCTTGTCTGACGGCAGAAGGCCGCACGCGGCAATGAAGCGGCGGGCACTGTAGCGCAACGGTGTGCCAGCACCTCCGGGGTTGACTCCAGGTAGGTGCCCCTCTGCCCCGGGGTACGGGGATGGGGGAGGACTTCCTCGCCGCGCTCCCCAAGGTCCGCCGAGGCAACGTGCTCCAGTTCGTCTGGGCCTTCCTGCCCGACACCTGCACGCAGCGGCAGATCGTCTACGAGCCCGAGGAGCCGGCACAGCCCCGCAGGGCGAGTGACATCAACGCTGCCCTCCACACCACCACGTCGCGCTTCAAGAAACCCTTCATCACAAACATTCCTTGTTGTTGGTGGAAAGATTTGCCATGGCATTGAGATGATGATGTTTCATCATCCGTCGCGGAGGGCTTGGCCTTCGCCCTGCGATGATCCGTCCCAGGCCTGATAGAATCCTCGGATGGACTGGCCGCTTCTGATCGAATTCGTCCGCCAGCGTGCCCCGGCGTTCCTGGCGCAGCTGGAGGGTGTCCCGGATGCCTCCATCTGGGCCCTGGCGGCCGACCGCGGCGCGGCGCTGCCCGCCTCCTATGTGGAGTTCTTGCGACGCATGGGCAGCCACTGCAGTGGCTGGGCTCCGTTCGGCGCCACGCTCGACCACCATTTCGCCGCCATCGTCGAGCGCCTCGACGCAGAAGATGAAGACGCCCCACCGTCCGACCGCTTCTTTCCCGTCGCCATCGAAACGGACGAATCCCTGGTGGCCTTGTACGATCACTACCTCGATCTACAGCGCGTCGAAGGGGACGATGCTCCGCTCGTGATGCTGGAGGCCGGCGTTCCCTATCAATGGCAAACGCCAATCGAAACCCACGAAACCTTCAACGAGCGGGTCACCTTCAGCCTGTTCCACCGCTTCCAGTTGCGCCTCTGCGCCGAACGCGACGTGGTGACCCTCGGCGGCACCCTGCGGGCCGGTGAAGGACGCGCCGGGTTGCAGCAGGCCCTGGTGCTGCTGCAACGCGCAGGGTTCGAGCCAGCCCTTCCACTGCTGGGCCGGACAGCCTGTTTACGAGCGGGAACCCTCAGCGTCCTTGCTCGCGTGAACGAAAACCACGAGCTGCTGACGCTGCTGCTTGGCAGCGACAACCGCCTGTCCTTGAAAGCGCTGGCTGATCAGCTGCTCGCGGGCCTGCCCGGTGCGAGGCGTCCATCGGGTCCGTTCGTAGGCTGAGGCAAGCTCCTGCTTCCCATGGGGAGCACACGCCGGGCTCAGTCCTGTTTCAGGATGCGGAACACGGCGCGCAGCTCCTGCTCACCCAGGCACGCATAGGGGGGAATGGGAGGGTGTTGAGGGGGTAGCAGGGGCGTGAGCTTCTGGAACAGCGCGACTGCTTGAGCCTCAACACCCCGCCAGGTGCGGTGGTCCCTGTGTTGGGGCAGGGCGTGCGCCACGGCATTGCGAATACTTCGCTGCCCATCGGGCACCGCGCCGACGATGGGCACCCGGCCCAGAGCACGCTTCACTTCCTCCTGCAGCGGCACGAGTTCCTGCTCGCCGCCAGCCAGCAGGGGGCGCGCCAGCAGCACCGTTGTACGAGGTACCTCAGGGACCTTGAGCATCCCGCCTGGGGTAGAACCACCGGCGCAGGCTGTCAGACCGCGAGGGCATGCTCCCTTCGACGGACACCCGAGCGAAGGACGTTCATGGCAACCCTGAAACAGCTGGCGTTCCGGATGGCGCGGACCCCTGCCTCCGGCTCCCTGGTGCGCTTTGGCTTCGCGCATGCGGACCGGCTCCTGCCCCTCACCTCCGTGGACCGCTCGGAGCAGGCTGCCCTCTATCGCCACCCGCGCCCCGTCTACGGCACCTTCCACCACATCGCCGTCCCCCTGCGCGGTGTGCCGGACATCTTCGCCCTGGCACACCCTCGCCACTCCGCGCTTCGCGCGAGCCTCTTCGCGCTCATCGCGGCTGCACGGCAGCGCGCCCCTGCTTCGGTGCTCGTCAACGCGGGCCCCCGGCAGGACGTGGGCCAGGTGCACTTCCACCTCACGGACGACACGCCCTTTGGCGACGCCGTCCGTTCGGAGCAGCTCACCTGGCCGGACTGGGACTCGGCCGTCCGCGCACTGACCTCCGTCCCCGACATCCAGGAGCGCTACCGCGTCGGCTTCTCCCTGCTCCAGGACGCGGGGGACCCTCGGGTTCGACTCATCTGACCGCTGTGGGGGACCAGAAGCCCTTCAGCGCTCCCGAGGCGTGGGCCTCGGTGTAGCGGCGCAGGTCCTCCGCGTTGTCCGCCTCCAGCCAGCCGGATGCGATGGGGACGGCGTGGACCGCCACGCCCTCTGTGATGAGGTCCTGGAGGAAGGCGGTCATGGAGATGTTCCAGTAGCGCGGATCCCTTGCTACGCGCTGGTCGAAGCGCTCCAGGAGCGCGTGCAGGACTCCGGGCCCGAACCGCAGCAGCCCGATGTACTGCCCCTGCACCTCCTCCACCGAACGCACCCTCGCGCCGATGTCCACGATGCGCTCGCCTTCCAGCCGCAAGGACTCACAGTCCGTCGTGGGGTCCTCCATCCTCAGCTCCCAGAGCCTGCGCCACTGCGTGTCGATGGCGACTTCGACGTCCCGGGACGCGGCGAGCATCCGCGCCAGCACCTCGTGCGAGAAGACGATGTCCCCGTAGGAGACGAGCACCGGCTCCGTCCGGGACACCACCGGCAGGCTGAAGCGCAGTGTGGAGACCATGTTGCCGGTGGTGTAGGCCGGGTTCACCACCACGCGCACGTTACGGCCTGCCCCGGTCAGCTCGGGATACGCGCCGGCCATCACCGTGACCTCCACGCCAAAGTGCTCGTAGACGGCCAGTTGATGGTCGAGCAGCGGGGCTCCCGCCAGCTCCACCAGGCACTTCGGCCGGTTCGCCGCGAGCGGTCCCATGCGGGTGCCCAGGCCCGCGGCCAGGATGATGGCTTTCATGGTTCGTATGTCTCCATGACTTCGAGAACTGCGGGAAGGTGACGGGGCTCGCGCTCGGGGTGCCAGAGGATGCCCAGTGAGCGCCGCTCCCTGTTCGCGAAGGCCTCCACCGCGCCGTCCTCCGAGCGCGCGAGGACGTCCCATCCGTCCGGCAGGGAGTCCTCCGCCACGCCCCAGTGGTGGAAGCTCGCCACCTCCGCCGGGCCCCGCCACTCCCTGGCGAGTGGCCCCGTCAGCCTGTGGCGCGCGCGCACGTGGCCTTCAACAGGCACCAGCCGCATCCCCGCCGCAAGCGCGAGCATCTGCGCGCCCCGGCACACGCCCAGCACCGGCGTCCGCGTCCGGGTGGCGAGCGACAGGAGGACGGACTCCGTTTCATCGCGCGCGGGAACCAAATCCGGCCCCGTTCCCGGCGCGTCGTTGCCTCCACTCAGGATGACGAGCCCCGGACGGAGGGCTTCGAATTGGGCCTCGGCCGCGGCGGCCACGTTCACCACGGGGAACGGCACCCAGCCGGCCTTCCACAGGCCCGAGGCCCAGGAGTCCTCGAGCCCATCCCGTACCTCCGGCCGGCCCGGGACCCGGTCGCTGCGCTGGGTCACCAGGGCCACGCGGCGCTCACTCATGGACGAGCCTGCGCCCCCCGCAGTCCAGCGTCATCACGCGCCCACCCGATAGCCGCCGGAACTGCTCGCGTCCCACTCCGATGGCGGCGGGCAGTTGCAGTTCGGTGCAGCGCACCGCCATGTGCGAGTTCGCGCCCCCGTATGCCGTGACGATGCCGGCGACGCCCAGCGCGAGCAGCCCGTCGTAGCCGGGGTCGGCTCGCTCCAGCAGCACGATGTTGCCGCGCACCCGCTCCGGGTCTGGCAGCCCGTCCGCGACCAGCACCGGCGCGCGCACGCACGCCTGGGTGACGAACAGGGGCTGCTCTCCACTGCTCACGTGGAAGAGCAGGTGCGACGTGCGCACCAGGATGTCCGGCAGCTCGATGAGGTTGACGGCGGCGGCGTGCTCGCGGGCCTCCTCCACGGCGTCGCGGCACCACGACCGGGCCTCGCGCGGCGGAAGCGCCAGGGCGGTCTCCACCTGCTTCAGTGACAGGTGCGACAGGTCATCCCGGCTCAGCCCCAGCGGCTCGCCCCACTCCGCGAGGTATTCGAGGACGCCACTCAGCGTCTTCGTGAAGACGTGCTTGCCGTACTCGCGCCCCGCGATGCCCGCGCCCAGGTGCGCGAGGAACACCTCGCTGGTCATCGACAGGCCGGCGCTCCGGAGGCCTGCGCCCAGGCGGTCGTGGAGACTTCGGGATAGGGGAGCCTCGTGCCTGAACGGCTCCTCCGCTCCGGAGATGAGCGGGCCAAAGTAGCGCTCCGGATCCGCGCCATAGCGGGGCATCCGGATGTCATAGGTCCCCGGGCGCAGGTGCCCGAACTCCGCGACGAGCGCCTCCAGGCCCAGCTCGCCCCGCCGCACTCGGAACGCGTCCGCTTGCAGCTGCCCCGCCACCGTCCGGATGCGCTGGAGCACTTCGCGCTGCTCGCCCGAGTCCATTACGCCTTCGCGCACGAAGCTCTTGAGCAGCGCAGTCACGACGAACGCCGTCCGCGCCAGGTGCGCGAAGGGCAGGGTGCCCAGCTCCCGCAGGCGCGCGAGGATGGGACCGAGCCCGGCCTCGAAGCCCGGCGCGAACGGATGGGACCGCAGCCGCTCCACCTGCTCCACCTGCGCGGGCAGGTCGGCAAGCCCGTGCAGCGTGATGTCCCTCAGCGCGGTGGCCAGCGCGTCCAGCTCCCCTGCATCCAATGCGGACGCGTAGAGCCTCCGGAGCCGCTCGCGCAGGCCGAGGCTCGCGCACGTGTCCGCGATCTCGAACTCCACCTTGTCATGCAGCTCGGGGGCGTGGGCCAGCCGGGCCAGCTGCCGGGTGACCAGGACCTCCGCCACCCGCGCAGGGGTGACGGCCGGAATGAAGGAGTTGAGCGAGGCGCGCACGTCCACGTAGGCGTGCCCCGCGAAGTCGCGCAGCAGGGGAATGCCGCGCAGGTCGCGGTACCCGTAGGCCGCGCGCTGCTCCGCCCAGGTCCGGTCCGTGATGAGCCTGCCGTAGAGCGTCCGCGCGAGCGGAAGCGGGCGCCGGCCAATCATCTCCGCCGGGTTCCAGTCCGTCATCGTGCTGTAGACGGGCCCGTCTCCGACGACGGGCGCCTGGGGCCGCAGCAGCGCCTGGTGCGCCGTGCAGGCATCCGCCAGCAGCATCGCGCGGCGGACCTCGCTTCCCTCCGGCAGCGACGCGCCCCTGGCGATGGGTCGCACCTGGAAGAGGTGGAAGTCGCCGCCCGCCAGCGCGAACTCGATGTCCAGCGCCTCCACGCCCATGAGCTTCACCAGCTCACGTCCCACGGTGACGACGCGACGGAGCGAGTCCGGCAACAGGCCCCGGGGCACGCCGTGCTCCACGTACGCGGAGGAGGGCTTCTCCAGGGCGCCGGAAGTAATCTGATCCGTGCGCCCGCTGGAGACATCCGACGCCACCACCCAGTACGAGGCCAGCGTCTCCGGGTGCCGCGCCATCAGCACGCCGCTCTCGCTCACCGGATGCACATAGGACTGGAGGAAGACCTTCTCCTTCGCCGCCCCGGGGCCGTACGAATCGAAGACATCCGAGATGGCGCCGCCCACGGCCACGGCATCGTCCGCGTCCACGTCGAGCACCGAGAGGAAGCGTCCCGCGTTCGACTCGGTCCACGCATCCTCCGCGGAGCAGGAGGAGCGCACCACGACGCGGTCGCTCCCGAAGCGCTCCCGCACCCGCCGGAGCACGGCGTCCCGGTCCCGGGCCCAGTCCTCGCCCCTCACGATGTGCGGCGGGGAGATGCACCACGGCCCGTGCAACTCAGACAGGAGGTCGAGCGTGCGCGCCTTGTCCCCCAGGACGAGCCGGCCCACGGGGGCCAGGGGCTCGCTCGAAACCTCGTCCTCTTCCAGTTCGAAGCGTGCCACGTCTCCAGCCTGGCCAAGCCGGTCCGCGGCCTCGTCCAGGTCCCATCCCTCCAGCGCCTCACGCACCGCCTGGGTCCTCCCGACGATGAAGCGGCACTCTCCCCGCCAGGTCGCGATGACGGCGGAGGCAGCCTGGAGCCGCACACGGATTGCTCGCGGACGCGGGAGCACCGTTCCCTTGAACACGAGCGTCAGCGGCACGCCGTCGTACGTCTGGGCGAGCGTGTCCAGGACGCGCTCGGCCCAGATGCGCATGGATGCGTGCACGGGGCCGACGCCACGGATGCGGCAGTCAGGAGGGATTCCAACCAGAGGGGTGAGGCGAAGCGTCGCGGCTTCGCGTTCCAGGGCTGTCACGGGCGACCTCGCACGAGCGGACGTGGTGCATGGCGCGTGCGCGGCATCGCATTGTGGCCACTGCCCACGTGTGGTGGATTCAATGCATGAGAACCTTCGCCACGGATGAGCGGCTGGCGTACCGCCGCGCGGGCAACGAGCTTCAGCCCCGCCCGTCCGAGGACCATGTCCTCTCCTACGAGTACCGCTTGATGCAGCTGCCGCTGGTGCGGCCCGACCACCCGGAGGTCGTGCCGTTCGACCTCAAGGCCGGCTACGACTGGCTGGGCACCTACCGCGCGCCCCGCGTGTCGCTGGTGGGCTTCGTGGACTTCGGCGCCTTCGCGCAGAGCCCCCAGTTCAACCGCTTCATGAACGCCGTGGCCATGACCGCCGCGGCGCGGAAGATCTCCTGGGAGACCGTCGAGCGGCGCAAATACAGACACCACTTCACCATCTGCAACGGGCTCCACGAACGGATGCCCATCGCGGACATCGTGCCCTTCGTGAGGCAGCGGCTGGAGGGCTTCCCCCGCTTCCGCGTCCAGGTGAAGGGTGGCTGGTTCTGGGGCAAGAAGAACGGCCGCATCTACTTCCCCGTCTACCCGGAGCTGACGGACGGCCCGAACCCCGTGGACCACCTCACCGAGGTCCAGACGCGCCTGGGCCACTCGCTCCACCCGGGCTTCTACATCGGGTGTCTCCAGTTGATGGACCACCTGCGCTTCAACTCCGAGCTGGACGTGCACGAGGCGGACGAGCTCTTCGGCGTGCTGCAACGCTTCCGGGAGACGACCATCGTGGAGCTCGACGTGACCGAGCTCTCCATCCTGCGCACGCACGACGACCTCATCCTCAAGAGCCGCGTGCTCGAACGCGTGCCGCTGGCGGGGTGAGGGGCTCATTCGAACTCCTGGAGCGCGCTGCGCAGGAGCACGCGCTCGTAGGCGTTGCGGACCAGCGCCCCCAGCGGACCGATGATCCGCGTGAGGTCCGTCTCGCGGTACAGCGCCGGGTGGTGGAGCAGCTCCAGCACCGTGGCGCCGAGCGCCGGCTCCACGCGGTAGTCGAACATCCCGGGCCGGCGCGGGTGCGAAAGCCCCGCCTGGACCGCGTCGTTCACCAAGGCCGCTTCGCGCGCCACGACGCGCAGATACACCTCGCGGGACGCGGCGGGGTCGGAGCGAAGCCCCTCCAGTTCGCCAGCTGCTTCCCGCCAAGGCGAGATCAGTTCCTCCGGCAGGGGAGCGACGAGCTCCACCTCTTCAGCAAGGCGCAGGCGGAGGTGGACCAGGAACTCCAGGGGCGAAGGCCGCCATGCCCGCCCCACGACGGCCCCCGGCAGTTGCTGGACGGCGGAGCCCGCGCGCCGGGTGGGACGCCCTTCCGACTCCAGGAGCATGCGCAGCTCTCGCGGATCGAACGCCGTGGCGGCCTCTTCAATCATGGCGCGCGTGTCGTCCGAGGAATGCATGAGGCTCAGCGCGCGCGTTGGCGCCTGGAGCCGGCTGCGCAGGTGGTGCGGTGAGCGCTTGCTCGGATTCGCAGACCCCTTGAGCGACTTGAATGCCTCGCAGGCGGACCGGCCCGGGGTGCGGAGGATGAGCGCGCAGGAGGACTCCAGCAGGTACACCTCGCTCGGGACGGCCCACGTCTTGTCGACCGCGATGGGGCGGTTGGGGCTGTAGACCGCCTCGATGCTGCTCTGCGTGTATTGGACGAAGCGCCGGTCCACGGCGCGGAAGCCCTCGCGCTCCAGGAACGCGAGCGCCTCCTCCGCGAGCCCCAACCCGATGGCGTACGGGTCGAAGAACGTGAAGACGAACTCCTCGCTCCCCGGACGCGAGCCGAAGGACTCCACGAGGCCGGACACACTGGCTGCGTTTCTCATGTGAGGTCTCCACTCCCGGCTTCCACCAGCCACAGTGCTTCTGAAGGCGCGAGCAGGACGTCCCCTCGCCCCTGACGCCCGCCGAGCAGGTCCTTCCACTCCTGCGGCGGCACGGGGACGGACACGGGCTCCGCGCCGAAGTTCACCAATACATGCAGGGGCTGACGGCCATGGCTTCGCGCCAGGTGCAGGACCCCGGGAGCAGGCATCCGCGCCTCGCAGCCGTGGTCCTCCCGCAGCGCGGGTGTCCGGTCGCGCAGGCGGATGAGGCCAAGCATCGACTTCAGGATGCGCGCGTGCACCGGCTGCCGCACCAGCGCACGCAGGGCGCCCTCCGTGTAGCGGTGCCGGTTCGCGGCTCGGGGATTGGAGGGCTCGACGCCCACCGCGTCCGGCAACCCGAACAGGGTGGGGAAGTAGAGACACGGCGTGGCGGGGAGCGCGAAGAGCAGCGCGTGCGCGGCCAGGTAGCGCTCGACGTCGAGCCCTGCCTCCGTGGAGAAGATGCGATGCAATGAGCTGTTGAGCTCGTACGGCCGGGGCTCTCCGCCCACGTCCGCGTGGGACACCCGGACACCGGCGCGTTCCATCCGCTCCAGCACCCGCCGCAGGGTGGAGGCATCGAGCGGCGGGTCCATGGGACGCAGGTGCACGCCGTCATGCGTCTGGAGGAAGGCGTAGCCGTCGCGGCCGTGCGGATCCGCCGCGGACGCGTTCACCCAGTCCACCAGCGGACCGCCCTCGCCCGCGAGCGCCGCCGCGAAGACAAGCAGCGGCACCGCGAGGTGGTTGTCGTGCTGCGCCAGCGCCTCGCCCAGGTAGCACCGCTCTCCTGTGCGGTGGTCCGTCTCCGCGAGCAGGCGCACCGAAGGATCCACCAGGTCCGCCACGGCGCGCAGCGCTCGCACCAGCAGCTTCGCCTCCGGCTGGTGCGGCCCTCCGGGAACGCGCTTCCACACGTGGGGAATGGCATCCAGGCGCACGACCCGCGCGCCCGCCTCCACCAGCCGCAGCAGGGTCTCCGCCATGGACCGGAAGACGTCCGGCGAGCCGTGGTTCAAGTCCACCTGCGCGCGCCCGTACGTGCACCACGCCCAGACCGCGCGGGTGCCCGTGCCGAAGCGCTGGAGGATGGAGGAGGTCCGCACCCGCGTGCCCCATTCAATGTCCCGCGGCTCGGAGAAGAGGTGGAAGTCCCCGGGCCGTCCCTCTCCGCGCAGCACGTCCCGGAACGCCGGGTGCGACGTGGACACGTGGTTCATCACCAGGTCGAGCATCAGCCCGCCGCCCACCTCTGACAGCCGCTCCAGGTCCTCCCATCCCCCCAGGCGCGGATGCACGGCCTGGTGGTCCACCACCGCGAAGCCGTCATCCCCGTCCGACACATAGGGCGGGAGCACATGCAGCAGGGCTGGCCCCACGCCACCCACCTCCTCAAGGAGGAAGCGCCGCAGCGCCGCGAGCGGCGCCAGGTCCCCGCTGAGCACATGGTCCGGGTACACGGCGATGACCGCGGGCCGTGCGTCCACCGCCGCGCGCCCGGGCTTCAGGCGCGCGCGGGCGCCCTCCGCCGCCGGGGCCAGCTCCCGGACGAGCGCCTCCGCGCGCTCCACTCCGTAGAGCTGTCCCAGCGAGTCCCCCAGCCGTGCCAGCGCGGCTGGGGTCGCCGTGTTCCCGGACGTGCTCATCCCTGGTGCTCGAGGACGTAGGTGATGCTGCCCTGGAGGAACTCCACCGCGCGCGCCAGCTCCGGCTCCGCGGCCATGCGCTGGGCCATGCGCTGGTGGAGCGCTTCGATGCGCGTGAGGCATCCGCCCAGCGGGCCCGTCGCGCAGTCCGCGTGGATGGAGAGCCCTTCGGCCAGCAGGGCCCGGTCCACCTCGCCCGCGGTGGCCATGGCCTTGCGCGATTCGATGAGCAGCCACTTGCGCGCCGCGCTCGTCACGCCCAGGGCCGCGAGGATGGAGACCAGCGCCTCCTCCACCGCGATGCGCGCCACGTGCCGGCTGGACTCCTCGCTGACGGCGCGGTGGCCAATGGCGTCCTCCAGGTACTCGTGGACCTCCATGAAGTGCCGCACGGTGAGGTAGGTGGGCAGCAGCTCCACCAGGAACTCGTCCCGCCAGCTGGCCACCAGTCCCGGGTTCATCAGCGGAAGGCCCGTGCGCAGCCGGTGCAGGAAGCGCAGCTCCGGGCCGTCGATGATGGGGATGAACTTCAGCTCGGACGGCTTGTAGAGCGCCGGCGCGATGGCCGTCATCCACGTCATGATCTCCGCCACGCGGCCGCGCTCCGCCAGCTCGATGTTGACCTCGATGCCGTCGCAGTACTGGAGCGCTTCACTGAAGCGGCTGTTCTTGAAGCGCACGCTTCCCTTTGTCGAGATGAGCGACGTGCGGTGCGGCACCAGCACCATCAGGTCCACGTCCGAGCTGGGCGTGCCGTTGCCGGCCGCGAGCGAACCCGTCAGCAGCACACCGCACGAGGCGGGGTCGCTGACCAGCTCCGACAGGATGTGCTCGACGTCCACGCCGTGGGCGCGAAGCGTCTGCGTGGTGAGCGTTTGACCACTGGAGAGCTGATGTGTGCGCTTCATGATGCCACCTTCCCGCGTCCCTCATGGGACAGCTGCAAGTCCGAAAAAACGTCCGCGCACGCGTCCGCGACGGTGCGCACCATCTGTTCCTCATGCGTCCGCATCACGCTCAGGCGCAGCAGGCCGTGGCCCGCCGGGACCGCCGGATGGATGACCGGGTTGGCGTAGATGCCCCGGTTCCACAGCAGCCTCCACGCCTGGAGCGTGTCGAAGTCCGCGCCCACCTCCACGCTGACGATGGGGCCGTCGGACGGAATGGGCCGCAGCCCGCGCGCCACCAGCGCCTCGCGCAGCGTGCGCACCCGTTCCTTCAGCTGGGCCACCAGCCCCGGGTCCTCGTGGAGGATGCGCAGGGCGGCCAGCGCCGCGGCCACGGAGGCCGGCGTGTTGGCGGCGGTGAAGAGGAAGGGCCGCGTCAGGACGCGCAGCGCTTCAATCTGGTCCTTGTCCCCGATGATGGCGCCGCCGCAGGAGCCCAGGCTCTTGGAGAAGGTGATGGTGATGAAGTCCGCGTCCTGGACGACGCCGTCCTCCTCCACGGTGCCCAGCCCTCGCGCGCCCACCGTGCCCAGGCCGTGCGCCTCGTCCACGACGAGCGCCAGCCGTGTCTCGCGGCACACCTCCAGGAACCGGCGCAGCGGGGCCCGGTCCCCGCGCATGGAATAGACGCCCTCCACGACGCAGAGGCCTGAGGCGGTGTCTTCCTTTGCCTGGGCCAGCAGGTGCTCCGGGTCGTTGTGGCCAAAGCGCTTCATGGTCGCGCGCGCCAGCCACACGCCGTCCAGGACGGAGGCGTGCATCTCCTCGTCCACCCAGGCGCGGTCATTGCGGCCCAGGAGCGAGCTCATCAGGCCCAGGTTGGCGCCGTAGCCGGTGGAGAACACCATGGCGCCGGTGCGGCCATAGAAGCGCCGCAGGGCGTCCTCCAGCTCCTCGTGGAGCGCCAGGTTGCCGTTGAGCAGGCGCGAGCCCGTCACGCCCGCGCCCCAGCGGGCAGTCGCCTCCTGCGCGGCGGCGATGACGCGCGGGTCGTTCGCGAGCCCCAGGTAGTTGTTGGAGCCGAAGTTGAGGATGTCCCGGCCCTCCATGCGGGTAATGGGGCCGGTGGCCGACTCCACCCGCGTGAAGTAGGGGAGGCGGCCAATGCGCTTGCCCAGACGGGCCTGCGCCACGCGCGGGTCCCCGAGCAGCCGTTGGATGACGGGCGCCGGAGCGCGGCCCGCCGTGTCTTGTTCAGGTCGTGTCATGTTTTTGGTCTCGGAAGTCGAACGTGAGGCTCGCGGCGGTAGCGCAGACAGCGGTGAAGGTGAGGATGACGGCGGTGCTCTGGAGCACGACGCTCCAGCGGCCCTGGCCGAAGGTGGCTTCGTTGAGCGCACGCAGGGCCCAGTAGTGCGGCGTGGCGTAGCCGAGCGTGCGTGACCAACCCGGCAGGGCTTCGGTGGCGACGATGGCGCCACCCACCGCGCTGAACGTCACCAGCACCAGGTAGGAGAGGTTGGAGAGCGTGGCGGTGCTGCGCGTGATGGCGAAGAGGAGGAAGCCCAGGGCCGAACCGCTGGTCACCAGCGCCGCGCCGGTGAGGGCCACCTGGAGGACGTTGCCGTTCAGTGGCAGGCCCAGGAACACCGCCGCGAAGCCCGTGAAGAGCAGCAGCTGCACGAACGACATCGCGCACGCGGGCAGCACCTTGCCCATGGCGAACGCGAGCCGGGCAGGGCGGATCAACGCCTGCCTGCCGTGGGTGTGGTACCAGAAGTCCCGGTAGAACGCGTGACCGGAGTAGGTCACCACCATGTAGCTGAACATCACCGCGAAGCCGATGGTGGCCCGGCCCATGGCGCCGGGGGCCGTATCAAGCCCTGACACACCCGGGCCCAGGATGGCGGAGAGCACCGCGGGCAGGATGAAGATGAACACCATGGCCGTGCGCTCGCGCGCGAGCACGCGCCACTCCGTCAGCGCGTAGCAACGCACCACGTTGACAAAGCCCTCCACGCCGCTGGGCGCGGTAGGGGCACTGGAAGCGATGTCTGGATTCATGGCCCTTCCGACTCCCGGGCGAAGGCGCTCAGGGATGGGTCCCGCAGCAGGATGTCGCGCAGCCGGTTGCCGGACAGGCGCAGCTCGGACAGGTGGATATCGGAGGGGACCTCGCCCAGCTTCGTGCGGACCTCCTCCAGGCTGCTGGTGGCGAGCGTGAGCTCCCACGAAGCATCGGGACGCGCGCCCCGCAGTGACAGGGTGCGCGCCTGGTTCGACAGGACCGTTCCCAGCGCCCCCAGGTCGCGCGTCTTCCCATCCCGCAGCAGCACCAGCTCCGTGGACAGCTCCTCGATGTCCTCGGGGTAGTGTGCGGTGACCAGCACCGCGGCGCCCTCCTCGCGCCAGGCGCGCACCCGGCGCACCACCAGCTGGCGGGCCTCGAAGTCGAGCGCGACGGTGGGCTCATCCAACAGCCGGATGGGTGGCGCATGGACGAAGCTCGCCGCCAGGTGCACAAGGCGCCGCTGCCCCCCTGACAGGTGATGCACGCGCGTGCGGGCAATGGGACCCAGCGCGAACTCCTCCAGGGTCCTGGCGATGGCGGCCTTCGCCTCCGCACGCCCCAACAACAGCCGGGCCAGGTGCCCGACGTTCTCCTCCACCGTGAGCACGGGATAGAGCGCGATGGCCTGCGTCGCGAACCCGATGGCGCGGCGCGCGGGCAGCCCGCCCACGTCGAGCCGCACCGAGCCTCCCGTCGTGCCCCGCACGGTGCCGGTGAGCGCCCCCAGCAGCGTCGTCTTGCCCGCGCCGTTGGCGCCGAGCAGCCCCACGGAGCTTCCCCCCTTCAAGTGAAGGGAGACATCGCGGAGCACGGGCGTCCCCTGGGCGAAGGCGAAGGAGAGCCGCTCCGCGGAGAGCAATGTCTTGGTTCGATCCTGAAAAGCTGACTTCTCAGGAAAAATTGTTTTGTCGGTCATCGTCGGGATGACCTTCTACAGACGCGGTCTGACATCCAGCGTCAGCACGTCGCGTCGACGATGACGCGCCCGCAACCCATCACGGCGCCCGCACGGAATCGTTTTCCAACCCGGCGCGTGACCCGAGGACTCCATCTGTACACAGGTCGCCATGGAAGGCCGGCGTCCCGCTCTTCCGGCTCGGGTCCGTAGTAGGAACGGCCCGATGTCCCAACCCGACGACTCCTCGCTCCTGGAACTGCTGGACCTGGCCTTCGACGCGCTCTGTGCGTCCCGCGTCTCGGATTGGGTGGACCCCGACCGGGTTCTCGCCGCGGCCGACCTCGCCCTGACGCCCGAGCGGGTGACGGGTTGGCATACCCGGCTGATGGTCCCCCTGCGCACGCGCCTGCTCGCGCGCGCGGCGAAGAGCGACATCAAGCTGGGCGCGTGGCTCCCCGCCGGGGCCACCGCGTCCCTGACAGAACTCCTGGGTCAGCCGGTGCGCCTGCCTCGCAAGGCCATCGACGAGATGGTGGCGTCCGAGCAGGTGCGGGAGACCGTGCGCACCACGCTCCAGGAGACCCTGTCGTCCCTGGTGAGCAAGGTCATCGCGGGAGCTCCCGGGGCGGGCGTCTCCGGCGGGCTGCGGGATGCGCTGAGCTGGGGCGCGCGAGCGGCGGCCTCGGCCGGCAAGGGAATCCTGGGAGGCCTGGGCGGCAGCTTGCAGGACCGCGTGCGCGAGGTCATCGACGGCTCGATGGCCATGGTGCAGCGGCGCATCGCCGAGCGGCTCGCCAGCGAGGAGACCGCCCGCGCCCTGGGGGCACGGCGCCAGAAGCTCTTCCTGTCCACCCTGGAGAAGACGGAGGCCGAGGCCGCGGAGGCGCTGGGCCGCGTGCCCCATGAGCACCTCGACTCCCTGGCGCCCCAGGTGATTGCGCACAACCTCGCGCGCCCCGAGGTGCGCGAGGGGCTGAAGGCAGAGCTCCACGCGGTCCTGGAGGACCTGTCCCGGCACACCGTGGGGGAGTTGTTGGATCAGGCCGGGCTGCGCGACGCGACACGCCAGTGGCTGCACGCGCACGGCCTGCCCTTCGCGCGCACGCTGGCGCGCTCCGCACCCTTCATCGCCCGGTAGCCGGTGCTTGAGGCTTGGGGACCGGCTTCACGTCCGTGTTCTGGCCCACGACGATGCGCCACTGCTTCTGGGTGCGCTTGAGCACATACCGCATCTGTGTGCGCAGCAGCCCCGCTTCGGTGTTCTGCACGCCCGGAGGGAGGCCCGTGTGGCCGGTGACCTCGTGCACCGTGTCCACCACGGCGATGTCCTCGCTGGGGAAGCGGATCTTCCGCACGGTGACTTCGGCGTGGCTGGTCTTGAAGATGCTCGCGAAGATGGCGGCGTGGCGTGTTTCAATCTCCGCGCGGCCCTGGAAGACCGTGCCGACGATGTTGATGAAGTCGGCGTCGTCCGTGAAGTCGCGCGTCCATGCCGTCGCGTCGTGGGCGTTCCAGGCCTCGGTCTGTGCCTTCACCAGCTGACGGAGGTCCTGCTCGTCCTGGGCGTGGTTGGGGGACGTGCACGCCGCGGACACCCACACCAGACTCAGTGCCACGACGACTGCAAGAGAAGAGCGTGTCATGGCCGCACTCTGCCATGAGGGACGGTGATGGACGTGACGCGAATGACCGCCAGCCCGCACTCGGGCTGTTCCTCCGGCCAGTACTTCCCCAGGCCATCTGTTTCCACCTTCGCTCCGGTCAAGACAGACAGGATGGGGGCAAGATGAAGAAGATGAAATGGGCGCTGGGGGTCGTGTCGCTGCTCGCAATCACCGGCTGCTACGACGACGACTACTACGACCCGTACTACTACGACGCCGCCTATTACGACCCGTACTACGGGTCGTACGACGCGGCGTGGAGCTACTCCTACGTCGATCCGGTCTACAGCTATTGGTACTACAGCATCGGCGGGGTGCTGCCCCAGTCCACCGGCAGCGGGCTGCCTCAGGCTCCCGTCGACGTGAACGCGGCGGCCGCCCAGCTCGCGGCGAACGCTTCCTCCACCTTCACACCCGCCGGGTGCGCCACCGCCACCGCGTCGGGCGCGACGGTGAACTACACCTTCAACAACTGCGAGGCGCAGATCGCGCTCCAGCAGATCTCCGGCGACGTGCAGGCGGTGCTCGCGGACAACGCGGGGCAGCTCACCATCAATGCCACCTCCTCCAACCTCACCATCAACGGAGCGCCGTACAACCTCTCCCTGCAGATCGCCACCTCCCCTCCTGACGGCGACCAGCGCAAGGTGACCATCACCTCCAACAGCTACTCACCGGAGCGCTTCGACACGAGGTCCTCCGAGAGCACGGTGACGTGGGTGTCGGGCAGCGGGTGCTTCACCATGGACAGTCAGTCACAGTCCACGCGGGGCGACCGCAACTCGACCACGACCGTCTCGGGCTACCAGCGCTGCGCCAACCAGTGCCCCTCGGCGGGGACGGTGACGTCGGAGACGAGTGAAGGGACGTTCAACACGACGTTCACCGGCTCCAACGTCATTGAGGTCACCTCGCCGGGTGATGAAACCCAGACGTACACGCTCGACTGTTGAACCCAGGGGCACGGGCGGGAGCGTTCGGCTCCCGCCCGCCAGGCCCTTGTCTGCCTCCCCAGACACACGTCGCGCGCATGCCGATATTCAGCGGATGCCGCGGCTCGTCATGAGCCGCGGCCTCAACTGAATCGGCGCGCATCCGGCGCGCGAGGAGGTGCAACCGTGCTGAACACCGAACCCATTGGCGAGCTCCTTCCGCATCTTGAAAGCCGCCGCCTGCTTGCCGAAGCCCGGAGAACCGTCCCGGAAGCCTTCGACGCTCAAGGCCGGCTGCTCTCGCCCATCGCTGGAAGGTGGGTCCATCCTCCCGCCTGGTTCCATGCCGTCTCGCCCATCGATTGCAGTGTCCTCGCGGAGCTGCCGCTGCTCGGCGCTGGACAGGTCGCCTCGGGCGTAGAGCAGGCAGCGGCGGAGTTCGAGCCCTGGGCGGCCCGCCCGCTCGAGGACCGCGCCCGGACCGTCGCGGAGGCCGTGGTGCTGCTCCATGCACACCGCGACCTGCTCGTTCGAATCCTGGCGTGGGACATCGGCAAGACGCTGCCCACGGCCTCCAACGACGTGGACCGGTGCCTCGCGGGCGTCGCGTGGTACCTGGAGCGGATGGGCACGATGATCGACGGCCGGAAGCCGCTCGGCCTCGTGTCGAACATCGCCTCCTGGAACTATCCCTTCTCCGTGCTGCTGCTCAACGTGCTCGTGCAGACGCTCGCGGGCAACGCGGTCATCGCGAAGATTCCCACCCAGGGCGGCGGCGTCTCACTCACGCTCGCCTTCGCGCTGCTGCGCCGCGCGGGCCTTCCCGTCTCGCTCGCTGGCGGGCGGGGCAGGGACCTCTCCGAGGCGCTCGTCGGTCACCCGTGCATCGCGGGCGTCGCCTTCATCGGAGGCCGCGCCAACGGTGCGGAGGTCCACCGCCGCCTTCGTGACACGGACAAGCGCTACGCGCTGGAGATGGAGGGCGTGAACGCCTACGCCATCACGCACTTCACGGACTGGGACGCGCTCGCAAGACAGATTCGAGCGGGCTTCGACTTCGGCAAGCAACGCTGCACGGCCTACACCCGGTGGGTCGTCGAAAAGTCGCTCGTCCCCAGGTTTGTCCGGACGTATGTCGACACCGTCTCGGCGTTGCGCGTGGGCAATCCGGTCCTGGGCGCGCACGTGGACTTCGGGCCCCTCATCTCTCCCAGCAAGGCCGAGGAGCTCCGTGCCCTCATCGCCGAAGCGCGGGAGCAGGGCACCGCGGTGCTGCATCAGGGGGAGCTTGCGGAGGACGCCTTCACGCCGCGACAGGAGCGCGGCGCGTACCTGCCGCCCGTCCTGCTCTTCGGCGTCCCGCGCGACAGTGAGCTCTACCGGCGCGAGCCCTTCGGCCCCGTCGACGTCCTGGTGTCGGTGGACTCCGAGGAGGAGCTGGTGCGCGAGGCCAACGTCTCCAACGGCGCGCTCGTGGCCTCGGTGGCGACGGACGACCCGGCGCTCGCCCAACGCATCGCCGCGCGGCTCCACGCCTTCAAGGTCGGCATCAACGCGCTGCGCTCGCGCGGCGACCGCGAAGAGTCCTTCGGCGGCAAGGGCGGCTCCTGGGCGGGGGCCTTCGTCGGCGGCATCCACCTGGTGCGCGCCTTCACCGACGGGCCCCATCCCACGGAAGGCAACTGGCCAGACTGAAGCCGGCCCTCGCGTCGCCAGGAGACGTCCCCCGGCGGTCCAGGGGATTCAAGTCATGCGTCGTGCCCGGGCGCCCTGGCGGCGTCCGGGCCGGGCGGGCTCGCGCCGTTGCCTCCGTTGTTGCGCACCGGGGCGGGGGTGTTCTGGATGGCCACACCCTCCAGGGTGGCGAAGGTGCGGAAGGCCCACCAGGCCAGGTTGAACCACGGCGGGCGGGACACCCTGCCTGTCACGGCCACCTCCGCCGCGCCCGCCACCGCGAAGCCCATGGCCGCCAGCACGCCCAGGTCCATGCGCCCCTCGGTGGCACGCAGCAGGTCCAGGTTGACGCCCTTGAAGAACTGGCTGGCCGCGCGCGCCACGCCGCTGCCCTCCGAGAGGGCCCGCAGCAGCACCTGCTCCTCCTCGGGGGGCTCCTCGCCGGGGCGCAAGACCTCGTCCACGCCGGTGCGCCGGCGCACCTCCTCCAGCACGCCCTCGACGCCCAGCTCCTGGGGGTCGCTGATGCACAGCACGCTGCCGGTGTAGGGCCGCACCTGGACCTCGCGCACGCCCTCCACCCGCATGAGTCCTTCCGCCAGGGAGGTGGCCTGCTTCGCGTCGTGCCGCAACCACGGCAGCCGCAGGCGCGTGCGCCCCGGCGAGGCGTGGATGACGTAGATGGCTGTCCGCATGTCGGCTCCCTAGGCCTGGGCCTCGCCCACCGGGCGCGTGCGCTCGCTGCCGCGGGCCCGGGCCTTCGCCTCGGCCAGCAGGTCCTCGATGTCCTCCTGCTTCATGGCGGCGCGCGCGGCCACCCTGTCGACGAAGCGGTAGGCCGCGGTGGCCACCTCCATGAGGAGGGGACGCAGATGCTTGCCCAGGAGCATCGTGCCCGCTCCCGCGCCATAGCCCATGAGAAAGGATGGAAGGTCGAACTTCACGGCGTTGCCTCCGGAGGGGAAGTTGCATCAGTCATGGGCCTTGCCTCGCGGCACCGCGCTCATCAGGGCTGGCAGGACGAGGCCCACGGCCAGCCCGCCGAACGTCAGGATCGTGGGCGCCGGAAGGCCCAGCACCCGCCGCAGTGGGGGGAGGGTGAGCGCCGCCACGTGCACGGCCGCGGCCCCTCCGATGAATGCGGGGAGGCGCCACTCGCCGTCCGCGGGGAGGTGGCGCCGCGTCTGCGTTGGCGCCCGGCACACGGCCGAGTAGCCCAGTTGCACCGCGGTGAGCGTCCCGAAAGCCAGCGGCGGCCCGCCCAACGCCAGCCCCAGCCCTCCGACGCCCGCCATCAGCGCTCCGTCCCGCACCACGCGCCGCACCGCGGGGCGCGTCAGCAGCGGCATCCCTGGCGGCGCGGGCGGCCGGTCGAGGACGGCCGGGTCTCCCGGCTCCATGGCCAGGGCGATTCCCGGCAGCGTGTCCGTGAGGAGGTTGATCCACAGCAGCTGCAGCGGCGTGAGCGGTTCCGCAAGCCCGAGCAGGCCCGCGCCCAGCACCAGCGCCATCTCCGAGAGGTTGGTGGCGAAGAGGAAGCGCAGCGCGCGGCGCAGGTTGTCCTGGACGATGCGGCCCTCGCCCACCGCGGACATGATGCTGCGCAGGTCCTCGCTGGCCATCACCACGTCGGCCACCGCGCGCGCCATGTCGCTGGAGCGCACGCCCACCGCCACGCCTACGTCCGCCGCCTGGAGTGCCGGGGCGTCGTTGATGCCGTCCCCCGCCATGGCGACGGTTTCTCCGTGCGCGCGCAGCGCCTTCACCAGATCCCGCTTGTTCTCCGGCGTCACGCGCGCCAGCACCGCCGTGCGCTCGAGCCTCCGCGCAAGCTCGGCAGCCGGCAGCTCGAGCATCCGCGCCAGCGTCGCCGGCGTGAGCGTGTCGCCCTCCAGCCCCACCTGCCGGGCGATGGCCTCGGCCGTGCGGGGCTGGTCTCCCGTCAAAATCACCGTGCGGATGCCCGCGCCGCGCGCCTTGCGCACCGACTCCGCCGCGCCCTCGCGAAGCGGGTCTCTCAACGCCACGAAACCGATGAAGGTGTAGCCGTCCGTGGGCGCGTGTCGGCCGTCTCCGGGAAGCCTCCGCCATGCCAGCCCCAGCACCCGCAGCCCGTCCGCCGCCAGCGCGTCGTTGCGCCGCGCCAGCCGCTCCCGCGTGCGCGCGTCCAGCGGCCCCTTCAGGTCCCGCTCGCACAGGGTCAGCACCTGCTCCGGAGCCCCCTTGACGAAGGCCACCATGCCGCCGCCGGGCGCACCGTGGACGCTCACCACGTAGTGGATGCCCTCGGAGCGCTCGAGGAGGTGGCAGCGAGGAAAGGCGCGACGCAGCGCGGCCCCGTCCAGCCCCGCTGCGTGCGCGGCGTCCACCAGCGCCTTCTCCGTCGAGCTGCCGGACACCGCCAGCTCCTTGCCGCTGCGGTGGACGTCCACGTCGCTGTTGAGCAGCGCCAGCGCCAGCGCCAGCGTGGGTGGGTCCTCCAGCACGGCGTCGGGCCTCGGGCGCAGCGAGGACAGCTCCAGGGCCCCGTCCCCCAGGTCCATCACTTCCAGCCGCATCTCGTTGCGGGTGAGTGTGCCCGTCTTGTCCGTGCAGATGACGGTGACGCCTCCGAGCGCTTCGGCGGAGGAGACGCGCCGCACCACCAGTCCGCGCGCGTGCAGCCGCTGCATGGCGCGCACCAGCGCCGCGGTCGCCACCAGGGGCAGGCCCTCTGGCAGCGCCGCCACGCCCAGCGCCACCGCGCCGCGCAGCACCTGGGCCCCGGAGCGGCCGTGCGCCAGCCCCACCAGGGCGGACAGCCCCGCCGCGCCCACGGAGGCCACCGCCACGCGCCGGTCGAGCTGGCCCAGCTTGCGCGTCAGCGGCGTGGGGGGCGCGGACTCCTGGGCCACCAGCTCCCGCACGCGCGCCTGCTCCGTATCCGCCCCGGTGGCCACCACCAGGGCGCGCCCATGTCCCGACGCCACCGCGGTGCCCGCGAACAGCAGGGACGTCCGCTCCGCCAGCGGCGCCCGCGCATCCACGGGCGCGGCCTGCTTGGCCTGCGGCTCGCTCTCGCCGGTGAGGGGCGCCTCGTCCGCGGTGAGCCGGTGCGCGTCCAGCACGCGCACGTCCGCGGGCAGCACGTCCCCCGCGCGCAGCAGCACCACGTCCCCGGGCACGAGCTCCGCCACCGGCACCGTGAGGAGGACGCCGCCGCGCAGCACCTGCGCCGCGCCCGCCTCCAGCTTCTGCCAGGAGGCGAGCAGCTCCTGGTTGCGGCGCTCGATGCGGTAGCCGATGCCCGCGTTGAGCCCCACCACCGTGAGGATGGCGGTCGCCTCCACCGTGTCTCCGGCCAGCACCGAGGCCCCCGCCGAGCCCATCAGCAGCAGCGTGGGCACGGTGGCCAGTTGCGAGCCCAGCATGGACAGGCGCGAGCGCGGCTTCTCCGCCACCACCAGGTTGGGGCCGTAGTGCTTGAGCCGCCGCGCCGCCTCGTCCGAGGTGAGTCCCTGGTCCGTGCCGTCCAACCGGGCCAGCACCGCCTCCACCGTCATCGCGTGCCACGGCTCCTGGGGAGCGCTCCGCGTGCCCAGCACCGGGCGGGCCTGGTGCGGGACGGGCCAGGGGACCGGCTCGTCGGATTGCTGACGCAGCCGGGCCAGCAGCGGGGCCTCCGGCGCGTAGCGCACCAGCAGGCGGCCCGTGCGGGGCTCCGCGCGGGCCTCCTGGATGCCGGGCCAGGTGGCGAAGGTGCGCTCCAGCCGCTCCCCGAGGACGTGGTTCCACTGCAGGCCGGGGACCTCCAGACGCAACCGCCGCGCCGTGGTTGAGTGGCGGACCACCCTCGCGGGCGCCGCCTGCCCATCCATGAGGAACACCATCATTCGCCGCCCCCCGACCTGGCATGAGAGGTGGGACTGGCGGTCCGCCCGGACAAGGCGGCCCGGCGCGCAGGGAGACGGTGCGGAGGTGACACCCGCACGCCGGCCGGTCCACCTGTCAACTCCCTGTTCCACCTCCAGGGCCTGGCGGCAGGGCTCGGCGGCAGGGCTCGGCGGCAGGGCCTGGCGGGACGGGGTTGGGGGCTCAGTGGTGGAGGTGCGCTGACGTCTCCCGTGCCTTCGCCGCCCGTGGGGCCCGCGCCCCCTTGCTGCCGGCCGGCTTGCGTGCGGGCTGCGTGGCAACCCGTGCCGGGGCGGCGAATGCATGTGTCACGCCCTCCGCGCGGTAGCGCCGCACCAGCGTGTCCAGGTGCTTGCTGTCCATGGAGGTGTGCAGGGCCTCCGCGGCCTTCCGCAGCAGGTCCCGCTCGGGGGCGGACACGGTGAGGTCCGCGGCGGAGAGCTGGTTCAGCGACCACATGAGGACCTCGCGCGCCCTGGCCGGCGCCGAGCGCAGGCGCTTGAGCCACGCGGAGGCGTCCTCCACGAAGCGGTCCGTGGTCTCCTGGCGCCGTGATGGGGGGAGCCGGGCGAGCTGGTGGGCGAGCACGGCGGACTCCTCCTCCCTGAGGCGGCCGTCGGAGACGAAGAGGAACCAGGCGCTCTCCAGCAGCAGGCTCACGGCCTCCGGGGCCACGCTGCGGATGGCGGCGTTGGCGTCCTCCAGCGAGCGGCGCAGCCGCACGTACCCCAGCACGGCGTCGCCCAGCCGCCGCGTGCGCCGCCAGTTGGCCACGGAGGACGTCACCACGTTCAGGAAGGGCACGATGTTGCGCGACACACTCTCGCCCAGCAGCTTCGACCCCAGGTCCTCGCCCAGGTGGGTCGCCTGCGCCCGCGCCAGGTGCTCCACGCGCCCCAGGCCGAGCGAGTCCTCCTCCTCTTCGTCCTCGTCGTGTTCTCCCTGGCCGCGGATGATGGCGTAGAGGCGCGAGAAGTCGGAGGGGTCCTCCGGGTCGAAGCGCACTTGGAAGGCGCTGGCCAGGTCACACGCCATCCGCAGGTTGATGAGGGCATTCACGACCATCTCCGTCGTGACGGCCAGCCCCGCGGCGGGGATGCCCACCACCAGCCCGGGGACGCCCGCATCCGCTGAGACCGCGGTGATTCCGGTGGTCACCGAGCCGCTCCCCGCGCCGGAGAGGAAGGCGGCTCGGCAGGCGCGCCGGATGATGGCTTCGGTGGTGTCCGCTCCCGTCCCCTTCGTGGCGGCGGCCCGGTGCAGCCGGTGCGCGTCATAGTGCCGCAGGTAGGTGGCCAGCAGCTTGGTGAACCAGCTCCCCGTGCGCACGTCCCTGGGGGAGAGCTCGTGCGTCAGCGCCCCCACCAACTGCCGGGAGCGCTGGAGGAGCGCCGCGTCTTCCCCTCGCTCTCGTGGGGCCAGTTCCATCGTGTCCGTCATGGTTCCTCCTCGACGACTCGCGCCAGCAGGGCCGAACCCTGCCTTTCCGTGCGGCATCGCCTCGCAAGAACGTTGAACACGCGCGCATGCCCTGGCAGGCCCTGGCGCCAGGGGAACAGCCCCTCGAAGGCCCCCACCCGCGATGCCCCCGCCGCCGTGCCCGCGGGCATGAGACATGCGCAAGGATGGCTTCCTCCCCCTGGGCCGGGCCGCCGGGTTGAGTGGTCACAACCCCATGGTACTTTCAAGGGCGTAAACACCGGGCGGTTCGGCTACAGGGCTGCGCAATCCCTGACACGGCTGCGCCCGCCAGCCCGTTCGAGTGCCCACGATGGATGCCCCTTCTCTTGAAGTCCCCCTCTCCCCGCCGCGCCGTGCCAGCCGCGTCAAGCGGTGGGTCATCGGCGTGCTGCTGCTGCTCGCGATCTTCATCGGGCTCGCCGCCGTCAAGGCGGGTCAGATCATGGCGATGATCAGCGCCGGTGAAACCTTCGTGCCGCCGCCGGAAACCGTCACGTCCACCAAGGCGGAGTCCTTCGGCTGGCAGGGGACCCGGAGCGCCGTCGGCACGGTGCTCGCGCTGCGCGGCGTGACCCTGAGCGCGGAGCTGCCGGGCGTCGTCACCGACATCCGCTTCGAGAACGGCGCCACGGTGAAGAAGGGCCAGGTGCTCGTGCAGCTCGACACCTCCAGCGAGCAGGCCCAGCTGACCGGCGCCGAGGCGGACGCGGAGCTCGCGCGGCTGACCAAGGATCGCGCCGACAAGCTCCATGCCCAGGGCGCCAACACCCAGTCGGACATCGATATCGTCCGGGCCCGGGCCATCCAGTCCGCCGCCACGGTGGCGCACCTGAAGTCCCTCATCGCCAAGAAGACCCTGCGCGCGCCCTTCGATGGCCGCATCGGCATCCGGCAGGTGGAGCTGGGGCAGCTCGTCTCCCCGGGCAACCCCATCGCCTCCCTCCAGTCCAGCAACCCCGCCCTCGTGGAGTTCCAGCTTCCCCAGCAGGCGCTGGCCCAGGTGAAGCAGGGCCAGAAGGTGCGCCTGCACGTCGACGTCTTCCCGGGTGAGTCCTGGGAAGGGGACCTCACCACCATCAACCCGGAGGTGGAGCTGTCCTCGCGCAACGTGCGCATGCGCGCCACCGTGCCCAACGCGGACGGGCGGCTCTTGCCGGGCATGTTCGCCAGCGTGGAGGTGCTCTCCGACGCCAGCCAGCAGGTGGTGGCCATTCCCGCCACCGCGGTGCTCTTCGCCCCCTATGGGGACTCGGTGTTCACGCTCTCTGAAGGCAAGGACGCCGCGGGCAAGGCGGCCCTGCTGGCGCGGCAGCAGTTCGTGCGGCTGGGCGAGCGCCGGGGCGACTACGTCGCGGTGACGTCCGGCCTCACGCCCGGGCAGACCGTGGTCAGCAGCGGCGTCTTCAAGCTGAAGAACGGCGCGGCCGTCGTCGTGAACAACGCGCTGGCGCCCCCCGTCGAGACTGCCCCCCAGCCGGTGAACCCATGAACTTCACCGACCTGTTCATCCGGCGCCCCGTCGTGGCGCTGGTCGTCAACCTCATCATCATCATCGCCGGCCTGCAGGCCCTGCGCTCCCTCAACGTGCGGCAGTACCCGCGCAGCGAGAACGCCGACATCACCGTCACCACGGTCTACATCGGCGCCAACGCGGAGCTGGTCCGTGGCTTCATCTCCACGCCGCTGGAGCGCGTCATCGCCGCGGCGGACGGCATCGACTACGTCGAGTCCACGAGCTCGCAGGGCGTCTCCATCATCCGCGCCCGGCTCAAGCTCAACTACGACTCCAACCGGGCCCTGAGTGAAATCAGCGCCAAGGTGGATCAGGTGCGCGGCGACCTTCCGCCCGAGGCCCAGGTGCCCATCATCGGCATCGAGTCCGCGGACAGCCAGTTCGCCATCGCCTACCTCAACTTCACCTCCGAGTTCCTGGAGCTGAACGAGCTGTCCGACTACCTGGTGCGCGTGGTCCAGCCCCGGCTGTCCTCGGTGGAGGGCGTGCAGCGCGCGGACATCCTCGGGGCGCGCACGTTCGCCATGCGGGTGTGGATGAAGCCGGACCAGATGGCCGCGCTCAACGTCAGCCCCATCCAGGTCCGTCAGGCGCTCGCCTCCAACAACGCGCTCGCCGCCGTGGGCCAGACGAAGGGCTCGCTCGTCCAGGTGAACCTCACGGCGAACACCAGCCTGCGCTCCGTGGAGGAGTTCAAGCAGCTCATCGTCCGCAAGGACGGCGGCGCGGTGGTGCGGCTGTCGGACATCGCGGACGTGGTGCTCGGCGCCGAGGACTACGACACCGACGTGACGCTCAACGGAAAGACGGCGGTCTTCGTCGGCATCTGGTCCTTGCCCAACGCCAACTCGCTGGACGTCATGCAGCGCATCCGCACGGAGATGGAGTCGCTCAAGAAGGACCTTCCCGAGCAGATCCAGGGCGGCGTCGCCTTCGACGGCACGGATTACATCCGCAACGCCATCGACGAGGTGGTGAGCACGCTCGGCGAGACGCTCATCATCGTCGTGCTGGTCATCTTCCTGTTCCTGGGGTCCGTGCGCTCCATCCTGGTGCCGCTGGTGGCCATCCCGGTGTCGCTCATCGGCACGGTGTTCCTGATGCAGGTGTTTGGCTTCACGGTGAACCTGCTCACCCTGCTCGCCGTGGTGCTGTCGGTGGGTCTGGTCGTGGACGACGCCATCGTCGTGGTGGAGAACGTGGAGCGCCACCTGCGGGACGGGCTGAGCCCGGTGAACGCCGCCCTCAAGAGCGCGCGGGAGCTGGTGGGTCCCATCATCGCCATGACCCTCACGCTGGCCGCGGTCTACGCGCCCATCGCCTTCCAGGGCGGGCTCACGGGCTCGCTGTTCCGCGAGTTCGCGCTCACGCTGGCCGGAGCAGTGACCCTGTCGGGCGTGGTGGCGCTGACGCTCTCCCCGATGATGTCCTCCGTGCTCCTGAAGGCGGGCCATGAGGACAAGGGGTTCGCGGGCGTCATCAACCGCGGCTTCGAGCGCCTGCGGGCCGCCTACGCCCGCTCCCTGGACAGCTCGCTGCTCGTGCGCGGGCCCGTCTACGCGGCGTGGATCTTCCTGAGCTTGCTCGCGCTGATGATGTTCAGCCAGTCGGCCCGGGAGCTGGCGCCCGTGGAGGACCAGGACTTCGTCATCGGCATCGTCAGCACTCCGTCCAACTCCACCCTGGATCAGCTGAAGCCGTCCGTGACCAAGGCGAGCGACCTGCTGATGGAGATGCCGGAGGCCGGCTTCAACTTCCAGATCATGCAGCCGAGCAACGGCTTCTGGGGTCTGGTGCTCAAGCCCTTCAAGGAGCGCCAGCGCTCCGCGGCGCAGGTGCTGGCGGAGGCGCAGGAGCGGGTGAACACCATCCCGGTGGTGCAGACGTTCGCGCTCCAGCCCCCCGCGCTGCCGGGCGGTGGCAACTTCCCGGTGGAGTTCGTCATCGCCTCCACGGCGGAGGCGGAGGAGTTGCTGGGCTTCGCGCAGCAGCTCCAGGAGAAGGCGACGCAGAGCGGGTTGTTCGCCTTCCCGCCCATCATCGACGTGAAGTTGGACCAGCCCCAGTCGGAGGTGGAGATCGACCGTGAGAAGGTCGCGCAGCTGGGCCTGAACCTGGGGACCGTGGGCATGGACCTGGGGTCCGCCGTGGGCGGCAACTACGTCAACCGGTTCAACATCGCCGGCCGCAGCTACAAGGTCATCCCGCAGGTCCTGCGCAGCTCCCGCCTCACGCCGGAGCAGCTCAAGGACATCCACGTCACCGGCCCCGACGGGAAGCTCGTGGCGCTGTCCGCCATCGCGTCCCTGAAGGACAAGGTGGCGCCCCGGTCGCTCAGCCGCTTCCAGCAGCTCAACGCCGTCAAGCTCAGCGGCGTGGCCATCCGCCCGCTGGATGAGGCGCTCACGTACCTGGAGACGGAGGCCGCGAAGATCCTGCCCGCGGGCTACCGCATCGACTACACGGGCGAGTCCCGGCAGCTCCGCCTGGAGGGTGACTCATTCGCCCCGGCGTTCGGGCTGGCGGTGGTGCTGATCTTCCTGGTGCTCGCGGCCCAGTTCAACAGCTTCCGGGATCCGCTCATCATCCTCGCCGGGTCGGTGCCGCTGGCGCTCTTCGGCGCGCTGACGACCACGTTCCTGCGGATGCCGAACCCGACCATGCCGTACTTCACGGACAGCTTCACCACCACGCTCAACATCTACTCACAGGTGGGACTGGTGACGCTGGTGGGGCTCATCGCGAAGAACGGCATCCTCATCGTGGACTTCGCCAACCGCCTCCAGGAGCAGGGCAAGTCGAAGCTGGAGGCGGTGAAGGAAGCGGCCTCTGAGCGGCTCCGTCCCATCCTGATGACGACGGTGGCCACGGTCGCGGGCCACTTCCCGCTCGTGCTGGTGTCAGGACCGGGCGCGGCGGCGCGCAACAGCATCGGGCTCGTGCTGGTGACGGGCATGGCGTTGGGCACGCTCTTCACCCTCTACTTCGTGCCGGCCATCTACCTGCTCATCGCCAAGACGCGCACCGTGGCCGCCACCGAAGCACCGGCGCCGCGGGAGCAGCCCGAGGTCGCGACGTAGCGCAAGACCTTGAGCAGCAGGCGGCTGCGTCTGCTGCTCAAGGGGCCAGGGCGTTCTGCCACGCGGAGAGAGTCTTCTCCCGGTGGTCTGGACCCCTGAACCCGAAAGGTAAGCTGGCAAGGATGAGTCGGACCCTCCTCTTTCCTGAGGCCAGCGTGGCCACGGCGAAGAGAGGGGGCTCCTGGCTCGTGCCAAGATCAGGATAGGCCAACACTGTGTCCACACAGTCCATGGCCGCAAGGTTGGCGTAGGCAAGCGCCTGGTGCAGGTCCGCGCGATGGGCATCCCGGACGGCTTCGGTCAGCCGCCGCCATCCATGCTGGGCCAACTGAGACAGGTGCGCCTTGTACTTCGCGTCCACCCAGATGACGCGGTGGGAGCCCCGAAGTGCCACATCCGGGACAAGCGCCCCCATGGATTGGATACCTCCCGCCCAGTTGAGCCGGTATTGCGCTCCTCCATGAGGCGTTGACTGAAGGCCGAGTCGAGTCGCGAGGTCCGCAGTGAACGCCGCAACCCATGCCTCCCAGACCTCATCAATGGCCAAGTCCCAGGACAGCCCGTCAAGGGACTGAGCTCCTCCGAGGCCTCGTCCGTCTGCGACCCAGTTCATTGCTTGCAGCGCCTCGGCGACGAATGCTGATTCTGAGGCACGGTGATGCGCACGAGGCCGTTGGTGGGGACCCGGCCCAAGTTGAATGGCCAAGCCCCGAGCTCGCTCGAGCAGAACGCGCCCGGTTGATGTCTCAGCAACATGTCCAAGCTCTTCGATGAGACGTTGCACCGTCCATCGCATCTCCGAGAGGAGCACCGGGTCGAAGATGGGCTCTGGGAAAGTGCACGGAAAGCGCTCCCATCGGCCCACGGGGACATTCCGAGTGCCCCAAGTGCGCCAGTCGATACGACCTCGCGGGCTGAGGCGCTCTTCCTCCACCTGAGCGAAACCACGGCGCGGGTGTTGCCAGAGGGCTTCAAGGCGACGCAGCACAGGGGCTGCTAAGAGCCAGGGTGGCACCTCTCGCGCTGACCCCGGCACTGGCAAGGAATGACCGAGCCTGGGTTCGACAGAGAACCCGATGCGCTCGAAGACTGCACCCAGCGAGGTCCACGGGAAGCGTGGTGAAACCACAAGCCCAGCGGCCACCTTTCGCGTGGAAGGCGAGAGCAGGGGAACCGCACCAATGCGACGTCCTGGATGGAGGGCAAGGTGGACGCCGCGTTGCGCGCGGACCTCGGGGCGAATGTCCAGTCGCTCCAGAAGAGGGCGGTTGGCTGCCAAGAAGGGCTCAGCCCAGCGGTCCCCGGACTGGCCCACGGCCTCGGCGGACAGGAGCACCGGCTCCCCGTGGTCGTAGGCGCGAAGGACAGGTTGTGCGGCGGGGAGAGATGGGCGCAGCTTCTCGGCTCGTGCGCGCCCTGGAGCCGTCTTCCGCGTCACGCCGCACGCTCCTCCATGAGACGCGAGGCAATGCGATCAGCGAGGCCCGCGATGGGCCCGCTGGCACTGCCTGCAAGGCGCTCGGAGAGGTAATCGCGGAGAAGCGGAACAAGTTCGAGCTCGAGGCGACGCGCGACGCGTTTTGCTCTCTCCTCGGCGCCTTGGCCGGGCCTTGGGTCGAGGAAGTACGCATGGCCTGGAATGAGCTTCAGCGCCTCTTCATCGGCAAACTCCGTGAAGGTGTAGAGGACGTCGTCGAAGCATTCTTTCGCCAGAGGTATGCCTTCGTCATCAACGGGACGACGGTCCGGCCACATCTCGAGGAAGGCAAAGCGGCGGCGGACGGCCAGATCCATGCGGGCGATGGTCCGGTCAGCGGTATTGCGGGTTGCCAAGACGTGAAGACCCGGAGCCAGGGAAACCTTTCGGTCGCTCCATCCGTCTGGGAGGTGAGGGAGTTCAATTTCGCGCCGCTCGCCGGGCTCCAGAAGGACGATGGCTTCTCCCAGCACGCGCGAGAGGTCGGCCCGGTTGACTTCGTCAATCAGAAGGACGTGTTCACCCGTTGCTGCGGCTGCATTGGCTCGCAAGAAGTCACCCGTCCTGACTTCGAAGGCAAGCCCTCCTGCGGCGGGCTTCGGATACAGCCCGACGACGAAGTCCTCATAAGTGCGAGCCGGATGGAACTGAATACGGGTCGCCTGGCCAATTTGGCGTGCCACCTCGTAGGCCAGCCGTGTCTTCCCGGTGCCTGGTGGGCCCTCAAGGATGACAAAGCGCCGGTCTCGAAGAAGCTCCAACACCTGCGGCAATTCCACCTGCGGAAAGATGGCGCCCAAGATCGCGGAGTGCCGCGCTTCCCAGCGGCCCTTGGCCGGATTGGTCAGCGGGGTGCCATGCTCGGAGAAGAAGAGGTCCAGGAGGTCTTCGACGGCCTCAGCATCCTGGGGCGAGCGAACCGGAACGGCGGCGTAAATGACGTTGCCGTAGCTCTTGCTGACAGCATCCAGTTGGTCTGGCCACTGCGCGATGATGGTCTCCGGCACCCGTGATGCGGGGGCGAGCAAGTCGGGCTTCACCCACACCTTGCCCTTGTGGATGCGAGCCAGCGCGCGAAGGCGGCGGGCATGGCCAGGCCTTCCAAGGATATCGGTGTCCGCACCGAAGCCGTCCGTTCCAATGACGAGGACCGCAATGCTCCCGTCCTTCCCTGGCATCCAGACGAAGGAAGTCCCCTGGTAAGGACCCGAGTTGGGGTTCTCTGCAGTGATGAAGCCAGCGTAAGAGGCGGCCTCGTCCTTCTTCTGGAGATTCACCCGCACCTGGTAGCGCGATTGGTGATGTTCAGCCTTGTGGTAGCGCTCCTCATAAACGCTCCGGAGAAGCTGGCGCACCGACTCCGTGTCTCCCATCTGTTCCCAGGATCGTCCTGCAATCATCCCGGCTAGCAGTGAATCAAAGGCTTTACCCATGTTCTCCCTCGCAGAGGCGAGGGTCGGGCAGGGAGGAAAGGAGGTCAAGGCAGGCGCGCAGCCAGACTCCAGAATTCGGGGACGATGCACCCCTCGGCGTCGACAAGTGTGGCTACTCCAGAACCCTTTCCGGGGTGCGCAGGCGGATGGCAATCGCCCGGCAGCCCGCGTCCGGTTCCGTGTCGGGGGGCGGGGCCCAGGCGCCGAGCGAGTGGTAGAGCCGCCCATCGCGCCGTTCCAGGTAGAGGATCATGTTGAGGGGCCAGCCGCTGCCCTGGAACAGGTGCCGGTCCATGGGCGTGGGCTCCTGGCTGACGCGCAGGCCGCGCTCGTGGGGCGGGCCGATGCGGTGCCAGTCCGGGTGCAGGTGGATGGAGCCGAGCACCTCCAGCCCCTCGGCCTCGGCTTCGGTGGTGATGCGCATCAGCTCGCGCGGCTCACACCAGTAGCCGCGCCTCCCGTTGGCGTAGCAGGCGCCGAAGCGGGGGATGATGGCGGCGTCGAACTCCTGGAGCACGGTGTCGTCCGTCTCGCGGATGTTGGTGGCGAAGCCCACGCGCTCCACGTGCATCGCGTCGTCCGTGAAGCGCCCCAGCAGCACGGCCCAGCTCCGGGGCGGCAGCTCCGGCGTGCACGCCCCGTACTCCCGGATGGCGTCCGCGAGGAAGCCCGACAGCACCTCCGGGTCCAGCAGCACGGTGGCGGCGCTCATTCCCCGGACTCCGGCGTGGGCGTGCGCAGACGGCCCGCGGCCCGGTCCTCGCGCAGCTGCGTGATGAGGTGGCGGGCCATGCGCTCCTCGAAGGCGGCGGCGCTGTCCGGCGTCCACGGGTAGAAGCCCTGGCCCGTCTTCAGGCCCAGCTGTCCCTGGTCCACCTTCTGCGCGAGCACCGGCGGCACCGGGCGCCCGGAGCCGCGCAGGACGCCGGTGATGAAGTCCAGCCCCACCAGGTCCATCCGGTCGAAGACGCCGGAGGCGCCCAGGCGCCGCCCGATGCCCTGGGTGAGCACCTGGTCCACCATCTCCGGCGTGGCCACGCCCTCCTGCACCAGCCGGAAGGCCTCGCCGATGAGCGCCTGCTGGAGGCGCGGGCCCACCGAGCCCGGCACGTCGCGCGCGAACACCACGGGCGACTTGCCCAGCTCCTCCAGGAAGCGCCGCACCGTCTCCACCGCTTCGGGCAGGGTCTTCTCTCCGGGGATGACGTCCACCAGCGGCACCAGATGCGCGGGCAGGTAGTAGTGCGCGGAGAGGACGCGCTCGGGCCGCGCGCAGTCGCGGGCAATGGCCGTCACACTCAGCGCGGTGGTGTTGGTGGCCAGCAGGGTGTCCGGCGACGCGAGCCGGTCCAGCTCTCCAAAGAGTTGCTGCTTGAGCGCCAGGTCCTCGGGGATGGACTCGATGACCAGGTCCTGGTCCACGGCGGCCTCCGCGAGCACCGTGGTGCGACGGATGCGCGCGAGCGCGGCCGTGCGCTGCTCCGCGCTGAGCAGCCCCGTGTCCACCAGCAGGGCCGCGTCGCGCTCCAGCTTCGCGCGCGCTGCCTCGCTGGTGTCCGCGTGCCTGTTGAACAGCACCACCTGCCTGCCGGCGATGGCGAGCTCGAGCGCGATACCGCACCCCATGGCCCCACCACCGACAACGCCAATCCGCATCAGCCGCTTGTGTCCCATGCGGCGGGAGCGTGGACGGCCTCCTCGCGCATGGCAATCACTTGAACGGGGGCTGCAATTGTCCAGGACGCATGCGTGACGCGACGTGCCGCGCTCACGAGTCCCAGCGCACGCGGTAGGCGCAGGCGTGGCCGTTGAAGTCGAAGGGCTCCACGCGGACGTTCTTCGCGCCGGCCCTCATCAGCCCCGCCTCGATGATGCCCATGAGGTAGCCCGGGTTGCCGTTGCACTCGCTCACCTTGATGGTGTGGTCCGCGCGGGCGTGGGTGATGAGCTCGGTCTTCAGATAATTGTTCACCGTGGCGAAGCTCTCCTGCATGCGGGAGAGCACCCGGTCCGGCCCGAAGATGGGCCACAGGGACACGAGCGCCTTGCCCAGCAGCGTGTGCTCCAGGCCGGTGATGATGCCCGTCCCGAGCCGCCGGTAGCCCTCCTGCGCATCCACGTCCGGGTAGAGGTAGTGCGCGGTGATGCCCAGCGCCTCCGCGAAGACGCGGCGGGGCGTGTGGTGCGGCAGCTTCACGTCCAGGTCCAGGCCAATGGTCCGTAGCCGGTCCTTGAGCTCCGGCGTGAGGCGCTTGCCCACGGAGCGCAGGAAGAGCCCCTCGATGGCATGGCGGTAGACGATCTCTTCACTCAACGCGGTACCCATCCCAGGCGTCCGTCCCAGCGCGGGCAGGACGTGACGGAGCATCCCTGGATCGTCCCTGCAATGCACTCGCGCGCGGGGTGAAGTGGCTCGCGGAGGTCAGTCCCCAGAGAGCACCGGAAACGGGCAAAATCCCCACATGCCTGACGTGTACCGCTTCCAGGTCAATGGCCACATCCCGGTCATCAAGGTGCACCACGAGCCCCGGCCGGGTCCCGCCGTCATCGTGTTGCATGGGCTGTACTCGAATGCCGACGACCAGCGAGGGGAGCTGGAGGCGCTGGCGAAGTGGGGCCTGGCGGCCGTCGGCATGGACGCCCCGCACCATGGTGCCCGGCGCGATGGCTGGCTCGATGGGATGCCCTCGCTCGACCCGGCCGGCTACCACACGCGCCTGCTCTCCTTCATCCGCGAGGCCGTCCCGGAGGTTTCACGGGTCATCGACCACGTGGTGGGCGAGGGACATGAGCCCATCGGGCTTGCGGGCGTGTCCTTCGGCGCCTACACGGCGCTGGCCGTGGCGGCCCGGGACTCGCGTGTCCAGGCGACGGTGTCGCTCCTCGGCTCGCCGGACTGGACGCCCCGGGATGGCCACATCACGGAGGAGCTGCGCGGAATGATGCAGGAGGCGCCCGTCCACCGGCCGTGGGACTGCGCGCGTCACCCGCTGCTCCTGCTGAACGCGGGGCGGGACTCGCTGGTCCCCGCGCACCAGGCCCGGGACTTCGCGCACCGGCTCTGGAGGGAGTTCCCTGAGCTGGGCTCCCATGTCAGTCATTACGAATATCCGGAGTCGGACCACACCATGCGGGCGGAGGACTGGTACGACGCCTGGGACCGGGCGCTCGGCTTCCTGCGGCGCACGCTCTACCGGGAGTGACGGCGGGGCTCCCAGGCCGCGAGGCCCGGGATGCCCCCACGCTTCAACTGCTCAGTGCACCTTCGGGGCAATCTGGTCCAGCGGTGGCAGCGGCGGGATTCCGCCGCTCGCGCCCATGGACACGGGGCCGGCGAGGGACATGTCTTCCTGCTGCGCCGTTTCCTCACTGCCCTCGAGCTTCTGGCTCACCTGGTCTCCCAGCTGGGCCAGCCCCTCCTGCGCGCGGCGCTTGGCGGGCTCGATGAGCTGGCGCTCCTTGTCCGTCACCGGCAGCAGGCTCGCGGTGAGCATGCCCAGCGCCACCGCGCCCAGGGCGAGCGCCAGGGGCTGCTCCTCGAGCGCACGGTCGTACCACTGCGAGGTGCGTCCCCGGAGCTCGTGGGGTGACGGCACGCGCTCGCGCAGGTGCGAAGCCTGGCCGCGCACGGCGTCCGCCGCGTCATGGACCCGGCCGCGCACGTTGTCCGCGGCGCCGCTCACGCGCTCCTTCACGTTCTCCGTGGTGGCTCCCACGGTCTCCTTCGCCGTGTGCAGCGCTTCGCTCGCGCGGTCCTTCAGGTGCGAGCCCTCGCTGCCGCGTTCCCCCACGTCCGCGTTGTATTCAGCGCGCGTGTTGTATTCAGGGTAGGGGACGTCCTGGCCCGAACCGTAGGCGCCGTAGTACTCGCGCTCGGAGTCGTACAGGGGGATGCGCTCGCGGCCGTAGGCCACCGGGACGCGCTCATAGCGCCGGACGCGGTATTCGCGCTCCTCGACGCGGGAGCGGAAGGCCCGCTTCATCAACATGGAGCCGACCCCGGCCCCCAGCAGCGCGCCCAGAATCCCCAGCCCCCGGGGCGTGTGGGTGGCCTCATCCGTCCATTCGTACGTCTTGCGCATCGCGGTCTCCTTGGCGTGGGATTTCCAGTCGAGCACCTTCTCGCGGGCCTGCTGCTTCAGCTCCTCGCGCTTCTCCGCGGCGAGCTGCTTCGCGTGCTCCGTCACCTCTTCCTTCTTCTCGAGCGCGAACTCCTTCGCGCGCGCCTTCAAGAGCTCGGGGTTCGCGCGGCGGCCGAGTTCATCCGCCAGCACGCTCATGCGTGCCCGTGCATCTGCGATTTCGCGGAGCGCATCGTCGTGCTCGCCCATTGGCTGTCCTCCTTGAGGGTCTGGATGGTCTTGCGAGGTGCGTGGACCGTCTTCAGGCGTTTCGCGCCCACGGCGGCGAGGCCCGCCCCCGCGGCAATCAGCAGCACCGTCACCAGCAACGCGCTGGCCCACAGCGGCATCACCTCTGCGAGGGCGATGACCAGGAAGGCCACCAACGCCATGGCGCCCAGGAAGAGCACGACGCCCGCCGCGGCGACCATGCCGCCACCGGCCGCTGCCTTCTTCGCTTCGGTGCGCATCTCCGTGCGCGCCAGGGTGAGCTCCGCCCGCAGCAGGTGCCGGCCCTGTTCGATGAATTCGGACACGATGGTTCCGAGCGACTGCTCGCCCAGCCCTCCGTCCGTCCTGAAGCCTTCCGTGTAGGGGCCGGTCCGGGTTTCGTCCGCGTCCAGCCCGATGCGCTCACCGCGTGTTCGTGTGGAATAGGGGTCCATGGGTCATCCCCTCACGCCTTGAGGAATCGCGCGGCGACGAAGCCGAGCAGTGCACACCCCGCCAGCGCCACGCCCGGCCGCTCGCGCATCCGCGTCTGCGCCTGACGGAGCAACTCCTCGGTCGAGTTCTGCTCCAGGGTGTCGGACGCCTTGCGCACGAAGCCCACCGCGCTGCCAATGAGCTGCTGGGGAAGCTGCGTGTCCCCCTGCCCGGAGATGGACTCGAGCTGCTTCGCGAAGCCGTTGAGGCTGTCCACCAGGACGCCCTTGCGGGAGTCGACCTGCGAGAAGGCGCGCTGGCGCGTGATGCCGCCGATGCGCTTCACCTGCTCCTTGCCCTCCTGCTTGAGCCCGACCCGCTCACTGCTCCCTTCAGACGATGCCTGTCCCTGGTTGTAGAAGCCGGTGCTCCGCTGGCCCTCTTCCCCAATGATGCTGCCCATATCGCGACCTCCTCTGGTGTGTTCGGCTCATGCATGTCGTTGCTGGCCTGACACTGAAGCTATGCAATGCGGCATGGGCTGCCTGGAGGGGGGCGGTCGCTGGTCGTAGGGCAGGCGGAATGGCACTCCCGGATATCGGCGGAAATAACGGATCAGCTGAGACAGTGCGTGAATTTCACTGCGTGTCTCGCAGACCGGTTTATCGCCATTCCCCAGACAAAGTGTTCTAGAGAGAGAGCCCGGTCCGCCCCCGTCAGGACCGAAAAGGAAACATCCATGTTCAAGAGAGCCGCAGTCCTCATGGTGAGCTGTGTCGCGTTGCTGTCCGGTTGCGGTGGCGCCCCGCAGCCCGCGAACGAAGAGATCCGCTCCGACGCCCAGGGCCTGGTGTGCGAGGGAGACGGCGTAGCGGTGTGCAACGGCGTGTGCACCAGCACCTACGACGACGTCCAGAACTGCGGCTGGTGCGGGATGCGCTGTGGAGTGCCGGGCGGGAACAACGTGTGCTGGTACGGCACCTGTTACGCCTGCGATTCCAATCAGACGAACTGCGTCGCCATCTAGCTACACGCGGTGTCCGGAACCTCCTGGCGAGCGTGTCCCGCCAGGAGGTTCTGTTCACGCTCGGGCGCCTACCGTCCAGCAGGCCGCCGTGTATTGGACTTCCGTCCGATGCACGAAGGGTTCGAAGGCAGCGCGGACCGTTTCGATGACCCGTGTGCGGGTTTCCATGTCCAGCGTGGGAAGGAGCCGGCCGAGGGAGCCGAACCGGGTGAAGTAACCGACCAGTTCCTTCTCGGGCAGGGTGCAGGTCACATCCAGCGGCTGGATGTCGATGCCTGCCCAGTCGCTCCCCTCCAGGATGCGGTGGACGCGGCGCGAGTCCGCGAAGGCGAACTGCCCTGGCGCGTCCGGCCGGCGGGCAGGAATATTCGGCAGGAGCGGCGCCGCGGCGCGCTCGGCCGTCGTCATGAACGGATTTTCCGCAGGACTTCGCCAGGCGATGAACCGGAGCTCGGCGTCATGCTTCGCGGCCCGCCGCAGGTTGGTGAAGGCCTGGACGGGGTCGTCGAAGAACATGACGCCGAAGCGCGAGAGGATTTTGTCGAAGCTCGCGGATTCGAATGGGTGGTGCTGGGCATTGGCGCGGAGGAAGCTCGCCGGAGTGCCCTCCCGTCCGGCGCGGACCCTGGCGGCGGCGAGCATGGGCTCCGAGATGTCGACGCCAATGCAGCGCCCCTGCGCACCGAGCCGTCTGGCGATGGCGAGCGTGGTGCTGCCCGTGCCGCAGCCGACGTCCAGCACCTGGCTCGCGGAGCCCGCGACGACTGCTTCCACGAGCAGGTCCTCCAACGGCTTGAACATCGAGTCGAGCACCTCCTGCGCCTCGACCCAGGCGTGTCCCGCGGTGCCGTTCCAGAGCTTCGTCTGCTCGTCCTCGGGCTGATGCGTGTCACCCATGGGCATCTCCTCCTGGCTTGCCTTCAACAACCAGAAGCCGCAGGGTGCCACTTCAAGTGGACTTGAGGTCAAGCGGATGACGGCCCTGGACCCGGACAGGAGCACGCGATGATGGCTTCGAGGAATGCGGGCGCGGCATTGCTCATGCTGGCGCTGAGCGGTGCGGCCTTCGCCGAGGAAGAAGAGATCTGGTCTCCCTACGACCGGTTCCACGCGCCCAATGAGGACTGCGAGCTCGTGGCCCTGGTGCCCGCGCCGAAGGGCGCCTGGGGCGTGGTGGGACACACCTGCAATCGATTGAACGGCGAGCCCGTGGGCAGTCTCGTGGTCATCGACGCCCTGGGCAGGCGTGACACGTCACCGGTCTCCGTGGCGCTCGAAGCCGCGTCCGACCGGGACCGGATGAAGGAGCTGGTGCAGCTGCTCCCCGTTCCTTCCGGGGGCTACATCGCGACGTACCATTCCCGTGACGAGAAGGCGCCCGAGGGCGACAGCGGCCCTGCGAGCATCGCCCACGTGCTCGTGCGCCACACGGTGAAGGGGGCCCGGGCCGAGGCCTTCAACCAGAAGGTCCAGCAGGCGCTGCTCCAGAAGGTGGGCGCCTCGTCGTTCATCATCACCGCGGAGGTGGACGCGAAGTCGCGGCTCATCGTCGCGGCCTCGACACCGGATCGGAACGACCGGAAGGAGGCGCCGCTGTGGCTGCTGCGCTTCACCCCCGACGGTGCCCTGGAGCGTGCGCAGCGCTTCGACTCGACCCTGAAGGAGCTGGGGCTGGGCTGGTACGTGTTGAATCAGGTCCGTGCCCGGCCTGACGGCGGCCTCTTCGTCAGCGGCCGGTTCGAAACAGAAGAGCCCCAGGACGTGCCCGTGCTCGCCCTCGATGCGCAATGGAAGCCGGAGGCGCGCTTCAACAGGCCGCTCATCTCCTGGCTGACGGGTGGCAAGGCGGACCTGGAGTTGAGTCTCATCGCCCCGGGGCCTGGGGGTTCGGTCATCGGGGCGGGGGAACTCGTCCAGGGCGAGGTGCGCTCGCACGTGGTGCGCCTGACGTCCGGTGGACGGCTCGACCCTGCCTTCAAGCCCTTCCGTCAGGAGGGCGGATCGAGCGTGCCCCGGATGTGGATGGGACCGGGCGGGACGGTCGTCCTGGCGCAGGACACCCTCCCCGCGGTGGATTCCCCGGAGGGCCCGTCGCGCGCTCCGGGGCTGGTGCGCTTGAAAGCGGACGGCTCGGTGGATGCCCGGTTCCAGGCGGGCCTTGGCGCGGGGCTTCGCTACCGCAAGCTGGCCGCGAAGGAGGCCCCGGAGTCCGAGGGCTTCCTCCAGATGGTGGCGGTGATGCCGGACGGGTCGGTGGTGGTGGATGGCCGCTTCAACGAGCTGGCGGGCCAGAAGGTGACGCCGCCCCTCCGGCTCGCGGCCAATGGCACCCGGGTGGCTGACTTCCAGGCGCGCTTCGAGACCGTCCTTCCGCCGAAGAAGCAGGTCCCGAACGCGACGACGAGCGCGTTCTTCAAGGCGGATGGCCAGTCGCACTTCATCGCCTGCTCCCGGAAGGGGGGCGTGACGGAGACGTTCATCTACTGGATGCAGGGCAACGCCTGGGGCCACACCCCGTCCTGCGCGATCCACCTGGGCGGAAGTGGCGCCTCTCCCGGAGGCGCATGGCAGCACTGCGATGCGCGGATCCGCAAGGCCCAGGCGGAAGGGGCCGACTGCGTGGAGACGAAGCACGACCCGATGGACACCCGCCAGCGCTGAGTGCTTCGCGGTTCAGGTGTCGAAGCGGAAGGCGGTGTCGCGGGCGGAAGGGCGCTTCGAGAACTGCTCACAGAAGCGGCTCAGCGCCGCATAGGGCGCGGTGGGCAGCACGTCCCGGAACTCCAGGTGGGTCACGAGGCAGAAGAGCGTGACCTCCAGGTAGCTCAGGTCCCGCTCCGGCGGGAGGGCGGCGAGCGCCGCGTCCGCGTGCTCCTCCAGCCACGCCATCATGTTGAGCAATGACTTGCGCAGCTTGAGGGCGTGGGTCGTGCCCTCACCGGCGCCCGCCAGCTTCTCCATGACCAGCGTCACCTCCGTCGCCATGGCTTGCAGGGTGAGCTCCTGCAGGTTCGCGAGGAGGGGCACGTCCAGGTCCTCCGGCCACACCACCCGGGGCCTGGGGTTCGACTGGCGCCACAACTCACGGGAGACATTGAGCGCGCCGAACCAGGCGCCCCGGGAGGTCTTCAGGACGGGAATCCGGAGCGCGGGGTTGCCGCCATAGTCCGCCGGGTCGGTGGACAGCAGATCCCTCACGACCTGGAAGGAATGCTCGACGCGCAGCTCCACGGCGAAGAGCCGCGCGATGCGGGTGAAGTGCGAGCTTGAACGGCCGATGATGACAGGCGTGTCGTGCGCGGACATGCGGGGCCCTCCGGTGGGGATTGGCGTGGCAGGCTACCGCACCGGGCCCCCTGCCGTTGTCAGGGCCCCAGCAGGGCCGCCCCGATGATGCGCACGGCGATGTCCGGCTGGTCCCCGCCCATGTGGAGCGTGTTGACCGAATAGATGAGGCGCCGGCGCAGGTCCCGCGTGGCGCCCATGCCGCTGCTGTAGCCGTGCCGGTCGCCGCTCTTGCCCCAGAAGGTGACGCCGCCCATCTCATAGCGGGTGAGGCCCGCGCTGTAGGTGGCGCCGGGCAGGTCCGGGACGGTGAACAGCTCCTCGCGCTGCTTGCGCGGCAGCAGCCGGCCCTGGAAGAGCGCGACGAGGAAGCGGTCCAGGTCGTCGGCGGTGGAGATCATCTCTCCGGCGGCCCAGGGCACGGACTGGCTGGCTTCGGTGACGTCCACCAGGCACCGCGTGCCGTACGTGATGGCGCCCGACGGGCACCCCGCCTCTTCTGGCGCGACCTCCTCATAGCCGCGCACATGCCGTCCGGGAATCGTCACGTCGTTGCCGGGCACGAAGGTGTCCCGCAGGTGCAGCGGACGCAGGATGCGCTCGCGCACCGCGTCCCCATAGGGCCGGCCCGTCACCTGTTCGATGAGCAGCCCCGCGACGATGTAGCCGATGTTGCCGTACTCCTGCCGCGTGCCCGGGGCGAAGCGGGGGCCTGGCGGGAGCGCCAGCGAGACGAGCTCCCGGGGGCTGAAGCGCCGGAAGCGGTTCTCGAAGAACCAGTCCGGGTCCTTCTGGGGCACCGGCACGCCGGGCAGGCCGTGGGTGTGATTGAGCAGCTGGCGCACGGTGATGGGCGCGTAGACGCCCGCCGGCAGCAGGCGCGGCAGGTAGTGCTGGACGGGCCGGTCCAGGTCCACGCGCCCCTCGGCGGCGAGCTGCAACACGACGGTGGCCGTGAACGTCTTCGTCATGCTGCCAATGCGGAAGTGCGCATCCGCGGGCACCGGGGCGCCGGTGCGGAGGTCGGCCACGCCGGAGGTCCCCAGCCAGCGCCCGTCCGCGCCGCTCACCCGGACCAGCGCGCCGGACACCTCCGCGTTCGGCAGCCCCGCGATGGCCTGCCGCAGCGCCTCGCGGTTGAGGGGTGGCAGCGCCGTCTCCCGCCCCAGCTCCTGGGCCTCCAGCTCGCCCAGCTCCAGCTCGCTCCCGAACGGCAGCTCTGGCCCGCACGCGGGGGCCATGACGCTCGCGAGCAATGCCATACCCACCCGCAGTCCTCGGTGCAGGACAGCCATGTTCCATCTCCAGTCAGGGAAGGGCCGGTGCTTTTTCCGGCCGGCGGATGGAACACCGGTGCTCTCCGGCGGTGTCACCGGAGGCGGTGGGAAACTCAGTCCACCGCCACGTACAGCTCGCCGTTCTGTCCGATGGCGCCCGGGGCCAGCGACCAGCCTGGGTGTTCGGGCATGAGATAGAGCGTGCGCTTTCCATCCGGAGCGCGCGCGGCCCCGATGAACAGGTACCGGCGTGTCCGCTTCGCTCCGGTGAGCGTCAGCACGTCGTGCTTCGCGCTCCAGGTGCCCTCGTCGTCCTCGGAGCCGAACTTCATCGCGCCCACCTGGCCGGACGCGCCCGCGTACTTGTATTGGAATGAGTGATTGGCGCCGAAGGTGTAGTCGATGCTGTAGGAGACCGCCGTCATGGTGGTGCTCCCGCTATAGGTGTTGACCCACTGGGCCGCCGTGCTGGTGCCGTAGACGAAGTGGCCCACCACCTCCGCGTCGTCCACCAGCGGCAGTCCCACGGGGCTCCCGCGCACACCCTTCAGCGCCTCCTCCACCCGGGCGTAGGACGTGTTCCAGGAGAACGAGGCCGACATGGCCTCGCCCGCACTGCCCGGCGGGCTCATGAAGCTCTGGATGAACACCAGCGGCTCCAGGCGGTCCTGCGCCTCCACCAGGTAGAGGCTCACGCGGAAGGACCGGTCGTTGTTCTTCGCGCGCACCACCGCCGCGGTGAAGAAGGCGCGGGCCCCGTTGGCCACGAAGCGCCGCATCACCATCGGGTTCGGCTTCACGTCGTTCCAGTCCGCCCCAACGCGCTCCTGCCACAGCCGCGCGAGCTTGCCCTCGGCGTCGTCGAGCCCTGGCACGGCCGGCAGCCGGAGGGCTTCCACGCCCAGGGTGTCACCCCGGTCGTCCCACTCGAGGATGAACCGCCCGTCCGCCTGGGTCTTCCAGCCCTGGGGCGCGTCGAACGCGAAGCCGCCGGGCTCACCGGGAGTCCCGCTGCGCGACAGGTTCGGGGTGCCGCCGGACGTGCCGCTGTCGTCTCCCGCGAAGAGCCCAAGGGCCATGAGCCCCAGGGTGCCGGTGCAGCAGAACGCGCAGGCGCCTCCGGCGGCGAGGAGGATCCAGACGAAGGGGCTCTTGGGACGGGCCATGGTGGGGTGCCGGGAAAAAGGGGTCCTCTGCTTCTACGCCGCCGGGGTCCAATCTTCCCTCCCAGGGCCGCGCTTCAGCGTCCCGCGCGCCGGAGGACAGCGGGCGTCAGGCCCGTCACCCGGCGGAACACCGTGGTGAAGTGACTCTGTGAGCTGAAGCCGACCTCCAGCGCGATGTCTCCGAGCGAGCGGGTCGTGTGGCTCAACAGGCCGCGCGCCCGCTCCACCCGCCGCTGCTGCACGTAGGCATGAGGCGTCATGCCCATGGACTGCCGGAAGGCGCGGGTAAAGTAGAACACGCTCAGGCCCGAGCGCTGGGCCAGCTCGCCCACGCGGATGCTCCGCGCGAGGTGCGCTTCAACGAAGAGCCGTACGCGGTGGAGCGCGGCGGCGGAGAGGCCACCGCGCCGCCGTGCGGCTCGCGTCCCTCCGGGCTCCTGGAGCAGCTTCGCCACGCGGGCGGCATGGCGGTCCTGCGACGCCCGCGCCGCGCTGAGGAAGCGGGCAATGACCTTCAGCTCCGCGTCCGGCAGGGAAGACATCAGCTGCAGGCCCTCCGCCTGGACGGGACCCCAGAGGGTCTCGATCCATTCGCGCGCATGCCCGGTGAGCGCAATCCGCCTGCCATGGCCCGAGCCTTCCCGCTGCACGTAGCCGGCGAGCTCCAGCCGCGCCACGTCGGCGCCTCGCGCGACCGCGCTCAAGGGCGCGGGGCCTCCGAAGTGCAATTGCGCCAGACACGTCAGCTCCGCGCGGCCCAGCGCGAGCACCTCTCCCACGGCCGCGTCGAACTCCGCGGAGGCTTCCTGGAAGCGGACGATGTCGCCGCCAATCTGGGCGAGGAGGGAGTGCCGGGGACTCATGGGGAACACCGCAGGAACGAGAAAAACAGCACAAGGGCACGAAAGACGCTCGCGGGCCCGGGACGCATGCTGCCCCCATGATGAACCTGAAGCTGTCGGCGGCGGAACTCCTGTTGTGGCTCTTCGTCATCAACCTGGGCGTCGCGTTTGGCGCGGGGCTCTATGAACACCGCATCTCGCTTCCCCGCTGGCTCGACACCCCGGGCGCGCACTGGTCCGCGGAGGCGGCGCGGCAGGACGACGTGGGGCGGCGCTTCTGGGGGCTCGTCAGCACGGGGCCGCTGACGCTGCTCACCCTGGCCAGTCTCTATTTCGCCACGCGCGCCACGGGGCCGCTGCGCGCCTGGTGGCTTGGGGCCGCGGTGATGGCGCTCGCGGACCGGCTGCTGACCTTCTCGTACTTCATCCCCACGATGATCCGGCTGATGCAGTCCCCCGACTCCCCCGCCGCCGTGGAGACCGCGATGCGGTGGGCCCGGGTGAATCACTTGCGCCATGCGCTCACGGCGGGAGCGTGGTTCGCGGCCCTTCAAGCCCTGTCTTGGATTCGGGTGAAGGTGGGTGCATGAGCTGTGAAAGCCTTTGAAATGGATTAGGCTGCTGCCCCAGGCGGAGTCAGGTGTCGGTCCGCCAAAGAGGGGATTGATGGAAGTGCGGATGCGATGGGCAAGGCGTTGGGCGGTGGTGTTCGCGGTGGGCAGCGGGCTGCTCGGAGGGTGTGGGGACTCGGACCCGCCGAAGAACCCCGTCCCGGATGCGGGGACCATCGACGCGGGGACCTCGGATGCGGGGACCATCGACGCGGGGACCTCGGACGATGGCGGCACGCAGGCGGATGACGGTGGCACGCAGGTGGATGCCGGCACCGACGCGGGTTCCCTGGGGGAGCCCCTTCCCTGTGAGCGGACGCAAGGCATCTGCGCGGGGGCCCGGCGGGCCGTGGTGGATGGGGCCTACGAGCCGGTGTGCACCGCGCGCTCCTACGGTGCCAGCTACGAAGCCACGGAGACGCGTTGCGACAGCCTGGACAATGACTGTGATGGCGTGACGGATCCCCCGTCCTGGTCGCAGGTCGCGTCACTGGGATATCCCCCGCATGCGGGCCGCGTGGGCAGCCTCCGTGTGACGGACGGTGTCCTGGCGGTGGTCTTCGACAGGCTGGCGCGGGCCCGGGTCATCCAACTGGACACCGCGCTGACGCCGCTGGGCATCACGGAGGTGCCGGTGGAGGTGATGGACGACAACCTCGCGCTGGACTCGGTGAGCACCCGGTTGCTGCGCACGGCCCAGGGGCCCGCGCTGTACTACGCGTCGGCGGGACCGGCGCACGACCACACCCGGGGCCATCTCATCCTGCTGGATGAGCAGGGTCACCACGTGCCCAGGGAGGGTGAGCCGGAGGGCGGTGCGCTCCTCTTCGACCAGCCCGTGGGGGACAGGGCCACCGCGGCGGCCGTGTCGGCGGACGGGACCCGGGTCTTCGCGGCTTGGCGGAATACCTCCCAATCCGTCTCCGGTGGCCGCGAGCTGTGGGGGACGGTGACGGCGCTGGACGGACAGGCCGTGGTCTCGCCCCGCATCCTGATGCGGCCGCTCTCCGACGACACGGCCCTCTACGGCGTGGACGTGCTGGGGCTGCGGGACGGGGGCTTCCTGGTCCTGGCCCGGGAAACCCTGAGCGGGCAGTTCGAGGGGCTGTTGCGGCTCCAGCGCTTCGACGGTGCCCTCCAGGCCGTGGGGGCCGAGCGGACCTTCTCCATGGATGTGGACCCGGTGGCCCGGCTCGTGGACCTGGGGGCGGCGGCGGGTGACGCCCTGGAATCGCCGGCCATCGTGGTGCGCGCGCCGCAGGGCGATGGCCGCGCGCTGAAGGTCCTGGGCAACCTCTTCGGCGAGGAGACCTCCCGGACGCTGGCCGTGACGACCCCGGGGGAGGCGCCCTGGTTCGGGACCGCGGTGACGTCCCGGGGGCTCCAGACGGCGTGGCTCTCCGTCTCCGAGGATCCGCAGGGAGGCGACTCCTGGTTCCGGTGGCGGGGCCAGTTCTGGGCCCTGGGGCATGGCGGCAACGAGGAGGTCTTGTCGCCCGGATCCGACATCCTGCCTCTGCACCGGTACGCGCAGTGGGTCCTGCTGGAAGAACTCCCGGAGCGCTGGATGGGGGCGCTCGTGATGACCTCCACGGAGAGCCCGCTATCACACACCCTCCAGGCGGTCCGTTACTGCGCTCCCTGAGTCACGCCTTGTCCGGGAGGGTGTACTGGAAGTCGTAGGAGTGCTTCCCGCCCGGAGCGATGTCGATGGTCATGGAACCGGCGAGCCCCGTGAGCTCGCCGGTTCCGGAGTCCGGCACCACGGAGATGACGAGGTGGGGCGCACCGCGCGTCATCACCCCGAAGTGCTGGAGCGCGAAGGTGCCGCCGCGGCCGTCCAGCGTCCCGCTGACGCGCTCCATCGCGACGTACCCCGCGGACCCCTCCACCGGCGTCCGCACCGCGAGCATCTGCCCCTGGCTCGTGGCCTCCAGCGCGCCGTGAAAGCGCTTGTCGAGCGCCATCCGGCCCGGGGCCGCGTCCACCGCGCCCGCCTCCGGCGCCATGGGGGTGAGCTTGACGTCGAAAGGTCCGTTCGCGCGCTTCGTCATGGGTGCCTGCTCCCTTGCTGGATGGACGGACAGATATGCCAGCGGCCCGTCCTTGGATTGCAAAAACGCGTCAGCGCCCGGGCCTTAGGACTCGCTTAGAGCCTATTTCGGTAGGAGCGAGTGGAACCAGGTGATGATGCCCAGCGCGAAGTGCAGCATCGCGACGTAGGTGTCCTCTCGCTTCTCCCAGCGCACCAGCAAGCGTCGGAAGCGGTTGAGC
>NZ_RAWK01000179.1 GCF_003612165.1 Corallococcus aberystwythensis | reverse complement strand
CCCCAGCGCCCCATGCCCACCTTCGCCACCCCGCGCCGCGTCCCCCACGGCGTGACGCTCATCGGCCAGCTCTTCGACGAGGGCACCCTGGGCCGCGTGGGCATCGCCCTGGAGCGGGCCTCCGGCGTCGCCGGGGAGCGCCCGCCCGGCTTCTAGCCGCCAGAGCCCCCGGACCGATTATTTTGACAGGTCAGTCCAGAATCATTACGTAGGGGGCATGGCACGCACGAAGGAGTTCGACCGCGACGAGGCCGTGCGCCGGGCGATGCAGGTCTTCTGGGAGCAGGGCTATGAGGCCACCTCCACGGACGACCTGCTGCGCGCCATGGGCATTGGCCGGCAGAGCATGTACGACACCTTCGGGGACAAGCACGGCCTCTACCTGGAGGCCCTGCGCGCCTACCAGGCGGAGTACAGCGCCAACCTGGTGGAGTGCCTGCGCTCCCACCCGTCACCCCTGGGCGCCATCCGCGAGTTCCTCCTCTCCATCCCCAACGGCACCCAGAAGGCGCGCGCCCGGGGCTGCCTCTCCGTGAACGCCACCGCGGAATTGGCGAGCACGGACCCGGACGTGGACACGCTGCTCAAGAGCGGCGGAGCCCTGGGGCAGGCCGCGCTGGAGCGCGTCGTGAAGGAGGCCCAGCGCAAGGGCGAGCTCAGCCCGAAGCTGGACGCCCGCGTCGCCGCCAGCTTCCTCCTGGCCACCATCGGGGGGCTGCGCCTGAGCGCCAAGGCCGGCACCCCGCCGGAGGCCCTGCGCGACGTCGTGGACTTCGCCCTCGCGGGCCTCAAGGCCCGGTAACACCCCCTGCTTTCGTCGCGGGATGCCCCGCGCGCCGTCTTCGCATGCCTGTATCTGGATTGATCAGTCCAAATAAGCCGCTGGAAGGGAGCCTCACCATGTCGATGGACCGCTACTACCTGCTGGGCCGTTCGGGGCTGCGCGTCAGCCCGCTGTCGCTGGGCACGCTGACGTTCGGGAAGGACGGGCCGCTTGGCGGCACCTGGGGCGCCACGGAGGACGTGTCCCGGACGCTGTTCAACCGCTACCTGGACGCGGGCGGCAACTTCGTGGACACCGCTGACCTCTACACCCACGGCTCCAGCGAGACGCTCATCGGGAAGTTCCTGGAGGAGCGTGGCGACCGGGACCGCGTCGTCCTCACCACCAAGTACTCCTACAACGCCACCCGCCCGGGGGATCCGAACGCGGGCGGCAACAGCCGCAAGAACATGCTGCGCGCGGTGGAGGCGTCACTGAAGCGGCTGCGCACGGACTACATCGACCTGTACCTGTTGCATACCTGGGACCGCATCACCCCGGCGGAGGAGGTGGTCCGCACGTTCGACGACCTCGTGCGCGCGGGGAAGATCCGCTACGCCGGCCTCTCTGACGTGCCGTCCTGGTACGCGGCCCGCGCGCAGACCTGGGCGGAGGCGCACGCGCTCACGCCGCTCATCAACCTGCAGCTCCAGTACTCACTGGTGGAGCGCAGCCTGGAGCACGAATACGTGCCGCTGGCCCAGACGCTGGGCCTGGGCATCACCACCTGGAGCCCGCTGGGCATGGGCCTGCTCTCCGGCAAGTACCGGCCGAGCGAAGCCGGCGCCCAGGGAGGTGGCCGCCTCAACACGGCCGCGGGCGGCCAGCTGGGCATGTTCACGGAGCGCAACTGGCGCATCGTCGCCACGCTGGAGCAGGTGGCCAGGGAGCTGGGCCGCGACATGTCCCAGGTGGCGCTCAACTGGGTGGCCACGCAGCCCGGGGTGGGGTCGGTCATCATCGGCGCCACGAATCCCAAGCAGCTGGACGGCAACCTCGCGGCGCTGGACTTCACGATTCCCGACGGCCTGCGCCGCCAGCTGGACGAGGCCAGCGCTCCGCCCGTGCCATTCCCTCACGGCATGTTCAGCAATCCCTACCAGCTGAACCTGCACGGCAACGCCGCCGTGGGGGACAAGCCCGCGGGCTACACGCAGCCCGTGTTCACGGGCACCGCGCCCCGGGTCGGGTAGGGCACACCCGTCCCTCCACCAGGGCGGGGCGGACAGCCCGCTTGCGACCCCGGGGCCGGTGTTCCCCGGGGTGGCACACCGGCACCTTCCGCGCCTGTCAGACAGAGGGAGTGTGTATGGGATTGTCCAAGCCGGGAGTGAAGCTGTGGTGGATGTTGGCGTTGCTGGTGGCGCCGGTGGCGAATGCCTTCACGGACGCGGACGCGGTGCGGGTCTTCACCTTCGCTCGCGCGCAGCTCGCGGACACGATTCTGGAGCTGCCCAACGTCAACCGGTCGCCCAAGGCGTCCCTGTCCAACGGGACGTGGACCACGGTGGCCAACACGGACCGCATCGCCTGGACGCAGGGCTTCTTCCCCGGGAGCATGTGGTACATGTTCCAGGTCGCCAACGAGCCCTACTGGCGCGACCGCGCGGACATGTGGACGCGCCCCCTGGAGGTCCAGAAGACCAACACGGAGACGCACGACCTGGGCTTCAAGATGTACAACAGCTACGGCAATGCCTGGCGGCTCACCGGCGACCCGTACTACCGCGACGTGCTGCTCACCTCCGCCGCGTCGCTGGCCACGCGCTACAACAGCACCGTCGGCATCATTGATTGTTGTGATTGGAACTCGAACTGGAACATCCCGCTCGTCACTGACACGATGATGGACATCGAGCTGCTGCTCTGGGGCGCCCAGAACGGCGGGCCCGCGGTGTGGCGCACCATGGCGGTGAACCACGCGCTCCGGACGCTCCAGGACGCGGTGCGCGCCAATGGCAGCTCGTTCCACTACGTGGACTACAACAACAACGGCACCATCCGTTCGCGAGGCACCTTCCAGGGCTACTCCGCCAGCTCCACCTGGGCGCGCGGGCAGGCGTGGCTCATCTACGGCTACACCATGGTGTACCGCTACACGCAGGACGCGCGCTTCCTCACCGCGGCCCGCCGCGTGACGGACTACTACCTGGCGAACCTGCCCGCGGACCGCGTGCCCAACTGGGACTTCAACGCGCCCAGCCAGTCCAAGGACTCCTCCGCCGCGGCCGCCGTCGCGTCCGCGCTGCTGGAGTTGAGCACCCTGGAGACGGACGCCGCCCGGCGCACCACCTACCGCACCGCCGCGCTGGCCATGCTCGACTCGCTGGCGTCGCCCGCGTACTTCGCGCAGGGCACCAACAGCCCGGGCCTGCTGCTGCACGGCGTGGGCAACTACCCGGCGGGCCAGGAGATCAACGTCAGCCTCATCTACGGCGACTACTACTTCCTGGAGGCGCTGCTGCGCTTCAACCCGCGCCCCAACTACCCCTGGTACTCGAAGCTGGCGATTCCTCGGGGCCAGCACCTGCTGGGCACCAGCAACACGGGCACACGCATCGTGGAGTTCGACCTCACCCCGCTGGCGGACAACCTGGGCGGCGGCGTGGTGGGCTGGACGGACAGCTCCACGGAAGTGACAGCCTTCAACCGGCTGAACATGGCGCTGCGCATGAGCGAGGACGGCATCTTCCAGGTGCGAAACGGGGCGGGCTACTCGTGGATCCGCCGGGTGCCGTACGTGCGCGGCCAGACGTACCACTTCCGCATGAACGTGGACCTGCTCGCGCAGCGCTACACCGTCTGGGTGACGCCGCCGGGAGCCGCGGAGGTGCTGCTCGTGGACCGCGTCGCGTTCCGTTCGGACGGGCCGCCCATCAACGACCTGGGCCGCGCGGCGGTCATCTCCACCGTGACGGACAGCGACTTCCGGGTGAACAACCACCGCGTCTACGCGCCCACCGCCAGCGTGGCCGCCGCGCTGGCCCCCCCGGTCCCCCTGCCTGATGCCCTGTGGAAGCAGTTGGATGCACCGGCCCCGGTCTCCACGGGCCCCGTGGTTCCATCCGAGCGCTGACAGCAGGCGCCTGTCCGGTGGCCCGCCCATCGTCGGGGTGGGCCACCGCGGGTGCATGGAAGACGGAACGCGGTTACATCCGCCAGGTGACGAACCTGGACCTCTTCCTCCCGGAACCCGCTCCGCGCCCCGCCACCGTCCCGTCGGGCCCCGGCCCGCTCGACCGGCTGCTGAAGGTGTCGCGCATCTACCTGGAGCCCGGGGTGCTCGAGCACGCGCGCGGCCGGGAGATATTGGCGCGGTACCCGGACGCGGAGCGGGTGGAGGTGGCCTCGCACCAGCGCATCCCCGGTCTCTTCGGCAACGAAGGCAACGTGGAGGCGTGGAACCGCATCAAGGGCACCACCCTGGTGCTGGGCGTGAAGAAGACGCTGTCCTTCATCGCCAATGATCGCAGCTCGGACTTCATCGCGCCGTCCACGGCGAACGGCTGCGTGATGGCATGCGCGTACTGCTACGTCCCGCGCAACAAGGGCTATGCGAACCCCGTCACGGTGTTCGTGAACATCGACCGCCTCCAGGAGGCCATCCGCAAGCACGCGCACAAGCGCGGGCCCAAGCTGGAGCCCAACACCGTGGACCCCCACGCGTGGGTCTACGACATCGGGTGCAACAGTGATTGCTCGGCGGACGCGGCCATCAGCGACAACGTGCGGGACCTGGTGCGGCTGTTCACCACGCTGCCCAACGCCAAGGCCAGCTTCGCCACCAAGCTGGTCAACCGCGAGCTGCTCACCTACGAACCGAAGGGCAGGACCCGCATCCGCTTCAGCCTGATGCCGCACGCCCCGGCGAAGCTGCTGGACGTGCGCACCAGCCCCATCGCGGAGCGCATCGCCGCCATCGACGACTTCGTGGCCGCGGGCTACGAGGTGCACCTCAACTTCTCCCCCGTCATCCTCCACGAGGGCTGGCAGGACGCCTACGTGGAGCTGTTCCAGCAGGTGGACGCCGGCATCAGCGAGCGGGCGAAGCAGCAGTTGGCGTGTGAAATCATCTTCCTCACGCACAACGCGGGCCTGCACGAGGTGAACCTGGGCTGGCACCCGAAGGCGGAGCAGCTGCTGTGGCGGCCCGAAATCCAGGAGACGAAGGTGTCCCAGGGCGGCGGCGTCAACGTGCGCTACCGCACCGGGTTCAAGGGCCGCCACGTGGCGGAGTTCCAGGCCCTGCTGGCGAAGCACCTGCCGTACTGCCGCGTGCGCTACGCCTTCTGATTCGAGGAGGGCTCAGGGTTGGCGCTGCGGCTGCAATATCCAGGAGTAGGTGGTGTCCGAGTCGATGTACTGGCCGGACAGCTCTCCCGAGGACGACACCACCGGCTTGGTTCCCCCCGCATCCGTGAAGAGGACGTTGCCGGGCAGGTCCAGCTCGGGTCCACGGCAGTCAGGGCCACCGCTGACGTTGAGGTTCACGAGCGTCGGATCGGCGAGCGCCGCCGTGTAGGAGCGCGAGGGGTGTGACAGCCAGTCCTGGGTGTCGGGATCCGGTGACGTCGGTTCGTTGAAGGGGTTCAGCATCAGGATCCCGCCCCCGGGCAGCAGCGGGTACGGCGTGGGCCCGTGCGTGTACCTGCACCCTCCGGACACGTAGTCGACGTCGAGCGTGAAGTCGCCGGCGGGCTGCATGAGCATGGAGCCTCCCACCCGCTTCGTGTGAGGGATGAGCGGGTGCTCGAAGTCCGGGTCCTCGAAGCCGCCCAGCACCTGGAGCTCCACGTTCGTGTCGATGATCTTCCGGCCTGACGACCAGGTCTTTCCCTTCAGGACGGACCTCGTGGTGCCCTTGAACCTCCAGCAGCCCACGTTGTTGCGCTTGAGGAAGGGCCTCTCCGCCGCCTCCAGCTTCCCGCCGCCGGCGGGGTCGAACTTCGCGTTGCTGACGATGACGACGAGCTCCTGGACCCGCTGGGACTTCATGTCGCGGCAGAAGCCCACGTACTCGTATTCGCTCCAGTCCTCGTCGTGCCACGCCCCGGCCTCGTCCTTCCAGAGCGCGAACACCTTCACGGGGTCCTTCGCGGCGGTGATGTTCTGGAACCACCCGTTGTGGAAGAGCACGGAGCGGGTGCCCGGGTCGCTGAACGTGATGCGGTAGTAGCGGTTGGACAGGTTGTCCAACTCGTCGTGGATGTTGTCCGAGGCCTCGGGCCAGCCCGACAGGTCCGCGTTGAGTTCGCCGTACTTCACGTTCTCATCGAGGTCGTCCCACTGCTTGAAGGACCCCGCCCGGGTCTTGTTGGGGGCCCCGTTCCAGAGGGTCTTCCCGAACTCCGGCCAGACCTTCTCGAAGCCGCCGGGGAGGACGGAGTCCACCGCGGTGAGGCTGGAGGTCTCCGTGGTCAGCTTCGCCAGCGCGGCCACCACGACCGCCGGGCCGTACTTCTTCTCCAGGTATTGGAAGAGCAGGTAGGCGCCGTAGTCGCGCTCGGCGAACTTCGCTCCGCTGTTCCTGCAGTGGCCTGTGGACCGGCTCTCCAACGGCAGGCTCGGGGAGTTCATGAAACAACCGGCGAACATGTGTTCGTACTGCTGGTTCGCCCCCACCAGGAGCGTTGGATACACATGGTCGATGGCCCAGTTCGCGGTCGCGTCGCGGATCCACCCGTAGTCGGCCTGCCACCCCTTCGTCTTGTAGGACCACTGGATGGCGTGCATCAGTTCGTGCGTCGCCGCCCCCTTGAGGGCGTTGTCGTCGGTATTGTCCTTCAGCAGGATGTAGGTGGGAGCCTGCGTGGGGTCCCAGCCTTCAGGGATCGTCAGTCCACGATCGGCCATGTTGACGACCAGGTAGAGGTCGAGCTGGGGGCCTCCCCCATTGCAGGAAAAGTCCTTGTCGGTGAGCGGCTCCTTGAGCCCCAGGGCCATCAGCTTGGGCCAGATTTCCTTCGCGATCGCCGCGTCGAGCCTCATGGCCCGCTTGCGCTGCTCCGGGAAGTTGACCTGGTACCAGATCCGCACCTTGGAGATGGGCTCCGGGATGTATCTCCAGCCGCCGGAGAAGGAGCGGCAGTGCGTATCCTCCATGCTGCTCAACCGGGCATCGGGCGTGGGCGCGTTGAGCCAGCTCCCGGGGTCCGCCGGGCGCAGCAGGTACATCCCGAGCGCCGCCTGCATGGGCGCGGAGAGTGCGTTGAAGCGCTGCCGCAGGTCTTCGAGCGAGGTGGCATCGAATCCCGGCTCGACCCGGGCCTTGTACTGGATGGGCAGCCGGGGGTCGCTGAACGCCGCGTACACCCGGTAGGCCAGCAGCTCCTCGTCGTTGATGAGCCCGGCCTCATGCGCGGCCGTCAGCACCTCCGCGCTCGACGGACTGGATTCGTCGTAAGGCATCACGACCACGGTCACGGTCGCGCTCGCGGACCCGGCCCTGGCCGTGATGACCGCGCCGCCCGGGGCCACGCCCTCCAGCCGGCCCCCGTTCACCGTGACGGCGCCAGCCGGAGCGGCGGACCAGTCCACCCGGACGTCCTCGAGCACCTCGCCAGCGTCGTCGACCGCCAGGGCGCCCAGGGTCAGCGTTTCACCCACCAGCAGCGTCGCCCCACTCGGCGAAAGGGTGAGCGCGGCGACCTTGCCGTTGTCGCCGCCTCCTCCTGGAGACGGATCGGGTTCGGTGGTGCCGCAGGCGAGGACGAACGTGAGCAGGCCCAACGCGAGCCGTGAAGCTCCAGGAACCACGGGCATTTCCAGACCTCAGGACACGGGTGAGGAGGCCTGGGTGTTACGGCGAGCCCTTTTAATATTCACTCCAGGCCCTGGAACCACTCGGCATAGGGCGTGTTGTGCACGAGGCGCCGGTTGAGGTCCGGCGTGCCGTCCGTCCACCACGGCGGGCCCCGTTCCCCCAGGCCCACCTTGGCGCGGTGCACGCGCTGACGGGCGCGGCGCTCCAGGGCCGCGTCCTGCGTGCGCTTCGCCCGGCCCACGTCCGCGCGGGCCCGCATCAGCGCGGCCACCAGCAGCTCCCGCTGCCGGGGCCCCAGCGCCGGGTTGGAGCGGCGCCACAGCCGCCCGTCCACCACCAGGTAGCGTCCATCTGGGGTGGTGGTGGGCGGCGGCTTCGTCACTGCTTCGCGGGATACAGGAAGCGCAGGATGTCACCGAAGCGCGCGCTCCACGCGGCCTCGTTGTGCTGGCCTCCCTCCACCACGGTGTACTTGAGGTCGGAGTCCAGCACCCAGCCCTTGGCCACCAGCGCGTCGCGCAGCGCCTGGGCATCCGCCACCGTCTCCGCCTGGCTGCCGGAGCCTTCGTTGGTGCCGATGTCCTCCCAGATGCGCAGCGCGGGCTTCGCGGTCAGCGCGTTCACCTCCGCGACAATCTCCCGGTCCGCCCACCACACCGACGGCGACACCACGCCCAGGCGGCTGAAGACGTCCGGGTGCTTGAGCCCCAACGACATGGACACGAGCCCACCCAGCGACGAGCCCGCGAGCCCCGTGAACTCCGCCTCCGGCTTCGTGCGGAACTCCGCGTCGATGCGCGGCTTGAGCTCCTGGATGAGGAACTGGCCGTACACGTCCGCGCGGCCCGCGTCCGGGTACTCCGGCGGGAAGGGCACGGGCGTGTACTCCGCGATGCGGTCGCTGGTGTTGTAGACGCCCACGATGATGAGCGGCTCCACCTGGCCGGACTCCACCAGCGCCTGCGCCGTCTCATCCACGTTCCACTCGCCGGCGAACGCGGTGCTGACGTCCATCAGGTTCTGGCCGTCGTGCATGTAGAGCACCGGGTAGCGGCGCGCGGTGTCCGCCTCATAGCCGGGCGGCAGCCAGATGATGACGTCGCGCGGCTTGAGCGTGGAGTTCGCGGGCACGACGTTGCGCAGGTAGCGCACGTCGCCGGTGAGCGGCGGGGGAGGCGGGGGCGTGGAGAGGTCCGCCCAGCCCTTCACCACCACGGGCACGCGCTCGAAGCCGCCGCCGGTGGTGAAGGTGTGGTTGGCCACCTCCGCGCCCGTATCGCTCTTCTCCACCGTCTCCCACGAGCCGCGCGTCACCTTGAACTCCAGGCCCGTGGCCGCGGCGAAGGTGACAGCGCCCGCGTAGGCGTTGTCCACGGCCTTGTAGAGCTCCACCTCCGCGCCATTCCAGTTCCCCAGTTCAGGCTGGTTCCCGGACAGCCACACCTTGGCTCCCGCCGGCGTGATGTCCGGGACCTGGACGATGAACACGGTCCTCGCGCCTGTCTGCCCCCCCTCCGCGCCGAAGCGCTCCACCGTGAGGGCGACAGTCTCCTCGTTCTCCTGGACGGTGAGGGTGTGGTCCGCCTCCGGTGCCCCCTGGGCGTCCAGCGCCACCTGGGCCGTGGGCGCCAGCATCCGCACCGCGTAGGTGAAGGCGTTGCCCTTGGGCAGCCGGGCCTTCAGGCTGAACTCGCGGCCGCCCTGATAGACCAGCTCCAGGCCCCGCCCGTCCGTGCCGCCGAACGTGGCGCTGGGGCCGGTGAGGAAGAGCTCCGCGTCCACCGGCGTCTCCGGCGGCACGGTGAGGTTGAACTGCACGTCGGAGAAGAGCTGCTCGACGGGCTTCGGGTCATCCTTGGAACAGCCCCAGAGGGCCGTCAGCGTCAGGACGAGCAGCAGGGTAGGCCGCGAGGGCCGGGAGAGCGACATGGATGGGTGGGCCTCCGGGGGCGAAGGACACGGGCCCCCTGGTGAAGGCGCACCCTAGCAGCGCGCTCCGACACCTTCAGGAGGGGCAGGACGGCCCCGGACGCACGGTGTGGGCCATCCCGGAGGGCTGACCCCTTGGCAGTTGGTGGACAGTGCCTACCTTGCGCCGCGCACAGGGGAAGGCGGGACGCATGCCGCCAACCCCCTCAAGCGAAGGAGTCGTACCGCATGAAGAAAATGACGCTGCTGGCCCTGACGCTGGGCGCCCTGTCCGTGGGCACGGGCTGCCACCGCAACACCCGCGAGGCCGCCAAGGACGACATGGAGGAGACGGGCGACAAGGCGAAGGACAAGGCCGAGGACGCCGCCGACGCCACGGGCGACGCCATGGAGAAGGCCGGCGACAAGGTCGAGGACGCGACCGACAAGTAGTCATCCGCCGCCTCCGCGCGAGGCAGGAAGACGCAAGCACCCCGGACGCCGGACCCTTCACGGTGCCGGCCTCCGGGGTGTTGTCATTCGCGGAGGATCAGCCGTGTGCGGCTAGAAGCCCGCCGCGAAGTCCTGGAGGAACCAGAACAGGCTGAGCTGGTGGGACGTGCCCTGCGTCGTGCCGTAGTCCGACACGGTCCGGCCCGCCAGCGCGGGAATCTGGGGGCAGGTCAGCTGGCCGTGGATGGCCTGGGCATAGCCGTTGGTGACGAGGGCGCTCGCGAAGCTGGACGTGGAGGGAATCGTCACCTGGCCCGACGTGCTGACCGTGTTGTAGGCGCTGGTGTTCGAGAACGAGACGGCGATCGCGTCCGCGTCGAAGGCGTTGTTCCCGGTGATGAGCTGGTTGATGTACGGCGCGCCGCCGTTCACGCGCCAGGTGCCCGCTTCCCGGGCGGTGGCCACGCCGCTGATGGACGTCCGGCCGGTGACGCGCCCCGTGTGGTCGAAGCGGGCCTGGCACGGCGAGGTGCAGGGGATGCTGACGGGGAAGGGGAAGCGCACCGGGAACACCCCGCCCGGCCGGTGGATGACGAAGTCCCACCAGTAGAAGGAGATCCGGCGCGAGCACCGCAGTCCCAGCGACAGCTGGCTGTTGCCGGCGACCGTCCGGTTGAGGGTCGGGCCCGTCGGGATGGCGTTGGCGCTCAGCGTGTGCTTCGCGCCCGGCCCGTTCCAGCCGTAGATGGTGCGGCCCGAGGAGGCCGTGACGAGGATGGACTGGGTGGTGGTGGGCGTGCGCGTCGTCGAGGTCGTCCAGCCACAGGTGCAGGGGCCGATGACGGGGGACCACCAGGACCACTGCTGGACGTAGACCATGGCCTCGCCGCGCAGGTGCGGGTAGTCCTTGGACACCTCCTTCACCAGGTCGTACTCGCCCTGGCCATACCTCGCCTCGAGGTCCGTGAGGACGGCGTCCAGTTCACTGCTCACGTGCAGGACGTCCTGGTCCGACGTGACGCCCTTGGACACGGTGAGGCTGCACTCCTTGTCGGTCGCGCAGTCCAGGTTCACGTCATAGGGCTGGATGGCCAGCGGCTGGCCCTGCGGATCCTCCAGCACCAGCTTCTGCGCCCAGCCCGTCTCCCAGGGCTTGTCCAGCGCGCCGAAGAGCTTCACCTGGGAGATTGCGCCCGGCTTGGGCGCCACGCTCACGCCCGCGGTGGCGGTGTCCTGGCCGTCATAGGAGATGAGCTTCGAGGACGGGGGCAGGTCGTCCTGCCGGTCCGTCCACAGGATGCTCGCGGTCAGCTCCCCGTCCACCAGCGCCACGTCGAGCACGGTGGCGATGTTCGGGCGGACCTCCCGCGGATCCGCGGCGTGGGCCGGCGCGGCCGCGAGCAGCCCTCCGAGCGCGAGGGACGATGCGGTCAGCGAGCGCAGCCAGGACGGAACAAGGCCGGACAGGCCTCGCGAGGAGTGATGGGGCATGTGGCAGTCCCTTACGGAAGAACGGGGTCCGCCCTCCGGCGTGAAGGGCCGGAGGGCGGTCTCCCTCAGAGCAGGTCCCGTGCCAGGGATTGGCGTGTGTCTGTGATTGTGGCGGGTTTCGGAGGGAATACGTGGTTTTCCACGATGTTTCCGAAAGCGTTTCTTGCGCTGGGAATGTGTCCCTTCCCGTTACGGAAACACCGCCAAGTGTAGCGCGGTGGGCTACAGGCCGGGGTGGTGGCGACGTCCCAGACGCGGCCGATGGGGTACAGGGTCCCACTGGTTCTGTCGCGCGGAACGCTACGCGGGAGCGGTGCGCGGCTTTCCGGCGCGGCTCGCGTGCTAGAAGGGAAGGGTGACTTTCGCTCTCCCCGGCCCGGAGCGCGCGGGCATCGCGCGGCTCGCGTTCGAGCGCTCGGGGCCTCGCACCGTGGTGCGCACCGCGCTGGCGCACAGCCCCCTGCGGCTGCTCACGCCTCGCAACCACGGTCACGCGGCGTGGGCCTATACCAGCTCGTTTGGCGGTGGGCTGGTGGACGGAGACCACCTGCGGCTGGAGGTGGACGTGGCGGAGGGCGCCACGGCGCTGCTCGCCACCCAGGGGGCCAATCGCGTGTACCGCTCGCCCAAGGGCTGCCGCAGCGACCTGTGCGCGCGCGTGGAGCGGGACGCGCTGCTCGCGTGGGTGCCGGACCCCACCGTCTGCTTCACCGGCGCGCGCTATTCCCAGACGCTGGACGTGACGCTGGCGCCGGGTGCGTCGCTGGTGCTCGCGGACGTGGTGACGGCGGGGCGAAGCGCCCGGGGCGAGCGCTGGGCCTTCCTGCACTACGCTTCGCGCCTGCGCGTCGCGAGGGAAGGGCGCGCGCTGGTGGACGAGCGCTGGGTGCTGGACCCCGCGCACGGCGCGCTGCCGGAGCGGCTGGGCCGCTTCGACGCTCTGGCGTCGGTGCTGCTGGTGGGGCCCGCGCTGGCCTCCGCGCGGGAGGCCCTGGCCGCGCGCGTTGCGGGCCTGCCGGTGAAGCCGCGCGCCCGGGAGGTGATTTCCGCCAGCCCCCTGGGCGAGGACGGCCTGCTGCTGCGCGTGGCGGCCGTGTCGCTGGAGACGCTGCTGGCCACCACGCGTGACTGGCTGTCGTTCCTGCCGGGCCTCCTGGGCGACGACCCCTGGGCCCGGCGGGTGTGACTCAGTAACGGGTGATGTCGAAGGTGCTGTAGTCCTTGTACAGCTGATCGATGTGATCCGCCGTCAGGTTGATCGCGTCCTTGTGGTTGTTCGTCTTCCACTCGGCGGTGTTCGCGTCCAGCAGGCGGTTCGGGCCGTCCGTCTTGTGCAGGCCGAGCACGTGGCCCTCCGCGGACTCGCCCGACTTGCGCAGGCCGATGCGGTAGTGGCCGTTGTCCTTCGTGCCGTCGTACAGCTTCTGCGCGAAGGTGTCCTGGGTGATGGGCTCGAAGTCCTGCACCTTCACGCCCGGGTGGCCGCCGCCGCGGCCCGTGCGGAAGTCGCCCACCAGGTCGGAGATGGCCTCCTGCTTCCGGGCGATGGCGTCCTTCTGCGGGCCGAGCTGGGCCATCCCCTCCTTGAGCTCCCGGGTCAGCTGGCCGCGCTGCGCCTCCAAGCCCTGACGCTGCTCCGCCGACAGGCCGGGGTTGGTGAGCAGCTCGTTGATCTGCTTGCGCTGGGCGCTCTTGCCCTTGAGCTGCTCCACGCCGTCCTGGAGCTTCTCGATGTCAGCCAGGTGCGCGCCGTTGAGCTTCGTGAGGGCGTCGCTCTGGAGGTGCTCGGCGTGCTGCTTGTCGATGAGCTTGCCGAAGTGGTTGTCCGTCAGCTTGCCGAACGCCTGCGAGCCCTTCATCGGGTCACCGCCGGCCTCCTTGCCGGTGCGGATCCACTCGGAGGTCATCGCGCTGCACACGCCCGCGTCCGTGCCGGCGGGCAGGTTCGACTGCTTCAGCATCGGGTGGCCGCCCTGGTCCGTGTAGCGCAGCACGTCCGCGCCCGGATTCTCCAGCTTCATGTCCTCGACGATCTTCTGGATTTCAGGGCGCGGCGTCATGGCCTTGCCCTTGCCCGGCGTGCGGCCCAGGGCCAGGTCCGCGATGTCGCTCTCGGAGCGGTTGGGCGACGGCACCTGCGGGCCCTGGAGCGAGCTCGCGTCGATGTTCGGCCGCGACGACGGAGACGCCTGGGTGCTGGAGGACGGCTTGAACGCGTCACCCTGCGGCGTCGTCCCGGTGGGCGTGGTCGGCCGGGAGACGCCCGGCGAGCCCGTGGGCGAGGCCGTAGGAGTCGTCGGCTTCGCGGCGGGCGTCGTCGGCTTCGTGAACGTGCCCTGGGCCACCGTGTTCGTCGTCTTCGGCGGGGCCGGAGGGGCCTTGGGCATCTTGGGGAAGCCGGCCTTGAAGCTCTTCATGGGGGACTCCAGAGGGGGAGAACGGCGCGAGGGGCCCCCATCCTGGCCCACGCTGACGCGTCGCGCTAGGGTCTGACGGGTCGGCGCATCCCGCACCCGGAAGAACTCAAGGGAGTCGGACCCCATGCATCTGTCCCCCCGTGACGTGGACAAGCTGCTGCTGCACCAGGCGGGCGTCGTCGCCCAGAAGCGGCTGGCGCGAGGCCTGCGCCTCAACTACCCGGAGGCCGTGGCGCTCATCGCCACCCAGTTGCTGGAGTACATCCGTGACGGCCGCAGCGTGGCGGAGCTGATGGACCTGGGCCGCCGGTTCCTGGGGCGCGCGCAGGTGATGGACGGCGTGCCGGAGATGCTGGCGGAGGTGCAGGTGGAGGGCACCTTCCCGGACGGCACCAAGCTGGTGACGGTGCACCACCCGGTGGTGGCGGAGCACGGGGACCTGTCGCTGGCCCTCTACGGCAGCTTCCTGCCGGTGCCGCCGCTGGAGCGCTTCACCGTGCCCGCCGCGTCGCCGGAAGGCGCCCCCGGACAGGTGCGCGCGGCGGACGGCACGGTGGATCTCAACGCGGGCCGCAAGGCCATCACCCTGCGCGTCACGCACCGGGGCGACCGGCCCATCCAGGTGGGCAGCCACTACGCGTTCGCGGAAACCAACCGCGCGCTGGTGTTCGACCGGGGCCGCGCCTACGGCCACCGGCTGGACATCCCCGCGGGCACGGCGGTGCGCTTCGAGCCGGGCGAGGTGAAGACGGTGTCGCTGATCCCCATCGCGGGCGAACAGGTGGTGCGCGGCGGCAACGCGCTGGGCAGCGGCAAGGTGTCCGACGAGGGCCGTGAGCGCCTGCTGGAAGCCGTGCGCGCCCAGGGCTTCGGTCACGAGGAAGAGACCCCCGGGGAGGGCCGCTCATGAGCCGCACGCTGGACAGACGCCACTACGCGGACATGTTCGGCCCCACCACGGGGGACCGCGTGCGGCTGGGGGACACCGGACTGTGGCTCCAGGTGGAGCGCGACGCCACCGTCTACGGCGACGAGTGCAAGTTCGGCGGCGGCAAGGTCCTGCGCGAAGGCATGGGCCAGCGCGCGGGCACGGGCGACGCGGACGCGCTCGACTGCGTCATCACCAACGCGCTGGTGGTGGACTGGACGGGCATCTTCAAGGCGGACGTGGGCATCAAGGCGGGGCGCATCTCCGCCATTGGCAAGGCGGGCAACCCGGACGTCATGGCGGGTGTCACGCCGGGCATGGTGGTGGGCGTCACCACGGAGGTCATCGCGGGGGAAGGGCTCATCCTCACCGCGGGCGGCCTGGACACGCACATCCACTTCATCAGCCCCCAGCAGGCGGATGAGGCCATCGCCAGCGGCATCACCACCTGGGTGGGCGGCGGCACGGGCCCCGCCACGGGCACCAACGCCACCACCTGCACGCCGGGCGCGTGGAACCTGGCGCGCATGCTGGAGGCCACGGACACGCTGCCCCTGAACATCGGCCTCACCGGCAAGGGCAACACGTCCCTGCCGGAAGGCCTGTTGGATCAGGTCCGCGCGGGCGCCATCGGCCTCAAGCTGCACGAGGACTGGGGCACCACGCCCGCCGCCATCGACACCTGCCTCACGCTGGCGGACGCGGAGGACGTGCAGGTCACCATCCACACGGACACGCTCAACGAGTCCGGCTACGTGGATGACTCGCTGGCGGCGTTCAAGGGCCGCACCATCCACACGTACCATTCAGAAGGGGCGGGCGGCGGCCACGCGCCGGACATCATCCGCGTGTGCGGCGCGCCCAACGTGCTGCCCAGCTCCACCAACCCCACGCGGCCGTACACGGTGAACACGCTGGATGAGCACCTGGACATGCTCATGGTGTGTCACCACCTGGACCGCGAGATTCCCGAGGACGTGGCCTTCGCGGAGAGCCGCATCCGCGGAGAGACCATCGCCGCGGAGGATATCCTCCACGACCTGGGCGCCATCAGCATGATGGCCTCCGACAGCCAGGCCATGGGCCGCGTGGGCGAGGTCATCACCCGCACGTGGCAGACGGCGCACAAGATGCGCGAGCAGCGCGGGCGGCTCCCCGGCGAGCAGGGGGACAACGACAACCTGCGCATCCGCCGCTACGTGGCGAAGTACACCATCAACCCGGCCATCGCCCACGGGCTGTCCCACGAGGTGGGCTCCGTGGAGGTGGGGAAGCTGGCGGACCTGGTGCTGTGGCGGCCCGCCTTCTTCGGCGCGAAGCCGGAGCTGGTGCTCAAGGGTGGCTTCATCTCGTGGGGCCAGATGGGGGACGCGAACGCGTCCATCCCCACGCCACAGCCGTACCTCATGCGCCCCATGTTCGGCGCGCGCGGAAGGGCGCGGGGCTCCACCAGCATCGCGTTCGTGTCCGGGCGCGCGCTCAGGGAGGGCACCGTGCAGGGGCTGGGGCTCACCAAGCGGCTGTCCGCGGTGGTGAACTGCCGCAAGCTGGGCAAGAAGGACATGCGCCTCAACGACGCGCTGCCCGTCATCACGGTGGATCCAGAGACCTACGAGGTCCGCGCGGACGGAGAGCTCCTGCGCTGCGAGCCCGCCACCTGGTTGCCCCTGGCCCAGCGCTACTCGCTGTTCTGAGAGGGCACGCCATGGCTTCCGGCTGGAGGGTGTTGCAGCTGGCGGACTCGGGCTTTCCCACCGGGGGCTTCGCGCACTCGGGCGGGCTGGAGGCCGCGGTGCAGGCGGGCGAGGTGCGCGGCGCGGCCGACGTGCGCCGCTTCGTGGAGGCGCTGGTGTGGCAGGCGGGCCTGGGCGGCCTGCCGCTGGTGGGCACGGCGTGGCGCGAGCCCGCAACGCTGCCCGCGTTGGATGCGAGGGCGGACGCGTTCCTCACCAACCACGTCGCGAACCGGGCCAGCCGCACGCAAGGGCGGGCCTTCCTGGACACCTGTGCGCGCATCTTCCCGGAGGCCGTGGGGCCGGTGCGCGAGGCGGCCCGCGCGGCCCGCGTGAAGTTCCACCACGCGCCCATGTTCGGCGCGGTGCTGCGCGCGCTGGACGTGGAGCAGGAGGACGCCCAGCGCCTCTTCCTGTCGCTCACCCTGCGGGGCGCGCTGTCCGCGGGCGTGCGCATGGGCGCCATCGGCACGCATGAGTCCCACCAGGTGCAGCACGCGGCCACGCCGCTGCTGGATGCCGTCCTGGAGCAATGCAAGACATTGGGCGTGGAGGACCTGGCCCAGCCCGCGCCGTTCTGGGACCTGGTGGGCGCCACGCACGACCGGCTGTACTCCCGGCTGTTCCTGTCCTGAACCACAGACACGAGAGGAGACGCGACATGCACGACGAAGACCACCGCGGCCATGGGCAGGACGGACACGAGCACACGCACGAGGACTGGGACCACCCGGGCCACTTCGACGCGCGCGACAAGCCGCACCGGCGCGACTACTCGCAGCGCGCCTTCACGGTGGGCATTGGCGGCCCGGTGGGCAGCGGCAAGACGGCGCTGGTGCTGGCGCTGTGCAAGAAGCTGCGCGACCAGTACCGCCTGGGCGTGGTGACCAACGACATCTTCACCAAGGAGGACGCGGAGTTCCTGGTGCGCAACCAGGCCCTGTCCCCGGAGCGCATCAAGGCGGTGGAAACGGGCGGCTGCCCCCACGCGGCCATCCGCGAGGACATCAGCCACAACCTGCTCGCGCTGGAGCAGCTGATGGAGGAGCTGCACCCGGAGCTGCTCATCGTGGAGAGCGGCGGCGACAACCTGGCCGCGCAGTACAGCCGTGAACTCGCGGATTACACCGTCTACGTCATCGACGTAGCCGGCGGTGACAAGGTGCCGCGAAAGGGCGGGCCGGGTATTACGCAGTCGGATCTTTTGATCATCAACAAGACGGACCTCGCACCCCACGTGGGGGCGGACCTGGGCGTGATGGAGCGCGACGCCCGGAAGATGCGAGGCGACGGACCGTTTGTCTTCACGCAGGTCACACGGGATGTCGGTGTGGACGCGGTGGTGGGCCACCTGCTCGACGCCTGGCGGCGGCGCTAAGCACTTGACGAACGCTCCCCGCACCCGACATTCGCGCCCGGCACATCGGGGCGGGTTGTGTCAGGGTGCGCGCCGTGGAACTCCTGAAGCGGGCACGGGTGGAGTGGGTCGCGGCGGTCATCGGCCTCGTGGTGGGCACCTCGATGGTGTTCGTCCCCTACGAGTTCGGATCCTCCCTGTTTCAATACATCTATCCGCACGTCCGGCTGCTGGGGAGCCTGTTCCTCGTCGGCGCGGGGATGATGCTCGTCGCGCTCATGTACCCGGCCTGGCCCGCCTTCGTGGGATGGGTGGGGCGCGCGTTCGTGCTGGCCGCGTTCGCGGTCTACTGGTGGGCGGTCTGCATCCTGCCCGTCAGCCCCACCGGCACCATCCTCTATCTGTTCCTGATGGTCCTGCTCGTCATGGAGCAGCGCACCCTGCGCCGGGGACAGGGCCTGCTGCTGGTGTTCCTGGCCAGCGTGGCGCTGTGCTTCGGGGTGCTGATGGCCTGGGCGCCCCAGGACTTCGTGCGCTTCGCCATGGCGTCGCTGGGGCCCTACATGTGGTGGGCGGGGCTGCTCTTCCTGCTGCTGGGGACGCTGCTCACCGTGGGGCTGTGGCGCCGCAAGCCGCTCCTCTGCCGCCTGGCCCTGGGCGGCCTGGCCCTCCTGTTCCTGAACATGACGGTCGGGGTGGCGTCACGGCGCTCGTGGGCGGGGATGGGCGTGTACAGCGTGCTGACGCTGGCGTGCGCGCTGCTGGCGGGGGGGCGCCAGTGGCCGGTGCTGGTGGGGGTGCGCTGGCGGCTGTTCCGCGGCATGGCGCTGGCGTCGGTGCTGCCCATCGTGGGCGTGGGCGCGATGGCGTCGTACCTCGCGCAGGAGGCCCTGGAGGCGGAGCTGCACGGCAAGGCCCAGCAGGCGGTGGCCGCGGAGACGGCGTGGCTGGAGCAGACGGCCGCCATGGCGAGCTCGCTGTTGCGCGTGTACAGCCGGGGGCCGGGCTTCGTCGCCCTGGTGCGTGAGGGGAACCGCGAGGGCATCCGGGAGCGGCTGGCGCTGCTGGAGGGCGAGTCCGGGCTGTTCGACGCGGCCTGGCTGCTGGATGAGGCCGGCGACACGCTGATGCCTTCGGTGCGGCTGAACCGGGCGAACGGCAACTTCGCGCACCGCGCCTACTTCCAGGAAGCGATGAAGGGCGGCGGCCAGGTGCAGCTGTCGCGGCCCTTCATCACCCGTTCGGGCGAGCCGTACATCGTCTTCACCGTGCCCATGGACCTGGGCACGGGCCGGCGCGCCTTCCTGGTGGGGGGGCTGTCCCTGCGGCGGTTGGGGTTGCAGCCGATGCTCGCCTCTCCGGGCTACCAGGTGGAGATCTTCGACCACCGCGACGGCAGCCTCCTGCGCGAGACGGCGCGGGGGAACGTGCTCACCCGGGCGCCGGTGCTGGACCTGGTCGGGGCGAGGGCGCTGACGCGGCCGGAGGGGCTCCTGGAGACGTTCGATGCCACGGGGGTCCGGTTGGTGGTGGCGCACGCGCAGGTGGCGGGCACGCCGTGGACGGTGGTGGTGACGGCGCGGCTGCGAGATGCGTTCGCGCCGGTGACGCGCATGGGCGCGTGGGTGGTGGCCATCGCGGTGCTGGCGGGCGCCATCGCGCTGCTGCTGTCGCAGTGGGTGGGGCGGGACGTGGCGCAGCGGCTGGAGAGCCTCCGGGACGGCTTCGCCGTGCTGGGCACGCCGTCGGTGGAGCAGCGCGTGCCGGCCCGGGGCGATGATGAGATTGCCCAGCTCACCCTGGGCTTCAACGACATGGCGGCGCGCATCGACCGCACGCAGAAGGAGCTGCGCGAGGCCATCGCCATCCGGGATCAATTCCTGTCCATGGCGAGCCACGAGCTGCGCACGCCGCTGACGCCCTTGAGGGCGACGCTGGACCTGCTCATCCGCCAGCTGGGCTCCGGCCAGGGGACGAATCCGGAGCGGCAGCGCGAAACCATTGCCCGGCTGAACCGGCAAGTGGACCGGCTGACGCGGCTGATTGGCGACATGCTGGACGTGTCGCGGTTGCAGTCCGGGCGCTTCACGCTGACGGTGGCGCCCATGGACCTGACGGCCCTGGCCCGCGAGGTGGTGGAGCGCATCCAGGTGACGCGGCGCGAGCGCGCGGAGCAGCTGACGCTGGAGCTGCCCGCGGAGCCGCTGGTGGGCCGCTGGGACGAGCAGCGGTTGGATCAGCTCCTCACGAACCTGGTGGAGAACGCCCTGCGCTACTCGCCGCCGGGTGCGCCGGTGGTCGTGCGGGTGCGCGAGGATGCGGACGGGGTGCGGGTAGAGGTGGAGGACCGGGGCATCGGCATTCCGGCGGAGAGCGTGCCGCAGCTCTTCACGCCCTTCTTCCGCGCGCGCAACGCGGCCGAGCACTACGCCGGAGGACTGGGATTGGGCCTGGCCATCTGCCGCGAAATCGTGGAGCGGCACGGCGGCGGCATCGGCGTGAGGAGTGACGGGCCGGGGCAGGGCACGTGCTTCACGGTGACGCTGCCCCGCTCGGCCGTCGCGGAAGCGGCCTGCTTCGCGACAGGGTGAGCGCGGCGGCGACAGCCGGGCCGTGCGCTCCCGCCCGGGTTGTGTACTCTGTCTCCGTGGGCATCCTCGAGCGTGCACGGGTGGAGTGGTTCGCGGCGGCCTTCGGGCTCGTCGTGGGCACCACGATGGTCTTCGTGCCCTACGAGTTCGGGGCCGCCATCTTCCAGCTCATCTACCCGTACGTCCGCCCGCTCGGCAGCCTGTTCCTGGTGGGCTCGGCGACGATGATCGCCTCGCTGCTGTACCCCGCATGGCCTGGCCTCGTGGGGTGGCTGGGGCGAGCGCTCTTCCTGGGCGCGGTGGCGTTCTACTGGTGGTCCGCCAACATCCTGTTCCTCAGCCGCACGGGAGCCATCCTCTATCCGCTGCTCGTGGTCATGCTCCTGCTGGAGCGGACCGCGCGCTTCCAGGGGCGCGGGCTGCTGACGGTGTTCATCGCCAGCGTGTCGCTGTCCTTTGGGACGCTGATGCTCCTGAGCCCCCTCGGCTTCCAGCGCTTCTCGCTGCAGGAGGCAGGGGAGGGGGTCCGGCCGCTGGGGGCGGTCCTCCTGGTGG
>NZ_RAWK01000178.1 GCF_003612165.1 Corallococcus aberystwythensis | reverse complement strand
CCACTCCCTTCGTCCGACGCCACCCCCGAGGACCTGCGCGCCGTCGAGGAGCTTGCCCAGGCCCGCAACGCCATCGTCGAGCAGATTGAAAAGCGCGTCGTCGGCCAGCGGGACGTGGTGGAGCACCTGCTCATCTCGCTCTTCAGCCGCGGCCACTGCCTCTTCGTGGGCGTGCCGGGCCTCGCGAAGACGCTGCTCATCTCCACGCTGGCGGACGTGCTCAACCTGTCCTTCAACCGCATCCAGTTCACGCCGGACCTGATGCCGTCGGACATCACGGGCACGGACATCCTGGAAGAGGACAAGACCACGGGCCGCCGCTCCTTCCGCTTCATGCAGGGGCCGCTGTTCGCGAACATCATCCTCGCGGACGAGGTGAACCGCACGCCGCCCAAGACGCAGGCCGCGCTCCTCCAGGCGATGCAGGAGTACCGCATCACCGCCGGTGGCCGTACGTACCCGCTGGAGCTGCCCTTCCTCGTCTTCGCGACGCAGAACCCCATCGAGCAGGAGGGCACCTACCCCCTCCCCGAGGCGCAGCTGGACCGCTTCATGTTCCTGGTGGACGTGGGCTACCCCACCGCCGAGGAGGAGGTGCAGATCGTCAAGAGCACCACCGCCGGCGCGCCGCCGAAGCTGGAGAAGATCCTGTCCCCCGAGCGCATCCTCGCCCTCCAGGAGCTGGTGCGCCGCGTGCCGGTGCCGGACCACGTGGTGCGCTACGCGGTGGAGCTGGTGCGCCACACGCGTCCCAAGGAAGCGGGCGCGCCGGACTTCGTGGCGAAGAACGTGTCGTGGGGCGCGGGTCCTCGCGCCAGCCAGTACCTGGTGCTGGCGGCCAAGGCGCGCGCCATCCTCAACGGCCGCTTCGTGGCCACGGTGGAGGACGTGCGGGCGCTGGCGCGGCCCGTGCTGCGCCACCGCGTGCTGCCCAACTTCACCGCGGAGAGCGAGGGCATCACGTCCGTGAAGCTCATCGACCAGCTCCTCACGGTGGTGAAGGGCTAGGCGCACCCACTCCATGGCGCTGCTCGACGCCCAGACGCTGTCCCGCCTCCAGGGCGTGAAGCTGCGCGCCCGCGCCGTGATGGAGGGCGTGCTGTCCGGCCTCCACAAGAGCCCCCATCAGGGCCAGAGCGTGGAGTTCGCCGAGCACAAGGAGTACGCCCCCGGCGACGAGCTGCGCCACCTGGACTGGAAGGCCTACGGCAAGTTCGACAAGTACTACGTCAAGCGCTTCGAGCATGAGACGAACCTGCGCTCGGTGATGGTCGTGGATGCGTCCGCGTCCATGGGCTACCAGAGCGGCGCGATGTCCAAGCTGGAGGTGGCCAAGACGCTCGCGGGCGCGCTCAGCTACCTGCTCGTGCGCCAGCAGGACGCGGCGGGCCTGGCCGTCATGGTGGGCGGCGCGTTCAAGGACGTGCCGCCCCGCGCCTCCGCCGGACACCTCAACGTGCTGCTGGACACGCTGGAGCACACGCAACCCAAGGGCCCCACGGACCTGGGCAGCGCGGCGGATCATCTCGCGGAGGTGCTGCCCCGCCGCTCCACGGTCATCGTGCTGTCGGACCTGCTGGATGAGCGGCAGGAGGCGCTCAAGCGGGTGCTGGCCCTCAGGCAGCGCAAGAACGACGTGGCGGTGTTCCACCTGGTGGACCCCGCGGAGCTGACGTTCCCCTTTGACGACCCCACGCTCTTCCTGGACATGGAGGGCGAGGGCCGCATCGAGGTGAACCCGCGCGAAATCAAGCAGAGCTACCTGGAGGAGTTCGGCGCGTTCCTCGCGGACGTGAAGGCGAAGTGCGCCGAGGCCGACGTGGACTACGAGCTGGTGCGCACGGACGAGCGGCTGGATGAGGTGCTGTTGCGCTTCCTGGGACGCCGCGGGAGGCGCCGGTGACGTTCGGCAATCCGTGGTTCCTCTTGGGCGCGCTGGGTGCGCTCATCCCCGTGCTGGTGCACCTGTTCGACCGGCGCCGTCCCCGGGCACATCCGTTCGGGCCGTTGGCGTTCGTGCTGCGCAGCCAGAAGCGCACGGCGAGCCGGCTCAAGTTGAAGCGGCTGCTGCTCTACACGCTGCGCACGCTCATCCTCCTGGCGATTCCCATCGCGCTGGCGCGGCCGGAGCTCACCCGCGACGCGCAGGCAGCCACGGTGACGCGCGGGCCCGCGGCCACGGCGGTCATCCTGGATGCGTCGCTGTCCATGCGCTGGTCGGACGGCACGTCGAACTTCGAGAAGGGCCGTGACGAGGCGCGCGACGCGCTCAAGGACCTGCTGCCGGAGGAGCCCGCGACTGTGATGGTGTGCACGGGCTCGCCGGAAGCGCCGCCGCCTCCGGGCTTCGACCGGGCCCGGCTGCGCGCGCTGGTGGACGAGGCGAAGCCCACGTACGGTACGGCGGACCTGTCGCGCTGCCTGGACATGGCCGCGCGGGCGCTGGAGGAGAACCCGATGCCGGGCAAGCGCCTGGTGGTGGTCTCCGACATGACGGCCTCCGGCTTCCGGCTGGAAGCGCCGCCGCCCACGGTGAAGGGCCCCACGGGCACGATGGTCAAGCCGGAGGTCGTGCTGCGCGACGTGGCGTCCGGGCGCGAGTCCCTGGACAACCACGCGCTGGTGGACCTGCGGGTGGAGCCCGCGCTCCAGGCGGGGCCGCGCGCGTACCAGTTCACGTTCGCGGTGCGGAACTTCGGCACGAAGCCGGCCAAGGACCTGGAGGCCGCGGTGCGCGTGGGCGAGTCCACGCTGGCCAAGGGCTTCGTGGACGTGCCCGCGGGCGGCACGACGCAGAAGACGCTGACGGTGCGCTTCCCCCAGGGTGGCACGGTGGTGGGCCAGGTGACGCTCGCGCCGGACTCGCTGGCGGAGGACGACCGGCGGTCCTTCGTGCTGCCGGTGCCGCGCGGGCTGAAGGCGCTGGTGGTGAACGGCTCGCCGCACGCGACGCGCTACCGGGACGAGGCCTTCTTCGTGGACGCGGCGCTCACGTCGCCGGGCTCGCCGGTGGACGTGGCGGTGCGCGACGCGGAGGTGGGGCTGCGCGAGGACTTCAGCGCGTATGACCTGGTGCTGCTGCTCAACACGACGGCGCCGTCGGAGGAGGAAGCGCGGAAGCTGGCGGCCTTCGTGGAGAACGGCGGCGGCCTCTTCGTGAGCGTGGGCGACCACGTGAACCCGGAGGCGTACAACTCACGGCTGGGCACGCTGTTGCCGCGTCCGTTGCGCCTGGTGCGCACGAGCGCCGAGCGCGAGGATCCCGACGCGGAGACGAAGACGGCGAAGCTGGCGCAGGTGAAGGTGGACCATCCGCTGTTCGCGCCCTTCACGGGCCGCGCGGAGGAAGGGCTCATCGGGGCGCGCTTCTACAAGTACATGCTGCTGGAGGCGGACAGCCCGTCCGCGCCGGGCACCAGCCAGGTGCTGGCCACGTACGAGGACGGGGCGCCGGCGGTGGCGGTGGCACGCCGGGGCAAGGGGCGCGTGGCGCTGTTCACCAGCACGGTGGACCGCGACTGGAGCGACTTCGCCATCCGCACGAGTTTCCTGCCGCTGATGCAGCGCTTCGCCGCGTACCTCACGGGCTCGCTGGAGGAGCGCGAGGAGGTCCGCGTGCGCGTGGGCGAGACCGTGACGCTGCGCCCGGAGGGCACGCAGAAGGTGGCGGGCGTGCGCGCGCCGGACGGCAGCGAGGTCCCGGTGAAGGCGCAGCCGGACGGGTCGTTCGTGGCGGGGCCCACGGTGGAGCCCGGCGTGCACTCGGTGCTGGGCGCGGAGGGGAAGCCCGTGGCCGCGCTGGACTTCGCCGCCACGCTGGACCCGGCGGAGAGCGACCTGACGCGCGTGCCGCAGGACACGCTGACGGCCTACTTCGGCGAGGACACGGTGAAGGCCTCCACGGGGGACGCGGACAAGCCCGCCGTGCCGCTGTGGACGTGGCTCATCCTGGCCGCGTGCCTGGCGTTCTTCTTCGAAGGCACGCTGCTCCGGAAGTAGCCCCGGCCCGCCCCCACGAAGGTGGACGGCGGGGGCCCCGGCGGCGCACCGGGCGTTCTTCTTCGACGCGTACCGTCACGCCCCCAGCGCCCAGGCATCCAAGGTGTCCTCCTCCCGCCCGATGCGGCCCAACTGGTCCGACTGTCGGACCAGTTTCCGCTGTCCGGGATGCAGCAGGCGCCCTCCCAGCCACGATGATGGCCCAACTGGTCCGACTGTCGGACCAGTTCGCACGGTGCGCCGACGACCGGAGCCCTCCCCAGCCACGATGGTCCCAACTGGTCCGACTGTCGGACCAGTTCGCGCGTACGCCGACGGCGGGGCCCCGGGCGCAATGGCCCCTCAACTGGTCCGACTGTCGGACCAGTTCGCACGGTGCGCCGACGGCAGGGCCCCCGGGCGCAATGGCCCCTCAACTGGTCCGACTGTCGGACCAGTTCGTGCTGTGCGCCTCGGACGGAGAGGCCACTGCGGGAGCCGGCTGCTCCATGCCCTGACAGGCAGCCGACGCTCGGGATGCGCGCGGAGTGCCCCAGGGATGGCGGGCTCTGCCACACTGCGCGGCCGTGAGCCCTGCTTCCGCCCTCTACCGCGACTGCGCCCGCCTCTTCATGGTGGGCTTTCCTGGCACCCGCATCGACGCCGACCTCGCGGCGCTGATGGACGACGGCATCTACGGCGCCATCCTCTTCAAGCGCAACGTGGGCACCGCGGCGGAGACCGCGGCCCTTTGCCGTGACATCAAGACGCGCGCGGGCCGGCCCTTCATCCTCTCCGTGGACCAGGAGGGCGGCCGGGTGGCGCGCCTTCGCGGCGAGCCCTTCACGTCCCTGCCGCCCATGCGCGAGCTGGGTCAGCGCGGCGACGAAGCCCTGGCCGAGCGCGTGGGCCGGCTGCTCGCGCACGAGCTGCGCGCCGTGGGCTTCGACTGGGACTTCGCGCCCGTGCTCGACGTGGACACCAACCCGGCCAACCCCGTGATTGGCGACCGCAGCTTCAGCCGCGACCCGGTGGAGGTGGGCCGGCTGGGCGTGGCGCTCGCGAAGGGCCTGGAGGCGGGTGGCGTCGCGTCCTGCGGGAAGCACTTCCCCGGGCACGGCGACACGACCACGGACAGCCACCTCACCCTGCCGAAGCTGAAGCACGACATGGAGCGCCTGCGCCGCGTGGAGCTGGTGCCCTTCCAGGCCTTCGCGAAGGCGGGGCTCGCGTCGCTGATGACGGCGCACGTGCTGTTCGACGCGCTGGAGCAGGACGTCCCGGCGACCATGAGCCACCGCGCGCTGCACGACCTGCTCCGCAAGGAGCTAGGCTTCGACGGCGTGGTTGTCTCCGACGACCTGGAGATGAAGGCCATCGCGGACCACTACTCGGTGGCGGAGGCCGCGGTGCAGGGCACGCTCGCGGGCGTGGACCTGTTTCTCGTCTGCCACAAGGCGGACGTGCAGCGCACCGCCATTGAAGCGCTGGTGAAGGCGGTGGAGTCCGGCCGCGTCCCGCGCGAGCGCATCACCGAAGCGCACCGGCGCCTGGACGCGCTCGCCGCCCGCTTCGCGCACCCCGCCGAGGACCGGCTCGCCACGCTGGGAGACGCGGAGCACCGCTCCTTGGCCGAGGGCCTTGCCAGTGCCTTCACCGGCAAGGACCCCACCGAGGTCATGCTCGCGTCGCGCTAGTGGCCCGACGTCCCGGAGCCCTGCGACTCCGGGGCTTCCTGGGAGCCCTGGCCCATGGGGCCCTGGAAACGGCCCGCCCCGCCCTGGTCTCCGGGCACGGGCTCCTGGGGCGTGGTGTAGCCGGGCGCGCCAATCTCGTTCTGCTGGCCCTGGGCCCCCGCGGGGTCCTGCTTCAGCGGCATCCCCTTCGCGTCCGTGGGCGTGGTCGCGCCAGAGCCACCCGTCCCCGGAGGCGCGGGCTGCTGCGTGTTGGCGACGCCTTCGTAATTGCTCCCCGTGCGGGGCATGGTGGGCTTGTCGCGGTTGCAGCCAGGGCCGACCAGCGCGGTCGTCGCGGCGCACACGGCCACCAGCGTCCAGTGATGAAGCTTCTTCGAGTGCATGGCCTGCTCCTTTTGGAAGCCGTCACGGCCTCGACAGAAGGAGTGGCCACCCCGGCGCCCCACCGGGAGTGGCGGGGCCGGAGCACGGACGCCCGCTGGCACGCTGGCCGGCAGGCGTCCCTGTACCGCCGTCCAACTACCGGTTCTGCAGGTAGACGGGCGGGCTGACGTAGCTGTAGGGCACGTCGAAGCCGCGCACGCCCTCGTTCGCGGGGGAGACATTCCAGCCGCCCAGGCCTTCCGCCGCGGGCGAGTAGGTCGCTCCGCCGAGCACGCCGTAGCGGTGCGCCATCATGCCGCCCGGGTCGTCCCACTTGGAGTTGTTGGGCTGGCCATCCTTGGCCTTCGTGCGCGGGTCGATGCTGGAGCCGATCTTCTCGATGGTGGAGTTGTAGCCCCGGTCCACCGTCAGCACGTGCTTGGGCAGCTTCGCCGCCGCGTCGCCGTGGTGCGCGTCAGCGGGGTTCTCATGCCCCTGCTGCTCGGCCACGTTGTAGACGGCCTCCGGCTGCGTCCCACGCTGCGCGAAGGCATTGCCCCGCGACTCATCCGGCTGCTTGCCGCCCGTCTCCGGCAGCCCGCCACAGGCCGTGCCCAAGAGCACGCCCGCCGCCAGCGCCGCCGCTCCCATCCACCGCTGAATGCCTCGCTCGCGCATGTTCGTCTCCACCATCCCCGAGGAATGGTCATGCCGGGTTCGCCAACCACCAGGCGTGCACCCGGGGGCTGGCCTTGCCGGTCGCCCGCTGTCCGGCCCGGAGGCCGGAGGGGCTGCATCGTGAACGGCCTGTCCCTCCGGGGAGCGAGGGAACGGCCATGAGTCGCAGGCATACACGGTCCCGGCCTCCCTGTCCCGCCAGGAGTGCACCGGTGCCCGCCACCCCACGCCCTCTCAGCCGCGAGCGCCCTTCCGGGCCGCGGCCTTCGCCGCCGGCTTCGCGGCCGGGGCCTTCTTCGCCGCCGCTTTCTTGACAGCCGCCGGCTTCGACTCGGCCGCCGGCCCGCCCTGGAGCGCGGACAGGACCTCCGCGACGTGCCCGGCCACCTTCACCTTGGGCCACACGCGGACGACCCTGGCGTCCGGACCAATGAGGAAGGTCGCGCGGATGAGGCCCATGAACTTGCGGCCATAGAGGGACTTCTCCCCCCACACCCCGTACGCGTCCGCCAACGCGTGGTCCGGGTCCGCCAGGAGCGAGAACGGCAGCCCCTGTTTCGTGGCGAACTTCTGGTGCGAAGCGACGCTGTCCGGCGACACACCCAGCACCACCGCGCCGGCCTTCACCAGCGCGGAGTGCTCGTCGCGGAAGTCGCACGCCTCCGTGGTGCAGCCCGGGGTCGCGTCCTTCGGGTAGAAGTAGAGGACGACGTGCCGTCCCTTGAATTGCGAGAGGGAGACGGTGGCGCCGCTCTGGTCGGGGAGCGAGAAGCCGGGGGCCTTGTCACCTGCTTGGGGCATGGGCATGCGTCGGCTCCATACCCAGACCCCAGGGGCTTCTCAACTTGCGCGCGCGTCAACCCGACGTCAGTGCGCGGCCTCGCCCGGCGGATGGACGCCTTCGCCCGGCGGGTGGTCATTGGCCTCCAGCCGGACCAGCTCCGTCTGGCAGGCCTCCAGCACCTTGCGCAGCATGTTGCGCGTCGCCTCCGTGCGGGACTCGCCCATCTTCTTCGCGAGCGACTCACACGCGGCGCGCTTGGCCTCCACGTCGCTGGCGCCATGGCCCGTCGCTCCGGGGCGGGCCAGGGGACGCGGCGGGGCCTTCTCACGAGCGGCCTTCAGCGCGGCCAGCCGCTTCTCGGCCTCCGGGCGGACCTTGGAGTCCTTGGGGACGGCCTCGAACCAGGCGGCGACCTCCGTCCAGGCGGGGTCCTGGACGGGGACCTGCTGGTTGATCAGCTCCTGATAGCGGCCCTCCGCCTTTTGCAGCTGTTCCGGACCGGGGTCGGTGGAGCAGCCCGACAGGGCGATCAGCCCCGCGAGCAGCAGCGCGGCGGAAGTTCGGGGATGGGCAATGCGCATGGTGTGGGACGTCCTCCTGCTGGCCACCCGGTTAAACCACGGCTAGGGTGCGCCGTCGTGGCTCCCATCCTGCTCGCCTTCCTGCTCGGCCTGACCCAAGGCCTGCTCCACGCCCTGGGGCCGGACCACTGCGCCGCCATGGCCACGCTCGGCACCCTGGGAGGCGGCCGTCGCCGCGTCGCCATCATGACCGCGCTGCGCTTCGCCCTGGGCCACGCGGCCATGCTGGGCGGCATCGCGGCGGTGTGCCTCTTCGCGGGCGTGGGCCTGTCGGAGACCTTCGAGCGGTGGGCGGAGGTGTTCGGCGGCGCGGTGCTGGTGGCGCTGGCCGTCACCGCCCTCATCTTCCCGCACAGCCTGGACCACGGACACCCGCACCTGCCCGGCCACGACCGGAAGCCGCACGAGCACGTGCACACCGTGAGCACCGCCGCCGGCGCCTTCATGGCCGTGAGCGGTGTGCGGTCGCTGCTCATCGCGCTGCCCCCGCTGCTGGTGGGCGGAAGCATGAGCCTGTCCGCGTGGACGTACCTGCCTGGCTTCGCGCTGGGCATCCTCATCGGCATGGGCGCGGTGGGGCTGCTGTTCGCCGAAGGCCTGTCGCGCGCCAACGCGCGCATCAGCCTGTGGATCCAGCGCGGCGTGGCGCTGGGCTCCGGCGCGCTGGGCCTGTTCTGGATCGGCTCGCGGCTCGTCTAGCAGCCGCACGGCGCGGGGCACCGGACACCGGGCGCCCTCGTCAGGCACCGGACCGCTTAAGAGCGCTTGTCCAGGATGCCCAGCGCCATCATCGACACCAGGAAGCCGTAGACGACGTGCTCCGGGCGGTTGGCGAACGCGAGCAGCTCCGCCACCACGCGGTTGCCGTCAATCTTGGGCAAGAGCTCCGCCTCCCAGCGCTCCAGCTCCACCTCGTTGAGGCCGTAGGCGGGGGCGACGGCGGGGATGAGCCGGTCCTCGGGCTGGAGCAGGCGGCGCAGGCGCTCCGGCTTGTAGAGCTTCTTGATGCCCCGGACGATGAGGTTCGCCGGGTGCACGTCCAGCTTGATGGACTCCGCGGAGGCCTTCTCCTTGAAGCTCATCAGGTACGTGCCCTCCTCCCAGGAGAAGACCGAGTAGATGATGGCCTTCACCTGCTGGCCCACGTAGTACAGCCGCTCCGTGTCCTTGAGCAGGCCGCGCTCCACCAGCACGTCGCCGGTGCGCCGGTGGCTCTGCGCGGCGACGGCGGACGCGTCCTGGAGCTGCTCGGGTTTGATCTTCCCCACGCGCACCAGGAACTGCCCGAAGCGGTCCGCCAGCAGGTTGGAGAGCCCGAACACCGGGGTGCCGTTCTCGAAATAGATGACCTTCTTCACCTTGCCGCGCTGCACGCCCAGTTCGCCCGTCTCGCGTGACAGGTAGAAGGCGGTGAGCAGCGAGGGCAGGTTGTCCTTCAGCTCACCCCGGCGGCTGCCCGGAGCGCCCGAGCCCGCCGGCAGCGGGTCCGGCGGACGGCCCGGCGTGGGGGGCCGCACCTGGGTGGAGGGCACCTTCTGCATGGGCGTGGCGGTGAGGTTGGCGCCGCGGATTTCGGCCGTGAGGTTGCCGCCGCCGGTGACCTTGATGCGGCCGGTCAGCTCCATGGCGTCCTGCGGGCCCTCCTCCTCCACGTCGATGTCCAGCTCCACCTCGAACGCGTCCTGCATGGAGGCGGCGGGGGCCTTCTTCTCCGCGGGCAGCACCTTGGCCACCGCTTCCAGCAGCTTCTGGGCCTCGAAGGGTTTCTCGAAGTAGCCGGCGGCCTGGTACTTCTGGCGCGCCTCCGTGGCGTGCTTGCCGCCCTTGAAGACGCCGGTGATGAAGAGCAGCGGCAGCTGGGCGTTGTCCTTCCGCAGCGTGTCCGCCAGGTGGTAGCCCATCATGTCCGGCAGGAGGATGTCCAAGACAGCACAGCCCGGCGGCTGGGCGCGGGCGGCCTCGATGGCCTGCTTGCCACGGCTGGCGCCCACCACCTCGTACCCGGCGTCCTCGAACAGCTGCGTGAGGAGGGAGAGGAGCTCCTGGTTGTCATCCACGACGAGGATTCGAGGCGCCATCGCGGGGGGACCGTAGCAGATTCGGGCGCCCCGGCGGCCAGCGTTTCCAGGGAACACCGGAAGGCCGCCCGCTTCAGAGGATGGATGCAAGCGCCCCGCTGGGGCGTTAGGGTGTCCCCCGCCTCATGTCCTCGCTCTTCTCCCGCATCTGCCCGGCAGGGTTCCTGGCCGGATTCCTCCTGTTCTCCCCTCTGGTGGCGCTGGGCCAGGAAGGCCAGCCGCCGGACGCGGGCCAGCCGGATGATCCGAACTCCCCCGAAGGGGACGACAACACGGGGCGCGTGCCCACCGACTGCCGCAGCACCAGCGACTGCGCGCCGCGCTTCAGCTGCAACACGGGCAAGTGCAAGTACACCGGCATCCGCCAGGCGGAGACGCAGGGCTGCCTGCTGGGGCCTCAGGCGGCGCTGATGATCCTGGGCATGGCCGCCGTGGCGGGCTCGCGGCGCCGCCGGTAGCCCCACTCCCCCCACTCCAAGGAGCGACGCGCGATGCGGCTGGGCCTCAAGGCGGACAACCTCCTGGAGCGGGTGGCGGACTTCCTCAACCTGGCGCCGCAGCCGCTGGCGCACGCCTTCTTCGGGATGATGGCGTCGCGGACGCTGATGGCCGGGGCGCGCCTGGGCGTGTACGCGGCGCTGGCGGACGGCGCGGCGACGGCGGAGGCGCTGGCGGCGCGGCTCAAGACGAGCACGGAAGGGATGCGGGCGCTCCTGGAAGCGCTCATCGCCTGCGAGGTGGTGGAGCTGCACCGGGGCCGCTTCCGCCTGGCGCCTCGCGCGCGGCGGTGGCTGGATCCGCGCTCGCCGCAGGCCATCACGGCGTTCCTGGAGTTCAACTACGCGCAGTGGGACTGGTGGGGGCAGCTGGAGAACGCGGTGAAGAGCGGGCAGTCGGTGGACATCCACCAGTTCGCTCCGGACGACCCGCGCTGGCGCGACTACATCCAGGCCATGTACCAGCTGGCGCGGCTGGCCTCGCCGGAGGTGGCGGCGGCCATCCCCCTGCCCCGCGGGGCGCGGCACTTGTTGGACCTGGGCGGCGCGCATGGCTGGTACGCGGCGGAGCTGTGCCGGATGCACCGGGGGCTGAAGGCCACGGTGGTGGACCTGGAGGGCAGCGTGCGCGTGGGGCGGGACATCATCGCCCAGGCGGGGATGTCGCACCGGGTGACGCACAAGGAAGGCGACGTGCTGCACGCGGAGCTGGGCGGGCCGTATGACGCCGCGCTGCTGTTCCAGGTGATGCACCACCTGACGCCCGCGCAGAACGTGGCGCTCCTGCGGCGCGTGCGCGGAGCCATGGCGTCCCGGGGCACGCTGGCGGTGCTGGAGTACCTGCGCGAGGAACGGGACACGCAGGGCACGTCCGCGCCGCTCATCGGGTTGCACTACTTCCTCACGTCCGGGGCCGCGTCGTACACGCCCGCGGAGGTGGAGGGCTTCCTGGATGACGCGGGTTTCAAGGTGCAGAGCACCCGGCCCATCCGGCACCTGCCGTTGCAGACGTTGATCATCGCGCAGCCGGAGTAGCGGCCCCGGCGTCTGCTTGTCAGACGGTGGAGCTATCTCCACACTCCGGGCATGGCCTATGGCGCGAAACCACTCGGGGGTCCGGCGACCCTCGCTGACATCGAGGCCCTGCCCGAGGGCGTGGTGGGCGAGATCATCGATGGGACACTGTATACGCATGCGCGGCCCCGGGCCGGGCACATGGACCTGGTGGGCGCGCTGATTGAAGGGCTGCGAGGCCCCTTCCAACGCGGCCAGAACGGCCCCGGCGGTTGGTGGGTGTTGGCGGAGCCGGGAGTCCAGGTAGAGGGAGCACCGGAGTTCAGCCCGGACCTCGCAGGGTGGAGGCGCGAGCGGGTGCCCGTGTTGCCCGGCGGAAGGTGCAAGGTCGTCCCGGACTGGGCTTGCGAAATCCTGTCGCCGTCCACGCGGGCCTACGACACGCGCATCAAGCGCCCCTTCTACGCGCGCATCGGCATCAAGCACCTGTGGTTCATCGACCTGGAGGCGCGCACGCTGACCGTGAGCCAGTTGCACAACGGGCGCTGGATGGAGCTGGGCGTGTACGGAGATGACGACGTCATCCGCGCGGCGCCGTTTGATGCCATCGAGCTGCGGCTGGGCGAGTGGTGGCCGGTGACCGATGCGTCCTGAGGAAGGGGACTAACGCGGCTTCGGCTTCGCCAGGGGCGGGGGCTTCGGCCTGCGGGCCGCGCGCTCACGCTCCACCTGCATCTGACGCTCGACGACCTCGCGGTGGAACTGCGCGAAGTTCACGGACTCCATCAGGCGCGGTCCCGGGTTCGGCCCTGCATGTTCGAGGATGGCGTCGAGCACGCCCATGGCCTCCGGGAGGAACTCCTCCCGGAGCAGCACGATGGCCCGTCCCATGAGCGCGGTGGACACCAGGGCGCGCAGCCTCGGGTCCGCTGACTCGCTGTAGCGCACGTCCAGTTCGTCGAATGCCTCCAGCGCTTCGTCCACGTGCCCCAGTCCCTGGAGCGCGATGGCTCGCTGCAACAGCGACACCGCGGTCTGCTCCACCAGGAACGGGTCGGCGTTTCCGTCGTACTCCTTCAGGAGCGCCTCGGACTGGCTCAGCGCTTCCTCGAACCGCTGCCCCTGGTTGTGGGTGGCGAGCACCGCGGTCCGCGCCATCTCCACCGGGATGCGCAGGTCGGGCCGCTGCACGAAGGCCTTGAAGCGGCTCAGCATCCGCTCCAGCCAGTTGCGGCCCATGTCCTCCCGGTCCATCTCCAGGAGCACCCGGGCCCGGTACAGCATCCCCCACGCGACGCCCTCCCACAGCTCGGGCCTGCGCGGACTCCAGAAGCGGCGCTCCACCTCGTCGAAGTGGACCAGCGCCTCGTTGTACATCCCCTGCTCCGCGATGGCCGCGCCCCGGTGCCCCAGCGCTCGCGCCACCTGGAGCTGGAGCGCCGGTGACTTCGACAGCGTGAAGCGCCGGTACACCTCGTCACAGAGGGGAATCGCCTCCTCCAGCTCACCCGAGCGGATGTGCGCGCGCGCCCGGTCCATCTTCTCCTTCGCCTCCACCTCCGGCGGCACCGCCCCTTCAGCGTCCGGCATCGGCCCGCCCGTCATCCCGCGGCGCCAGCGGCGGCACGTCCCGGCCCTCGCCGAAGCCCAGCGCCCAGAAGCGCGGGCGCACCTCTTCGCGCAGCAAGAGCCGCAGCAGCAGGTACTTCGCTTCGTCCTGCCCGTCCCACGCCATGGGGAAGGTGCCGTAGTGCATCGCCACCGACGTGCTCGAGCGCAGCACGCGGTGCGCCTTCAGCGCGTCCTCCGGCCCCATGTGCACCGGGTGCAGGACGCGAGGACGGAACGCGCCAATGGGCAACACCGACAGGCGCATGGGCCCGAAGCGCTCCGCGATGCGGTCGAAGTGCGGCCCCAGCCCCGTGTCACCCGCGAAGAGCACCGGGCCGCCGGACGTCTCCAGCACGTAGCCCGCCCACAGCGTCTCCTCCTGGTCCGTCAGCCCCCGGTTCGAGCGGTGCTGCGCGGGCACCGCCCACACCTTCAACGCCGCGGGCCCGCCCTTCGCGTGATGCCACCAGTCCAGCTCCTCCACGCGCTGGAAGCCCTCGTCCATCAGCAGCTCGCGGTTGCCCAGGCCCACGACGAAGAGCGGATGGTGCGCGGCCTCCAGCCGCCGCAGCGTGGGCAGGTCCATGTGGTCGTAGTGGTTGTGGCTCACCACCACGACGTCGATGGGCGGCAGGTCCTCGAAGCGGATGCCCGGAGGCCGCACGCGCTTGGGGCCCACGAAGGACACGGGGCTCGCCCGCTCCGAATAGATGGGGTCCGTCAGCACGTTCACGCCGTCCGCCTGGAGCAACACCGTGGCGTGGCCGATGAACGTCACGCGCAGCTCCCCCGGGCCCACGCGCTCCGGCGGCTTCGGACCGGGGGGCTCCTCCGCATAGTCACGCCACGGGCCGCGCTTCTCCTCCATCACGGCCGCCACCAGCGTGAGCGGTGAGAGCTTGGGCGCATCGCCCAGGTTCTGGAACGTCTCGCCGTCGAAGTGGTCCGTCACCGGCCCCCGGTGCACGGTGCCGGCGAAGCAGCCCGTGAACAGCGACAGGGCCAGCGCGGGCCACAGCCGCGTCACTTGATGACGATGGTCCAGTCGCATTCGAAGGGCTCTCCGTCGAGGGTGGGCAGCACGTAGCGCGAGGCCTGGATGCGGGTGAGCGCTTGCGCCAGCAGGTCCGGAGGCAGCGTCGCTTCCCGCACCTCGCATTGCTGGGGCACGCCGCCCTGCACCAGCCGGCACGTCACGCGCACGTGGTGCTTGCGGCCTTCGCGCCAGCGCTGGAAGGCCTCCTGGAACACCGGGTCGTCCGGCGGACCGCCGCGCACGCGCCGGGGCTCCTTCACGTGCTGGGACAGCCAGGAGCAGGCGTCCTTCACCTGTCCGTCGCACGCCTTGCCCATGAGCGACAGCGCGCGCAGCCGCTCCGGGCCTTGGGCGTTCGTGGCCAGCAGGGTGAGCGCCTGGTCGAAGCACGCCTTCGCCGTGCGCACCGTGCAGTCCCCGGTGGTGGCCGGGGGCGTGCCCGCGGCGAAGGCCCCCACGGGCGCGGGGCGCATCAGGTCCTCCGCCACGCGCGCGGGGTCGCTGCGCCGCTGCCCGCATGCGGACGCGGCGCCCCAGAGCGCCAGCGGGAGGAGGAGGGAACGCCAGGTCATGGCGCCATCGTAGACGGCCCGCGCCCGGGAAGGGATGTCAGGCGGGGTTCGCGGACGAATCCACCCACGCGTCGAGGGAGCCCAGGAGGGTGTTCCACCCCTTCACGGTGCTGTCCTTCCACTGCTCGCCGTCCGGGCCCATCTCGTGGGTCAGGGTCAGCTCACAGCCAGTGCCCTGGGGAACGATGTCCACCGTCACCCGGTCGTAGTCCTTCGAGTACTTGGGCACGGCGAAGGTGAACACCAGCCGGCGGGGCCGGTCGAGCTCCAGGTACTCGCCCACGTGCTCCACCTCCTCGCCGTCGCGCGAGTCCGTGAAGGTGAAGGTGCCGCCCACGCGCGCGTCCACCTCCGAGCGCACCAACGGCATGCCCGTCTTCGTGACGAAGAGCCAGTGGCGGGCCTTCTGGGGGTCGAGCCAGGCGTCGAAGACGCGCTCGGCGGAGGCCTTGAAGCGGTGGGTCACGCTCAGCTTCACGGGGCGGGACGGAGTCATCGGGTGCGTCCTTTCGGGTGGGGAGGGGCGGAGGCCGCGGCGGCGCGGTCCTCCTCCTGGAGGAGGTCATCCAGCGCCTGGAGCCGGGTGGTCCAGTTCGCGCGCTGCGCTTCCATCCAGCGCGCGGCTTCGTCCATGGGCTTCGGGGTGAACGACAGCAGGTGTTCGCGGCCCTCGCGGCGGCGGCGCACCAGCTTCGCGCGCTCCAGCACGCGGATGTGCTTGGACACCGCGTTGAGGGACATGGCGAAGGGCTGGGCCAACTCCGTCACGCGCGTCTCCCCCGCCGCCAGGCGCTGGAGGATGGCCCTTCGCGTCGGGTCGGCCAGCGCCAGCAGCGTCTGGTCCAGGTGGTTCGGGGTCGCCGGGGTCCGCATCATTCAACCTCTGGGTTGAATATCAACGCGAGCCCGTGGGCTGTCAAGGCGAGGCGCCTGGAGCTCAGCGGCGGCTTGAGACTTCGAGCGCTCGGGCCAGGGCGCGCGTCCCGGCGCGAAGGGTCTCCGGGCGCACGCCGCCGAAGCCGAAGACGAGGCCGGACTCGCGGCGGCGGCCGAGGAAGTAGCCGGACAGGGCGGCGACCTCCACTCCCTTCCGCGCGGCTTCATCGCGGACATCCAGGTCGGACAGCGGTGCGGCAAGGGACGCGCAGACCTGCATGCCGGTGTCACAAGGCCGGGGCATGAGGACGCCCGGGCAGTCGGCGTGCAGGGCTTCGAGCAGGGCTTCGCCGCGCTCCCGATAGGCCGTTCGCATCCGGCGCAGGTGGCGGGCGAAGTGTCCTTCCGCGAGGAACACGGCGAGCGCGGCCTGCTCCAGCGTGGAGGCAGGGGCGGACGCGGCGGCCCGGGCGGCGGCGAAGACGTCCACGAGCGAGGGCGGCGCGACGAGGAAGCCCAGGCGCAGGCCAGGGAACATCGACTTGCTGAACGTGCCCACGTAGACCACGCAGCCGGTGTCATCGAGCCCCTGGAGCGCGGTGAGGGGACGGCCACGGTGGCGGAACTCGCTGTCGTAATCGTCCTCGATGATCAGCGCTCGGGTGCGTCCGGCCCACCGGAGCAGCGCCATCCGCCGCGCCAGGCTCAGCGTGGCACCCAGCGGGTACTGATGCGAAGGCGCCACCAGCGCGACCCGGGCCCTGGGCGCACGCGCCAGGCCTTCGCCCACGTCGAGTCCGTCCCCATCCACGGGGATGGGCACCGGGCGTCCTCCGGCGGCGAGCACGGCGCGACGGGCACCGGGATAGCCGGGGTCCTCCACCCAGACGGAGTCGCCTGGGTCCAGCGCGAGCCGGAGGATTTCATCGAAGGCCTGCTGGGTGCCCGCCGTGATGAAGACCTGCTCGGGAACGCAGCGCACGCCGCGCGACGCGGACACATGGGTGGCGATGGCTTCGCGCAGCGGCGCATGGCCCGAAGGGTCACCGCCATCAAGCAACCCCGTGCTCGCGCGAGCATGGACGCGAGTCACCGTGCGGGCCCAGAGCGCGGTGGGAAACAAGTCGAGCGCGGGCACACCGGGCCGGAAGGCGCGAGGCGCGGCGCCCAGGCGCGGAGCACCCGCTGTCAGGGGCTTCAGCGCCCGCGCGGAGGCAGCGAGCCTGGGTCCCCGCGAGGCACGGTCCTGGCGCCGTTCGTCAGGGTTCAACGCACGTGCGGCAGCGGCGCTCCGGTCCTCCGCGAGGAGGGGCAACTCGGGCGCGACGCGCGTGCAGGAACCGGGACGGGCCATGAGGTAGCCCTCCGCCGTGAGCGCATCCAGGGCCTGGAGGACGGTGCTTCGGGCCACGTCCAGCTCGGTGGCGAGCTGGCGGGAGGAGGGAATCCGCAGCCCGGGAACCAACGCCCCCGCGAGGATGCGCGCGCGGATGCCTTCAAAGAGCTGCTCGTGGAGCGGCGTGGGACTCCGCGAATCAAGCTTCAGGAGGAGCGACGACGCGACGCCGGTGGAGGTCTTCAACTGGTATGGCCGGTTTCGACAGAAGTGGTCTTCGCGACCCTACCAGTTCCCTGGCAAGGATGGCTTCATGCCGTCCCATCCTCCTTGCTGCTCGGTCCTCGAACTGCGCCAGTACACGCTGCGCCCCGGTCAGCGCGACGTCCTCGTCTCGCTCTTCGAACGGGCCTTCATCGAGTCGCAGGAAGCCACCGGGATGCACCTCATCGGTCAGTTCCGCGACGTGGAGCGGCCAGACCGGTTCGTCTGGCTGCGAGGCTTTCGCGACATGGCCTCACGACGCGACGCCCTGAGCGCGTTCTACGGCGGACCGGTGTGGAAGGAGCACCGCGACGCGGCGAACGCGACCATGCTGGACTCCGACAACGTCCTGCTCCTGCGACCCGTGCGGCCGGACACGGGGCTCGTGCATCCCGGCACGCCCCGGCCCCCCCCCGGTGCGGACGCGCGACCCGGCTCCCGGGTGGAGGTGACGCTCTGCTACCTGAAGGCCCCGGCCGATGAAGCCCTCATAGGCTCCTTCCATCAGCACGTGCGTCCCGTGCTCGATGAACTGGGCGCGGCGCCCCGGGCCCTGTTCCAGACCGAGCCCTCGGAGAACACCTTCCCTGCCCTGCCCGTGCGCACGGGCGAACACGTCTTCGCCTGGCTCACCGTGTTCCCGGATGCCGGACACCCTCGCCGAGCCGCTTCAAAGGCCTGGGCGGAGCCGCTCCAGCCGTGGCTGTGCGCACCGCTGGAACACTTGATGTTGTCCCCTACCGCGCGCTCCGAGCTGCGCTGACCGTTTCTGAAAGGACCTGACCGATGAAGCCTCTTCCTCCACTGCCCACGGGCGACGTGCACGACTTCGACTTCCTCATGGGTGAATGGACGTGCGTGAACCGGAAGCTCAAACAACGGCTCGCGGGCAGTGACGACTGGGACGTGTTCACGTCGAGGATGCGCTGTCAGCCCCACCTGGGTGGCCTGTCCAACGTCGAGGAGACCGTCTTCGAGCGAGGCTTCTCCGGCATGGCGCTGCGCCTGTTCGACGCGAAGGAGCGCCGCTGGTCCATCCACTGGATCGACAGCCGTCACGCGGTGCTCCAGCCGCCCGTGCACGGAGGCTTCACGGGCGACCACGGCCGATTCTACGGCGAGGACACCGAAGGAGGCCGCCCGGTCCAGGTCGTGTTCCACTGGACGCGCCAGGGCCACGACAGGGCCCGGTGGGAACAGGCCTTCTCCCTGGACGGAGAGACCTGGGAGAGCAATTGGGTGATGGAGTTCACCCGGGTGGCGGCCACCGGCTGAAAGCTCCCACCTCCAGCCCTGGACCTCCCACGTGCGCGTCCGGTTGAATGCGCGCGCAGTCCATCCTGTCCCGGGGTTCCTTCCCATGCGCCGCCTGCTCGCCGCTGTTCCGCTGTTCGTCCTGGTTGGCTGTTCCTACGTGGGCGTCGGCACGACTCCCATGACCCGGTTCGGGGCTCCCAGCTCCAGTCCGGGACCGGTGAGCATCAGCGTGGGCAAGTCCGACAGCACGCTGGAGACGCCCGAGACCGAAAAGGAGGCCTCCACCGCCGAGGCCTCCGATTCTCCCGGCGCGACGCAGTAGCGGCTCGCGGGATTGTGAACGGACCGGCGCGGAACCGGTTCGACAGACCGTGGCGCCTCGGGAACCATCCGCGCTCCGCCCGCCATCTGAAGGCAGGCCGTGCTCCGGAGCCACCTGATGAAGCCCCACGTCATCTGCCACATGGTGTCGTCCATCGACGGGCGCATCGTCGTCAAGCACTGGCCGGATCAACAGACGATGCGCGGCGAATACGAGCGCACCGCCGACACCTTCGGCGCGGACGCCTGGATGTGCGGCCGCATCACCATGGAGGACTTCGCCGCGGAAGGGGACGTGCCCAAGCCCGCGCCCGCGTCTCCCCTGCCCCGCACGGACTTCGTCGCTCGCAAGGACGCCGAGTCCTACGCCATCGCCCTGGATGCGAACGGCAAGCTCCACTGGGAATCCGGCGCCATTGACGACGACCACCTCGTCGTCGTGCTCACCGAGTCCGTCCCCGACGCGCACCTCGCCCACCTGCGCGAGCGCGGCGTGTCCTATGTCTTCGGCGGCAAGCAGGACATCGACTTCGCCCGCGTGCTGGAGAAGCTCGGAGACTCCTTCGGCATCAAGACCGTGCTGCTGGAGGGCGGCGGCGGCATCAATGGTTCCTTCCTCGCCGCGGGTCTTATCGACGAGGTGAGCCTCCTCCTGCACCCCACCGCCGACGGCCTGCCCGGCACACCGACCCTGTTCGACCGGCCCCAGGGCTCCACCGGCATGGGCGCCGCGCTGGAGCTCACGCATGTGGAACGCCGGGACTCCGGCATCGTGTGGCTCAGGTACCGCGTGCGCCGCTGAGCCCTGGCAGGGCCGCCAGCGGGTGCGGCCCCCGGCAGATGCTCAGGGGGCGCGCAGCAGCGTGGCGGACTCGTAGAGGCTCTGCTGCTGGAAGACGCCCGCGGCGGACGTGTCCTTCTCCAGCGTGTCCTGCACGCCCTTGGGCAGCTGCGCGTAGAGGTCCTGGCCCAGCAGCCCTTCCAGCTGGTCCACCGGCACGCGCGAGTCCTGGAGCAGCGGGAGGATGTCGTCCTTCTTGGACGGGCCCTCCGCCTTGTTCGGCACCATGTACGCGAACATGGACAGGTTGCCGTTGGGCAGCTCCAGCAGCACCGTCTTGAAGTTGTGCGTGGGGACCGCGATGCGCCGGTCGTCCTTGGAGCCCGTCGTCTGGAGGGACTCGGGCGGCAGCGGCTTGCCCTTGTCGTCCAGGTACAGGTTGCCCGTGACGATGTAGGCCTTGCCGCCGGTCTCCTTCACCATCTCCGACACGCCGCGCTCCAGCGTGCGCCACACCTGCTGGTTGTGGTTGCCGTGCTGGGGCGCGATGTTGCTCATGTAGTGGCTCTCGTCCATCGCCGCCTGCGTGGGCGAGTCCTCGGCCGCCTTCATGTGTCCCCGGTCGAAGCCGGTGTTGTTGTAGTCGGAGTCCACCACGCCACCCTGCTTCAGCTCCGGGTCGCGCACGAAGGTGCTCTCCAGCCGGCTGACGTCCGCGGGCGTCTCCTTCACGTCCGCCGCGGACAGCAGGTAGCTCACGAACGTGGGCACGTTCTTGTCCGTGTCCATCAGCGTCCGCGAGTACTCCTTCACCATGCTCAGCCCGGGCGTCGCGCCGCTGCCACCCACGGCCTGGAGCGGATCCGCTTCGCCGGCCACTTCCGCCACGCGGCTCTGGAAGGCGGCCATCTGCTGGTCGGGCACCCACTGCGTGTTCGCCGCGGTGCCCGTGCCCTTGGCCTGGTTCGCCTTGGACGCGTTGATGTAGGCCGTCAGCTCGTCCGCGGAGAGCGCCCCGTCGCCGTTGCCGCCCAGCAGGTCCGCGCGCTTCGCCACCGACTGCTGCCAGGGGCTGTCGAAGCTGTCCACCTTCGCGGACTGCGCGCCGCCCGCGAGCTTCGCGTCGAGCGCCGCGCGCTGCTGCTGCAACGCCGTGGATGACAGGAACTGCGCGTCCGTGGGCGCGGAGAGGTACGACTCCAGCTCCGCCGCGGACACCTGGCCGTTCTGCGCCCGGCCTCCGTCGGCGCCTTCATCCGCCGCGTGCAGCAGGCGCCCCTGCCAGCTCTCATCCGTCCAGCCGAACTTCTGCTGGAGGTCGGAGATGGCCACTTCCTTGGTGGCGGAGCGCTTCCAGCTGCCACCCGTGGGCGCCACCACGTTGGCGGCGGGCGCATTGGCGGGGAGGTCCGCCCCGGCGGGCACCGCGGTGTTCGCGGG
>NZ_RAWK01000177.1 GCF_003612165.1 Corallococcus aberystwythensis | reverse complement strand
GTTCTGGGTGATGACGGCCCTGAAGGACGGGACGCTGCTGGCGCAGATGAGCCGCGGCGGCAGCTACCACCTGGAGCGCTCCACGGATGGCGGTGCGACGTGGGCGGACGTGGCCGCGTTGGGGAACTACCGCGCCATGTCGCCCGCGAGCTTCGCGGAGCTGGGCAACACGGTGTTCTTCCTGGAGTACCAGACGTTCACCTCCGCGAACACGCCGCTGCGGCTGTGGGCCAGCACGAACGGCGGTGCGACGTGGTCGGTCCGGGCCACGTTCCAGGACCACCGGCACGGCACGGCGCTCTACGCGGATGCGACGCGGAGCGTGCTGTGGGCCACGTTCGGGAGCAGCAGCACGCAGGCAGCGGTGGCGCGCTCGACGGATGGGGGCCGCACCTGGACGAAGGTGATGGGCGGCTACGCGGCCAACGCGGTGACGGGGGCGGTGCTGTCCGGAGGAGAGCTGCTGCTCGGGCAGTCCACGCTCTACGAACCGGAGCACCCGAAGCTCCTGCGCGTGTACGCGAGCGGACGGGTGGACGCGCTGATGACGTTGCCGGGTCCGGCGTACTCGCTGGAGGCACTGTCCGGAGGCGGCTTCGTGCTGGGAACGGCGAGGGCGGATGTTGGCGATGTGCAGCCCGCGTCGGACGTGTACGCGCGCCTCTTCACCAGCACGGACGGCGTGGCCTGGCTCGAGGCCCGGAGATACGAGCGGGCCGGGAGCACGTCCATGGCCCGCGCGGAGGTCTGGGGCGTGCTTCCCAACGGCGACCTGGTGGTGCGGGCGGAGAACCTGAAGGGCTTCGGAACGGGAGGGAAGGGGTTCCAGGTCCTGCGGGTGAAGCGCTGAGACACGGCGTCACGGTGGGGCGCCTGGCCCCACCGTGACGGCGCGGTCTCAGGGCGCCGTGGGGAAGTCCGAATGCACCACCGCGAGCCGGCCATCCGCCGCCAGGTTCGCCGGTGTCACCAGCTCCAGGTCCATCGGCACCGGACCCCGGTAGCGCTCGGAGATCTCCCGCTTCAATCCCGCCACGTCCAGGTCCCCCAACCGCTCCAGCCTGCCGTACTCCACGCCGGCTCCCGCCGCGTACGCCTTGCGCACCAGCTCCGAGCAGTACATCGCCTCGTCCCCCCACCCGAAGAGCGCGTCGTACGGCTTGCCCAGGTGCCGCTTCGCCTCCGCCACCGCCCGCGCCTTCGCCGCGTCATCCACCCCCTGCGGCCGCATCACCAACAGCCGCCCCTTCACCCCGCGCGCCTTCCACTGCGCGAACGGCGTGCGCTTCACCGGCTGCACCGCCTCCACCACGAACACGCCGTCCGGCGTCACCTCCACCAGCCCCACGTGCGACAGCGGGCTGTGCGTGGCCACCTGGATGGCCTTCGACTGGCGTGATCCCGACGTCTGGAACACCACGTCCCCGTGACGCACCTTCTCCACCACGCCCTGCGCCACGCGCGGCGCCGCCTGCGTTTCGCGGCCCACCAGCCACGCCGCCACCACCAGCACGAGGGCCAGGAGCCACAGTCCCCGGAGAATCCTGGTCATCCGTCTGTTCCTTCCATGGGTTGCACCCGTCCACCCACCCCCAGTGCAGCCCCGGTGCCAGCCCCGATAGAGCGGGATTTCACACACCGTGCGCCTCGGTCCCCACAGACCCTGGGTCAAAGCGTGGTAGACCTGGGGAAGCTACGTATTACAGCGATTCCAGAATAATGTGGCAATTTCGGAAAAATTCAGGTAGCTACAGAACACCCGCGCGCCGACTTTCCGTGCGTTCGGGAGAGGGGGGCTATCGGAGGAACTCGTCGTGACCGCATCGAATGCTCCCATCCGTTGCCTGCTCTACCCCTCGCTGGGCGAGGTACGGGAGCACGTGCGCGTGGAGCTGTTCGCGCGAGCGCTGTCGGAGCGCATGGGCCGCCCGGTGGTGATGTCCATGGCGCCCACCTACGAGTTCCTGGAGGCGGAGCTCGCGGCGGGCCGGGTGGAGATGGCCTGGGGCACCGCCGAGCAGTGCGACGCCTTCGAGCCGCAGGCGCGGGCGGTGCTGCGCGCGGTGCGCTCGGGGAGCCACCACTACCACTCCGCCTTCATCTGCCGCGCGGACGCGCCGCTGACGCTGGAGACGCTGCGGGGCAAGCGCGTGGCGTGGGTGGCGCAGCGCTCCACCGGCGGGCACCTGCTGCCGGTGCGCCACCTGGAGTCGCTGGGCCTGCGCCCGGAGACCCTCTTCTCCGAGCAGCGCTTCCTGGGCACCTACCGCAAGGCGCTGGACGCGGTGCTGCGCGGCGAGTCGGACGTGTGCGCGCTCTTCTGCAACCACACGGACGCGCACGCCATGCGCGCCACGCTGACGTCGTACCTGGGCGCGGACGCACCGCTGCTCATGCCGTTCCTCTTCACCATCTCCACGCTCGCCGACGGCCTCATCCTCACCAAGAGGCTGCCGGAGGCGGACGCGCAGGCGCTCATCTCCGTCCTCACCCGGATGAACACCGACGGCGCGGGCCTGGAGATGCTCATGGGCCCCTTCCGGGTGGAGGGCTTCGTGCGCTCGCCCGGGCCGGGCGCGCCCGTGTCCAGCCCGCGCCCCTCGTCCGGCGCGGAGTACCTGGCCGGTGAGCTGGACGCGGAGGGCCGCTGCCTCAGGCTGTGGTCCCCGTCCGGCCGGGCCTTTGGCCTGGATGTGCGCGGCGCGGAGGGGCGCAAGCTGGAGGAGTCGTTGGGCACCGCGGCGAGCAAGCCGCTCATGTCCCTGCTCCAGGCCGTGCTCCGGGGCGGCTCCGACGGCCGGCTGGAGTACCGGCTCACCGTGGACGGCGACGAGCGCGTCTACGCGGCCGAAATCACCCCCTGCGTGCCCTCGCCCGGGGACACGAGCGTGCGGCTGGGCCTGCTGGTGCGCGACGTCAGCGGCCTGCGCGCGCTGGAGGACCCGCTGTACCGGCTGGCGTCGTTCCCGCTGCTGCACCCGGAGCCGCTGCTGGAGCTGGGCATGGACGGGGAGCTGCGGTTCGCGAACCCCGCCACCCACGTGGCGTTCCAGGACCTGGTGGAGAAGGGCGCCGAGCACCCGCTGGTGCACGCGGCGCTCACCTGGGCGTGGCGCGGCGCGCCCCCGGGAGAGCCCGCGCCCACGGTGCACCTGGACGGCCGCTACTGGGAGCTCACCGTCGCGCAGCTGTGGGACCCGCCGGGCCTGCGCGTGTTCGCGCGCGACGTGACGCTGCGCAAGCAGATGGAGGCGCGGCTGTTCCAGGCGGACCGGCTGTCCGCGCTGGGCTCGCTCGCGGCGGCGGTGGGCCATGAGATGAACAACCCGCTGGCCTTCGTGCTGGCGAACCTCTCGTACATCCGCGAGGAGATGGACCGGCTGAAGCAGCCGCTGCTCAACGGCACGCCCCTGCCGCGCGCGGACCTGGAGGACATGATGGAGGCGCTGGGCGAGACGGTGGAGGGCGCCACCCGGCTCAAGCACATCGTGCAGGACCTGCGCACGCTGTCGCGCAAGCCGCCGGAGCACCGCGCCCGCGTGGCCGTGCAGCCGGTGCTGGAGAACGCGCTCAAGCTCCTGCGAGGTGAATTGCAGCACCGCGCGCGGCTGGAGCGGGACTTCCACGACCTGCCCACGGTGGACGCGGACGAGGCGCGCCTCACCCAGCTCTTCCTCAACCTGCTGCTCAACGCCCTGCAGCAGATGGACGCCCAGGACGCCGCGCACAACGTGCTGCGCGTGGCGGCCTACACCAGCGAGGACGGCGAGGTGGTGGTGGAGGTGCAGGACTCCGGCAAGGGCCTGTCCCAGGACGCGCTCGCGCACATCTTCGAGCCCTTCGCCACCGCGCGCCCCAACAGCACCGGCCTGGGCCTGTCCGTGAGCCACACCATCGTCACCGGCCTGGGCGGCACGCTGCGCGCGGAGAGCCGCGAGGGCCGGGGCACGCTGCTCACCGTCACGCTGCCGGCGGCCGTGGCCGTGGCGGAGTCCCTGCGCGCCTGCTAGCCGCGCTCCAGCGGCACCTCCAGCCGGTGCACGTAGTGGCCCTTCGTGCTCTCGAACAGCACCAGCCGGTCCACGCGCCCCTCGCCCCAGGACGCGCCCTGCAGCTCGTGCGCGCACGCCGCCAGCGCCGGGTCCCCGCGCGGTGGCCGGGCCCGGGCCAGCGTCAGGTGCGCGATGTACTCGCCGTGCTCGGACGTGAAGCCCAGGGGTTCCAGCGCTCGCGCCACGTCCGCCTGGAGCGCCTTCAGCGCGGCGATGTCCCCACGCACGTCCGCCCAGAGCACGCGCGGGTGCGAAGGCGGGCCGAACGTGCCGCCGCCCGCCACCGACAGCACGAACGGCGCGTGGTACAGCCCCACCGGCTCCAGCGCGTCGCGCAGCTCCGGCAGGCGGCTGTCGTCCACGTCGCCCAGGAAGAGCAGCGTCAGGTGCACGCCCTCCGGCTTCACCCACTTCGCGTCCGGTGCGAGCGCGCGCAGGCGCTCGATGCCTCGCCCGGTTTCGGCGGTGAGGGCCTCTCCCAGCGTCACGGCGGTGAACAGGCGCATGTCAGGGAACCTGGACACTTCGGGCCGCGCGCGCCTTCCGGGGCCACAGCGCGTAGACCCAGGCGGGCAGGAACACGAGGAACTCCACGCCGCTCACGTACAGGCCTCGCGCGGACAGCATGCCCGCGCCAATGGGCGCCACCGGCAGCGGCCGCACCGGCGCGAAGACGCGCGCGTTGGAGACGGGCCAGAAGAGCGCCGCGCCCAGCCCGCCGTCCGTGAGCGTGTCCAGGATGCCGTGGCTGCCCACCGCCGCCAGCGCCAGGAGGCCCCAGCGCGTGGCGGATTCCCCCTTCCACCGGGCCAGCGCGGCCACCCCGAGCGCCACCCCCGCCGCGAAGACGAACGAGTGCGACGCACCGCGGTGCCCCCACGTCGCCGCGTAGGGGATGCGCAGCGCGAACGCCACCACGTCCGCGTCGGGAAGGAGGGCGAGCAGCGACAGGAACGCCATCTCCGCCACCCGCCGCCGCCAGGGCGCGCCCGTCCCCGTCTCGTAGCGCCCCAGCGCCATGCCCACCGCCACGTGCCCGATGCTCGCCATGCACGGGGACCCTAACGCAGGAAGGGCGCCGCCTGGAGAGGGCCCCACGCGTGGGGTAGCCTCCCCGGGACATGCGGTCCCTGTTCTCCCATGCCCATGTTGAATCCACCCTGCGCGGGCGCCTGGACGAGTGGCGCGCGGACGTCGGGGCCTGGCTCAACGTGACGCGCATCACCGCCACGACGGCGTGGCTGGTGCTGGCCCTGGTGGATGACTGGCACGTGTCCCGCGGCGTGCTCGGCGGCTACATCGCGCTGGCCTTCCTGCTGTGGGCGGGCGCGCGCCGGATGCCGGCCCTGCTGCGGCGGCCGGCGCTGAGCGTGGCGTTCCTGGACATGCCGCTCATCTACTTCCTCCAGGAATGGTCCATCCAGGGCTCGGCCAACGGAGTGCCCATCGCGCTGCTCACCCTGGGCGTGTACCTGGTGCTGGTGGTCATCGTGTCCATGGTGACGCTGTCGCGGCTCATCGTCGCGGCGGCCACGGCGCTGGGCATCGTCGCGGTGGCCCTGCTGACCCTGGGCGCGGGGCTGCCCGCCTCCCAGTTCCTGCCCGGCATGGTGCTGGTGATGGTGCTCGCGTCCTCGGTGGCCTTCTTCATCAGCCGCACGGTGCTGGGACTGGTCACGGACGTGGTGCGCGAGGAGATGCAGCGCGAGCGGCTGGGCCGCTTCTTCTCCCCGGAGGTCGCGCGGCGCATCTCGGAGCGGGGCACGGACGGCGAGGCCGGCGAGCACCGCGAGGTGACGCTGCTCGTCTCCGACATCCGCGGCTTCACCACGCTGTCGGACCAGATGGACAGCCCCCAGGTGGTGGCGCTGCTCAACGAGTACCTGTCGCGCATGGTGGAGGTGGTGTTCCGCCACGGCGGCACGCTCGACAAGTTCATGGGCGACGGCATCCTCGCGTACTTCGGCGCGCCCCTGGAGCAGCCCGGCCACCCGGCCGCCGCCGTGTCGTGCGCGCTGGCCATGCTGGACGCGCTGGACACGCTCAACCAGGAGCGCGCCGCCCGGGGTGAATTCCCCCTGAGCATCGGCGTGGGCGTGCACACCGGCCGCGTGGTGGTGGGCGCCGTGGGCAGCGAACAGCGCCGCGAGTACACCGTCATCGGCGACGCGGTGAACCTGGCCAGCCGCATCGAGGGCCTGACGAAGAAGGTCGGCGCCCCGGTGCTCGTCTCCCACGCCACGCGCGAGCGCTGCCAGGACGCCTTCGACTTCGAGGCCGCCGCCCCGCTGCCCGTCGCGGGCAAGCCGGAGCCGGTGGCCACCTTCCTCCCGAAAAAGCGCGGCCTGCTCGCCGCCGGCTGACGGCTGAAAAGACAACGGGGCCGGGAGTCGCCTCCCAGCCCCGCGGGTACCGCGCTCCAGGAAGGCTTCAGTACGCCTTGGAGAACACGATGCGGCCCTGCGACGGGTTGCCGGTCATCACGCACTTGCCCGGCTCCTGCTTGAGGCTGAACGGGCGGCAGCGGGTGGTGAGGCCCGTCTCCTCCTTGATGCGCGCCTCCGTCTTCGGGTCGCCGTCCCAGTGCGCCAGCAGGAAGCCGTCCTCCGCCTTCGCCTTCAGCTCCTCGTAGGAGTTGACCTCGAAGGTGTGCGAGTCGCGGAAGTCCTTCGCCTTCTGGAACAGGTCCTTCTGCATCTGGTCCAGCATCGTCTGGGCCTTGGCCACGGCCTCGTCCAGCGACACGAACTCCTTCTGGCGCAGGTCGCGGCGCACCATCACGCACGAGCCCTTGGCCAGGTCCTTGGGCCCCAGCTCGATGCGCAGACACGTGCCGATGAGCTCGTGCTCGTTGTACTTGAAGCCCGGGCCCTTCGTTTCGTCGTCGTCCACCACCACGCCCAGGCCCGCCTTGCGCAGGTCCGCGGCCAGCGCGTGCGACTTCTCCATCACCTGCGTCTTCTCCACGTCCGTCGCCTTGCCCGCGATGGGGATGATGACCACGTGCGTGGCGGCGATCTTCGGCGGCACCACGAGGCCCGCGTCATCCGAGTGCGTGAGGATGAGCCCGCCGATGAGGCGCGTGGAGGAGCCCCACGACGTCTGCCACACGTGGTGCACCTTGCCGTCACGGCCCTGGAACGTGGTGTCGAAGGCCTTGGCGAAGTTCTGGCCCAGGTTGTGGCTGGTGCCCGCCTGGAGCGCCTTCTTGTCCTGCATCATCGCCTCGATGCTGTACGTGCGCAGCGCGCCGGCGAACTTCTCCGACTCCGACTTGCGCCCCGGCAGCACCGGCATGGCCATGTAGTCCTCCGCGAACGTGCGGTAGACCTCCAGCATCTGGAGCGTGCGCTCCTCCGCGTCGGCTTCCGTCTCGTGGCAGGTGTGGCCCTCCTGCCAGAGGAACTCCGTGGTGCGCAGGAACAGGCGCGTGCGCATCTCCCAGCGCATCACGTTGGCCCACTGGTTCACCAGCAAGGGCAGGTCGCGGTAGCTCTGGATCCACTTGGAGAAGCTGCGGTTGATGATGGTCTCGGACGTGGGCCGGATGACCAGCGGCTCCTCCAGCTTCGAGCCACCCGCGTGCGTGACGACCGCCAGCTGCGGGTTGAAGCCCTCCACGTGCTCGGCTTCCTTCTTGAGGTAGCTCTCCGGGATGAGCAGCGGGAAGTAGGCGTTCTTCACGCCCGTGTCCTTGAACATCTTGTCCATCACCCGCTGGATGTTCTCCCACAGCGCGTAGCCGTTGGGGCGGATGACCATGCAGCCCTTCACGTCCGAGTAGTCGGCGAGCTTCGCCTTCTGGACCAGGTCGACGTACCACTCGGAAAAGCCCTTCTCGCGGGGCGTGAGCTTCTCGGCCATGTGCTGGGCACCTTGCTAGGGGATGGAAAGTGGGGGGTTGCCTACGCTGGGATGTTCCGGAAATCAACGCCGGACCGAGGCCGGACTCGTCCCGGGAACGCCCGCCATGCTTGGAAAAGGACCCGCCATGCCCACGCCCCCTGACACCGCGCCCCGCAAGCTCGCTGACGACGTCCACGTGTTCGATGCCGCCTTCTCCATGGGAGGGCTCGACCTGGGCGGCCGCATGACGGTCCTCCGCCTGCCGGACGGCGGGCTGTGGGTGCACTCGCCCGTCGCCTTCACGCCGGAGCGGCGGGCCGCCGTGGAGGCCCTGGGGAAGGTGCGCTTCCTCGTGGCCCCCAACCTCTTCCACCATGTGCACCTGCCGGACTGGGCCGCGGCCTTCCCGGACGCCCGGGTGGTGGCGCCCTCGGGGCTGCGCGTGAAGCAGCCGGCGCTCCGCATCGACCAGGAGCTGGACGACACGCCCGACCCCGCCTGGGCCCCGGTGCTGGAGCAGATGCACATCCGCGGCATGCCCCGGGTGAACGAGTTCCTCTTCTTCCACCGGCCCAGCCGCACGCTGCTCATCACCGACCTGGCCTTCCACTTCCACCACGCGGACTCGCTGCTGCTGCGCCTGTACCTCAAGGCCAACCGCGCCTGGAAACGGCTGGCCCCCACGGTCCTGGAGCGCCTGCTCATGAAGGACAAGGAGGCCGCGCGCGCCTCCATCCAACGTGCGTTGAAGTGGGACGTGGAGCGCATCGTCGTCTGCCACGGTGAGGTGCTGGAGCACGGCGGGCAGAAGGCGTTCCACGACGCCTTCGCCTGGCTGTAGGGCGCGGTACGCCCAGCCCCCGCGACACAGGGGAATGTCGCCTGCTGCACTCCTCGCCGCGCTGCGCTACAAGGGAGCCTCCCCTTTTTTCCTGAGTTCCCCCCAGGAGGTTCATTTCATGCGGTCCATTCTTCCGTCCGTGGGCGCGGCCGTGGTGTGCCTTGTCGCCAGCTCCGCGTTCGCCAACTCCACCGGCGTCAGCGGGCGCAGTGGCAAGCAGAGCGGCATGTCCTGCACCGCGTCCGGCTGCCACAGCGGCGGGACGAGCACCCCCACCGTGACGCTGGAAGGTCCCACGGCGCTGACGGCGGGCGAGACGGGCCAGTACTCGCTGATCATCACCGGTGGCCCCGGCGCGAAGGCGGGCATGAACGTGGCCACGGGCGGCGTGGACGGCGCGACGCTGACCGCGGGCTCGGGCACGAAGGTGCTGAACGGCGAGCTGACGCACTCGCTGCCCAAGGTCTCCAGCGGCGGCTCGGCGCGCTTCGACTTCTCGCTGGTGGCTCCCGCCACCAACGGCACGCTCAAGGTGTACGCCGCGGGCAACTCCGTGAACGGCGACAACAACCAGGGCGGGGACGCGCACGCCAACGCCACGCTGGACGTCGTCATCACCGGCGGCAAGGACCCCGTCGCTCCGGAGGAGGACGGGGGCGGCTGCTCCGCCACCAGCGGCGCGCCGGCGGTGCTCCTCGCCGTGTTCGCGGCGCTGGGCGCGCGCCGCCGCCGTCAGTCCCGCCAGGGCTGAACGCAGGCCTGAAGCCCGGCTGCTCTCCAGCCGGGCCCCGGGGGGCGGGACGACAGCGCGAGGGCGGGCGGCATACCCTCGCCCCCCTTGATGCGAACGAGCTCCCTCCTGACCGCCTTGTTCGTCGCGGGATCGCTGGCCTGTGCCTCCGGTTCCGCGGTGCGTCCCACCCTGTCCTCGGGCACCACGCCCGTCGCCGTGGCCCCCAAGCGCGACGCGGGCGCCCTGCGGGTGATGACCTTCAACATCCAGTCCGGCCTGAAGGGCCTGGAGCAGGTGGCGGCCGTCATCCGCCAGGAGGGCCCGGACGTCGTCGCGCTGCAGGAGGTGGACGTGGGCTCCACGCGCGCGCACGGCGAGGACCAGGTGGAGCGGCTGTCGGCGCTCACCGGCCTGAAGTACCGCGCGCACTTCGGCACCACGCGGCTGTATGGCGGCGCGTACGGCATCGCGCTCCTGTCGCGCTATCCGCTGGCGTCCCTGGCGCAGTACCCGCTGCCCACGCCCAGGGGCGCGGAGCCGCGCACGCTGGCGCACGCCGTGCTGGACGTGGACGGGCGCGAGGTGAGCGTCTACGCCACGCACCTCATCCGCCGGCCCTTCAACGGCGCGGCGCGCGTGCGCCAGAGCGTCTTCATCTCCCACCTGCTGGCGAAGGACACCCGGCCCCGGCTCTTGATGGGGGACTTGAACGACGACCCGGACTCGCGCCCGGTGCGCCTGTTGCGCCGCCAGCTCCAGGACGTGGCGCGCGTCACCCGCTCCGACGGGACGGGCACCTACCCGATGCCGCTGTTCCTGCCGTCCCTGCGCATTGACTACGTGATGGCGTGCGGCGCGTTCACCCCGGTGGCCACGCGCGTGCTGCGCGTGGGCGTGTCCGACCACTACCCGGTGGTGGCGGACCTGCGGCTCGCCCCCGAGCCCACGCCCGTCGTGGCTCCGGCGGGCGCGGCTCCCGCGGGTGCCGCCACGGCGGCCGCGGCGCCCTGAGTCCCTACGGGGCGGCGGTGGGCAGGGTGAAGCGGTAGAGGACCTCCATGTCCCCCTTGCTGAAGCCCTTCAGGACCTCGTGGTGGATCTCCTTGCGGCCGCTCAGGTACGCGAGGCCCCCCGCGGCGAAGCCCATCACGGCGAGCTCGAAGTAGACGTGCGGCCGGGGCACGCCGGTGATGCGCAGCTCCACGGTGTCGCCCTGCAGCTGCGCGGTCAGCTCGCCCTCGGTGAAGTAGCCCTTCCAGATGCCGGGGGTGAACAGGGCGAAGCGGCGGAAGTCGTCCTTGCCGAACATCGTCTTGAGCTGGCCCTGGCCCAGCGCGTACTCGGCGGACTTGATGCCGTATTGCCAGTAGGCCTTGGTGTCGCCGCCGTAGAAGCGCTGGGTCATGGCCTCGTTGAAGCGCAGGAAGGCGTCCGCCGGGATGCGCGACACGGGCATGATGAGCTGTCCGAAGATGGGGTCCCGCTTCGCCTGCTCCGCGACGAAGGACTTCCACGCCGGTTCGCCGAAGGCCTGCACCATCATGGTCTGCCGTGCCAGGAACGCGACGCCTTTGACATCCATCCGTATGCCTCCCACCGGCCGCTCCGGTTCACCGCGGACCCCGGCCGGGTCGTCTCTCGCATTGTGTCTTGAGACCCCCTGCCGGACGATACGCATCGCGACAATTCACCGGGTCGTCCGTCGGCCCCAACACGGTGAAACCTGTTATCGCGGACACAGTGCTTCAGTGAAGGTGTATCCGGGGCCGCGCGATGTCCGGTGCAGGACTAGGGTCCCGCCGGTGCGGCCCCTTGCCCTGCTTCCCAGACCCGGACGTGCGCGCCGGGCGGTCCTCCTCTGCGCGGGCGTGCTCACGGGCGGCGTGTTCGGCCTGGCCTGGTGGGTGGACCGCTTCGGCCGTCGCGAGCAGGTGATGGAGGCGGACGCGCTGGTGGTGCTGGGCGCGCGGGTGCTGCCGGGCGGTGTGCCGTCCGGTGCACTGGTGGCGCGCGTGGAGCAGGCGGCGGCGCTGTACCGCCGGGGCGTGGCGCCCTGGGTGCTGTTGTCCGGGGGCGTGGGCACCCATCCTCCGTCCGAGGCGCGCGTGATGCGCGAGCTGGCGGTGGCGGCGGGCGTGCCCGCGTCCGCGTGCGTGCTGGAGGAGGACAGCCACTCCACGCAGGACAACGCGCGGTTCAGCTCCCGCGTGCTGCGCGAGCGTGGGGCGCGCCGGGTGGTGGTGGTCTCCGACCCGTATCACCTGCTGCGCGCCAGGCAGTGCTTCCGGCGCGAGGGGCTGGAGGTGGTCACGAGTCCGGCGCCCATCGACGGGCGGATGCGCGCGGTGGACCGGGCGTACTGGACGGTGAGGGAAGCCTTCGCGCTGCTCCTGCACCCGCGCCTGCTGTGGGCGCGGGCGCCGGGCGGGCGCTGAAGGCGTCAGGTCCCGGACGCGGAGGGGTCGTCCGGCGTGGCGGAGTCCAGCTTGACGAGCAGCTTCTCCAGCACGCGGAAGAGGGCCTGACGGTCGTCGGGGTCGAGCATGCCCATCACCACGCCCATCGAGCGGTGCATGGAGCGGTCGAGCTTGGCGAAGGTCTGTTTGCCCTTGTCGGTGAGCCGGCAGCGCACGATGCGCCGGTCGGTGTCCCCGCGTTCGCGCACGATGTGGCCCTCGCGCTCCAGGCGGTCCACGACACCGGTGACGGTCTTTTCGGTGACACCCAGTCGCTTGGCCAGCTCGCCCATGGTGAGCGAGCCGTCCAGGCCCAGCCACAGCAGGGCGTGCACCTGGGGCGGCGTGAACTGGAGCTGCTCGCAGGTGCTTGCGATGGGATCACGGAGTGAACGGCGACGGCCCAACGAGAACATCAGCTCCTGCATCCGGCCGACGTCCTTCGCGAGCGCTTCATCCTCTTTATGGATATTCCGTGACACAGAGTATTCATTAGCGGCGAGGTGCGTGCGGGTCAACTTGTAGGCTGCCGCGGACCGCTGGAGGTGCGTGCGATGCGACATGCGTGGTGGGGGCTGTTGCTGGCCTGGGTGTCGGTGTCCACGGCGCGTGCGGAGGACGTGCTGGTGTTCGCGGCGGCCAGCACGACGGACGCACTCGAGTCGCTCGCGCCCGCGTTCCAGCAGGAATCGGGACACCGGGTGCGGTTCGCCTTCGGGGCGTCGAGTGACCTGGCACGTCAGGTGATGGCGGGCGCTCCGGCGGATGCCTTCCTCTCCGCCGACGAGGCGAAGCTGGACCTGGTGGAGCGGGCGGGGCTCGTGCAGGCGGGCTCGCGGGTGGACCTGGTGTCCAACCGGCTGGTGGTGGTGGTGCCGGCGGGCTCGGCGCTGAAGGTCACCGGGCCCGCGGACCTGAAGGGCCTCAAGCGGGTGATGCTGGCGGAGCCAGCGGCGGTGCCCGCGGGCGTGTACGCGAAGGCGTGGCTGACGAAGGCGGGCGTGTGGGCGGACGTGGCGCCGCGCGTGGTGCCGGCGGTGGATGTCAGGGCCGCGCTGGCGGCGGTGGAGGCGGGGAGGGCGGACGCGGGCGTGGTGTACGCGACGGACGCGGCGGGTTCGAAGAAGGTGCGCGTGGCCTTCACGGTGCCGGAGGCAGACGCACCGCGCATCGCGTATCCGGCGGCGGCGTTGACGCGGGGAAAGGCGCCGGAAGGAGGGCTCGCGTTCGTGCGCTTCCTCCAGACGGAAGCCGCGCGGAAGGAGTTCCGCCGGCTGGGCTTCCTGGACGTGAGCGGGGTGAAGGCGGCGCCGGATGCTTCGGGTCATGCCGCGACGATTGATGCAGGTGTTCCGCGAGCCGTGCCCACGCCGAAGTCCGGAGCTGGGACGCGGAAGGACGCGCCGTGAGGGTGGCACTGGGTCGAGCGCGTGAGCTCCCTCGCTCCGATGTCCTGTCGCGGCGTCTGTGTGTGGCCTTGGCCAAGGGGCATGCTGCGCCGTGATGGATGAGGGACTGACAGGGCTGGTGCTGTTCACGGTGGCGGTGGCGGCCCTGTCCACGGCGCTCATCCTGGTGCCCGGTGTGGCGGCGGCCTACGCGCTCGCGCGCTGGAGGGGACCGGGGCGCGGCGTGGTGGAGACGGTGCTGGCGCTGCCGCTGGTGCTGCCTCCGACGGCGGTGGGCCTGGTGCTGCTGGAGTTGCTGGCGCGGGACTCGGTGCTGGGGCGGTTGCTGGATGCGGTGGGCGTGGAGGTGGTGTTCACGCCGAAGGCGGTGGTGCTGGCCAGCGCGGTGATGGCGTTCCCGCTGCTGGTGCGCTCCGCGCGCGCGGGCTTCGAGGAAGTGGATCCACGGCTGGTGGCGGTGGCCCGCACGTTGGGGGACACGCGCATGCGGGCGTTCTTCCGCGTGACGCTGCCGCTCGCATGGCGCGGGGTGCTGACGGGCGCGCTGCTCGCGTTCTCACGTGCGTTGGGCGAGTTCGGCGCCACGGTGCTGGTGGCGGGAAACATTCCCGGAAGCACGCAGACGCTGTCCCTGGCCATCTTCCAGCGCACGCAGGTGGGGCAGGACGCGGAGGCGCTGAAGCTCGCGGGTGTGGCGGTGGTGCTCGCGTTCGGGGCCATGTACGTGACGGAAGTGGTGACGCGGCGTCGCGGAGCCCGGGGGCTCGCGTGAGTTACGGGACAGCACAGCGCGTGAGGTCTTGTGTGCCTGGGCCCGCTGCGACGGAGCCTGCGTCCGCTGAGGACATACCGGGCACTACGTGGACTCGGGGGCATCACGGGCCGGATGCGATGGAGCCCACGTCCGCGCAGAACGTGCGGGCCACGTGGGTCAGAGGTGCTCGCCCGTGATGGAGCTGTCGCTGCGGCTGCCCCTGGCGCGTTTCACGCTGGAGGTCGAGGCGCGCTTCACGTCCGCGTCGGTGGCGGTGCTGGGGCGTTCGGGCTCCGGGAAGACGTCGCTGCTGGAGGTGCTCGCGGGCCTGCGGCGGGGAGCCACGGGGCGCGTGGTGGTCGATGGTCGCGTGCTCCTCGACACGTCCGCCGGTATCGACGTGCCGCCGGAAGCGCGCCGCATGGGCTACGTGCCGCAGGACGCATTGCTCTTCCCGCACCTCACCGCCGGACAGAACGTGCGCTTCGGTGTACGCGCCGGGCGTCCGTCGCGCGTGGATGAAGCCGTGCACCTGCTGGAGCTGGAACCCCTGCTGCACCGCTACCCGGTGACGCTGTCCGGTGGTGAGAAGCAGCGCGTCGCCCTGGCGCGGGCGCTCGCCACCGACCCCGCGCTGCTGCTGTTGGACGAACCCCTGGCCGCGCTGGACGTCGCGTTGAAGGAGCGCGTGCTGCCGTACCTCTTGCGCGTACGCGATGAAGCGCGAGTGCCCCTGCTCTACGTAACCCACCAGCTCGGTGAAGCACGGGCCCTGGCCCGCGAGGCCCTGCTGTTGGACGGCGGCGCCGTGAAGGCCGTGGGCCCGGCGGACACGGTGCTGGGCACGGTGGCGCGCGGCCTGCTCACCGGCGAGCCCGAGGAGAACATCCTCGAAGGCACGCTGGATCATCCCGCACCTGGAAGCACGCGGCTGCGTGTCACGGAAGGCCTGTCGCTCTGGGTGCCGGACGCGCCGGAGCTGTCCCACGGCACCCGCGCTGCCTACGCCGTGCCCGCCGAGGACATCCTCCTGTCCACCGGTCCGCTGACCGGCGTCTCCGCGCGCAACGTGCTCGAAGGCACGGTGACGAAGCTGGAGGACGCGGGAGCAGGGGAGTGCGCGACCCACGTGGACGTGGCGGGCATCCGCTGGGTGGTCCGCCTCACGCACGCCGCCGTGCGCGAGCTGTCCATCGCTCCAGGCCTGCGCGTGTACCTCGCGGTGAAGTCCTCCGCCTGCCGTCGGCTGGCCCAGGGCGCACGCTTGTCCGGTCCGGCCGCGCCCTGACGTCTCCCGGTCACTCTCAGCAGGAGACACCGTGATGGAGCTGTACGCCTACGCCTATGTCGGGCCCGAGGAGATCCGCCGCGCCGTGATGGCGCATCCGGCCGGTGCTCCCATCCGCGCCCGCGAGGACCTCGACCGCTGGCTCCAGGGGCATCCGGAAGCCATCCAGGAGGGCGCGACCTGGGTCGTGGACCTCACCGGCTGCCTGCGATTGGCGCCACGCCGGTCGGAGCACGTCGCGTGCGCGGGAGGCGAGGAGGTGCTGGCGGCGGGCGAACTCCACTTCCAGCGATCCCCGATGGGGTGGGACGTCGCGGGGGCGTCGAATCAATCGACGGGTTACTGCCCGGACACGGACTGCTGGGATGCGCTCTCGCTCGCGCTGACCAGGGCTGGCCTTCGCGGTCCCCCGGGCTTCACCCACGCCGTCACCTTCCGGCGGTGCACCCACTGCGGCGAGCTCAACCTGGTGAAGGAACAGTGGTTCGTCTGCACCTTCTGTGACGCGGACCTGCCGGCCCTCTGGAACGTCGCCCCGCGAAGACGCGTGGTCGTGGACGAAGCTCCGGCGCGGAACTCCTAAGTAGGTAGCCGCAAGTTCCGCGACGAATGCAGGCACCTGCCCTGTTACCGCTCTGCTCTGAATTCGTTCAGGAACACTCGGCGGCCTGCTTAGCTCCAGTGAGAACCGCTATCGCCTCGTCGATGACCGCCTTGGCGATGGCTCCAGCCTTTTCCTCAGAGTTCTCTGGCACATGGCACTGCATGATTGCCCGATTTCCCACGGTGGAGGCCGAGGACTTCAGGCCTAAGTCTGCGGCGAAGTTCTCGAGCTGCTCCTTGCCGCATTGTCAGCTCGACGTGGGCGACTGGGCGGCGGATTCGCCATCCAGCATCCGGAGTGCCTCCTCAAGCAAGGCGATCTGTTCCGCCTGCATCTCGTCCGACACCGCATCGGCGCGGATGGAGGCGAGCGCCTCCTCAAGCCGGCGTCTCTTCACGGCCTTGGATTTGAGGCCCTCCACTTTCTCAAGGGTGTCGTCGGTGTCCAGGCGTGAGGCTTCGAGCAGGAGCTGGAGACGCTCCTCGGGAGTGACCCCGAGTTTCTCCGCCCGCGCGATCACGTTGCGCCGTGTCGCGGCACCCTTCGCAGAGTGGAGTCGGTCGATCAGACCATGGAGTGCCTCAACCCGCTGCGACTCCTGACGGGCAGCATCGTCCTTCCGCGCAGCTTCGCAGTCGACATGTCTGGTCGTCCTCGACTCCTTGCTCCAGTAGATGCTTTGGCCAGGAACGACCGGTGATGAGCATTCCGTGCAGGTCCCGTTGTAATTCGCCGTGATCTCCACCTCGCCTGACCGTGGTGGCTTCCGACGGGGGGCAGGGGCTACAGCGTGAGGTTGGGGCGCGAGCAGCGCCTCCTGTGGTTGCGGCCTTGCGGCGGGGCTGACAGCTGGCAGCGGCGGTGTTGCGGACGCCTTGGCCTTCGCTGCCATCTGTTCTTGCGAATGTGCTCGGGAGCGCTTGCGGGTCTTGAGGAAGGCCCAGAAGGAGCCACACGACGCAGCAAGAAGGCTGCCGATGCAGCACAGCGCACTCGCTCCTTCGTCCGCAGGATCGCGCTTGCGCTCAGGCGCCTCCACAGCGCTCGAAGAGGGGACACCTGCGTTTGCAGTGCCACCTGCATTAAGCCGAGATGGCGCAAGCGCGGACTTGTCCACCGGGACATTTACTGGCTGCGCCACTGCAGGAGCCGGTGGCAACGACTCCTTGTCGATGCGTGGCACGGAAGGCTTTGACGTCGGCGACACAGTGGGAGTTGCCCGCGCAAGGGGAGAGGGCGCAGACAGCTCCGGCCAGGCGCTCGACGAGGACCGGGTCGACGTGCCTCTGTGGCAGTGGTACCCACCGTGCTTCCTGTCGTAGTGGCACCCGCTGGCATCGAGCGCCCCAGGATGGGCAGCGGCGGTGGAGGCGAGCAGCGCCAGAATGACCGAGACCTGTCCCTTGCCCATGACTTCCCCGAGCCTGCATGCGGCTAGCTTGGAATGCTACATGGCAGGTTGTCCCATAACTACCGCAGGGACGTTCAGAACGGCAGGTCATCAACGCACACGTGGCTAAGTAGCTCGCCAAGTGTTCCTGAACGAATTCAGAGCACAGCGGTAACAGGGCAGGTGCTGCATTCGTCTCGGAACTTGTAGCTATCCACTTAGTCCCCGTGTGCCTCGGCTTCGAATCGCCGATGGGCGGACTCCATCCGCGCCAGCGCGTCCACGAGGCTGCGCTCGATGTCCTCACGCTGGGCCTGCACCAGGTCTTCCGGAAACCCCATGCGCTCCAGCAGGTCCAGCTGCATGAAGAACTCCTCGCACTGCCGGTGGCCGTTCGCGCCATCCAGGTACTGGCCTCCCCGCATGAGGAAGTCCCCCCACGAAATCCCGCCGCTCCGGTAACGGAGGAACAGGCACGCCAGGTGGTCCGCGTCCCACGCGTCCTGCTCCTCCACGTTGGCCGGAAACGGAAGGTCCGGCATGTCGAGGAGCAAGCCGCGAGCCCTGTCGATATCGGGCGCCGTGCACAGCTCCAGCAACCAGAGCGGTGAGTCATCCAGCTTCATCACCCACGCATCCGCCCAGGCGATGAGCTGCCGGAGCCCGACAAGCCCCGTCCTCACCATCACCGCGATCCGCGCGACAGCAGCTGGATCGAACGGCGTGCCGTCCCTCATCGCTTCGCCCCCGTCTTCTTCGCCGCGCCGCGCCCCGCAGCCTTCGCGTGGTAGCCCTCCACGCGCATGCCCAGCTCATGCACCACGGACATCGCGGTGTCCTGCGGGATGCGCGTCTCCTTCAGCTTGTTCCGCGCGGGGTCGAGCACCAGGCCCGTGGCGCCGGAGAAGTCCGTTCGGGTCAGCGTGCAGCCGCGGAAGTTGCTGCCGGTGAGGTCCGCGCCGGTGAAGTCCGCGTCCGTCAGGTCCATGTCGAAGAAGTTCGCCTCCCGCGCCACGCAACGCACGAACGACGTCTGGCGCAGGCCCAGCCCCACGAACGAGCTGTAGGGCATGCCGCACTCCTCGAAGTTCACCTCCGGGTTCGCCGCCACGCCCGTCCAGTCAATGCCCATCAGCTTCGAGCCCTCGAAGCGCACGTCCCGCAGCCGGATGGCGTTGAAGTTCGCGCGCGTCAGGTTGCACCCCTGGAACACGCACACCTCCAGCAGCGACTCCTTCCACCGGCTCTCCTGCAACTCGCAGTTCACGAAGGTGCACCGGTAGAACTCCTTGTCGCCCAGGTCGACGTTCTGGAGGTCCAGCCCCTCGAACGTCTCCTTCTCAAAGGAGTTCTCTTCCCGAAGCCGCTTCACCACCGCGCTGACGTCCTGGGCCATGCGGGCCTTATACCGGCCCGCCCCTGCACCGCGAAGGACCCGGCCAGCGCGCCGGGTCCTCCACGGCCTTCACGCTACTTGGCCACCAGCACCAGCACGCCCCGGCCGCACAGGCCGTACTTGGAGCCCTCGTCGCCCGCCAGGTCCGTGGGGTTGAGCATCACCTGATCCGCGCCCCGGCTCTCGATCCACGAGCAGGTGTCCGTCACGCGGTACCACCGCTTGCCGTTGCCCGGCCACGGCAGGAAGAAGTCCACCGCGGCGGACCAGCCGTTGTACGCGACGTAGATGGCGCTCACCGTCTCACCGGAGAACTCCGACGCGTCGATGCGGTACGCCAGCGCGTGGTTGCTCGCGCTGTCGAAGTAGGACGCGTCCGGCACGAAGCCGTCCGGCTTGAACCAGCGGTGCTGCTCCATCACGTTCCCGTTGGTGTCGGACGCGCTGTAGAACGCCGCCGGGCGCAGGGCGGGGTGCGCCTTGCGGAACGCGATGAGGTTCTTGGCGAACAGGCGGAAGTTGGACTGGTCCGCGCTCCACGCGTAGTCCAGCCAGTTCTTGTTCGAGTCCAGGTTGTACACGTTGTTGTTGCAGTACTGCGTGCGCAGGAACTCGTCGCCGCCCGTAATCATCGGCACGCCCGCGCTCATCATCAGGAACGCCAGGCCGTTGCGCGCCGCCTGCCGCTGGAGCGCCGCGTTGCCGCCATGGTCCCAGCTGTGGTTGCTGTCCTCGCCGCCGTCGGACGGGCCGTAGGGCCACGGCTGGTTGTTGTTCTTGTTGGTGCACGAGTACAGGTCCTTCAGGGTGAGGCCGTCGTGGGCCACCATGAAGTTCACGGACGCGGCCGGCTTGCGGCCGTCATCGAAGTACAGGTCCGACGAGCCCGCGAAGCGCGTGGCCAGCTGCCCCGGCGTCACGTTCTCCACGCCCAGCTGGTTCTGGTCCTTGCGGAAGGTGTCGCGGAACGCGCCGTTCCACTCGCGCCACTTCGCCGGGAAGTTGCCCACCTGGTAGGAATTGCCGCCAATGGCCCACGGCTCCGCGATGAAGTCCGTGCCCGCGCCGCCTCCTTCCGGACGCGGATCCAGCTGCGTGGTGATTTGATTGAGCGCCGTGTTCGAGTCGTCGCGGTTGTACTCGTAGCCGCTGTGCGTGGCCGTCTCGTGCTCGTGGATGTTGCCCAGCACCGACGCCAGGTCGAACCGGAAGCCGTCCACGCCCAGCGTGTCCTTCCAGTACGACAGCGAATGCAGGATGACGTTGCGGGCTGTCGGGTTGCGCGTGTTGAAGTTGCCGCCCACGCCCGTGTTGTCCCAGTTGAACTGCATGTCCTTCGTCAGGCTGTAGTACGTGGGGTTGTCCAGGCCCCGGTACGACATGACGTTGTACGTGCTGGGGTTTCCGCTGATCCACCCGCCGCCCTCGCCGGTGTGGTTGTAGACCACGTCCACCAGCACCTTGATGCCGGCGTCGTGGAACGCCTTCACCATGGACTTGAACTCGCGCGTGGGGCCGCCCGGCGTCTGGTCGCACGCGTAGCGGCGGTCCGGCGCGAAGTAGCTGAGGTTCATGTAGCCCCAGTAGTTGTCACCCGCCGTGCTCGCGACCGTGTCGTTGTTGCCGTTGTCCGTCTCGTGCAGCGGCAGGAACTCCACCGCCGTCACGCCCAGCGCCGCCAGCTGCGCGGCCTTCTGGCCCGCCGTCTTGTAGGTGCCCAGACAGGCGGCATCCAGCCCGGAGCCGGTGTCCTGCTTCGTCAGGCCACGCAGGTGCACCTCATAGACGATGTCGTCCTTGAAGGCGCGCGTGGGCTTGGTGCCGGTGGCCGTGGTGTCCGGCGCCAGCACGATGCCCTTGGGCGCGTACGGGCCGCTGTCCTTGTAGCGGTGCAGCGGACCGGACGCGAACACCGTGGCGTCCGCGTTGCTGGGGTTCACCGGGTCGTGCGACAGCTCCAGCGCGTACGGGTCCCACAGGAGCTTGTTCGGGTTGAAGCGGTTGCCCGCGGTGTCCACGTCCGCGACGAAGCCATGCGCGCTGTTGGTCGTCGTGTTCCAGGTGGACACGTACGTCCAGTTGGGGCCCCACGCGCGGTAGCCGTAATAGACGGTGCCGGTGACGCCGTAGCTGTTCTTCAGCGTGGAGACGGAGGCCGTCTTCGACCAGACATTGGTCGTCGCGTTCTTCGTCATCACGTACGTCACGGCCGGCGCCGCGCCCTGGGCCGTCTTGTAGATCCACAGCTCGATGCGCGTGGCGCGCGACGAGTACACGTTGAAGTTGATGTTGGCCTGCGTGGCGTCGTACTTCGCGCCCAGCGTCCAGGTGAGCAGTTCCTGCTCGCGCTGCGCGGTGTCCTCCACGGCGGGCGCGGCGGGGGCAGGGGCGGGGT
>NZ_RAWK01000176.1 GCF_003612165.1 Corallococcus aberystwythensis | reverse complement strand
GGGCTTCCCGGGGCGTGGCCGGGGCGCGAGGGGCCATGCCATGGTCCGCGCCCATGACGACTCCGAGCCCGAAGTCCGAAGCCCCCGTCACGCCGGAAGCCGTGTTCGCCAGCCTGCTTCAGGAGCTGGGGGAAGCAGGCCGGGCACCGTCTGGAAAGGTCGCCTCCCCGAAGACGCCCGAAGCGTTGGCGGCGGCCCTCTTCGACGTCGCGGGAAGCACGGGCGCGGCGATCTTCTCCGTCTGGGCGGCGGATGACGACACCGACACCGCCGCGGGCGAGGACGAAGACGCGGACGAAGCGGATGCGCCGGTGGCCGGGGAGCGGATCATCAACGCGGGCATCACGCTGTTCTTCATCGCGAAGGACACGCCAGGCACGGTGGGCTTGCTGGGCGCGGAGCGGGTTCCGGTGCGTCAGCCCATGGCTTACGCGCTGTACCGGCCGTTGGGGGCGGCGCTTGCGGCGTACGCGAAGCGGGGCGCGAACCCGGTGCTGCCGGACCGGGGGCACGTGTCCTTCCCCGCGGGAGCGGCGGAGCCGGACATCGAGTTCCGGGTGTCGTTCCGCGAAGACGCGCTGGGCACCTGGACCTCGGTGCTGGCGAGGGACCGGGAGACGCGCCAGGCGTACCCGAGCCTCGCCAGTCTCCCGCTGTCCGCCGAAGCAGCGACGTTCCTCACCGGGCACTTCAACCGCCTGGACAAGTCCCTGTTCAACGGCCAGGTGGTGCTGCTCACGGGAGCCACCGGCACGGGCCGCAGCACGACCCTGCGGGCCGTGATGGATGCGCTGCCCGACAACGTGCACGCGCTGGCGGCGGTGGAGGCGCCGAAGGGCGGGCCGGGAGGCGCCATCGGCATCGTGAAGGTGAGCCCGGAGCTGAAGCTGGTGCAGGCGCTGCGGTCATTCCTGCGGCAGGACCCGGACCTCGTCTTCGCGGACGAGGTGCGCACGCTGGAGGACATGCAGATGCTCTGCAACGCAGCGTTCACGGGGCACGCGGCGGTCTGCGTCCTGGAGGCGAAGACCCCCCAGGAGGGCTACGCGTGGCTGACGGAAGCCATGCCGGGGCTGCCCGTCCATTCACTCATCGTGCACCACGCGCGCGATGCGGCGGGCGGCCTATCGATGACGCTCCATGAGACGAAGCCCACGGAGGATGGCAAGACGCTGCACATCGCCCCGTGGACGCCCGGGAGGTGATCAGGGCTTCCGGGACGCGGTCTTCTTGGGCTTGGGTTCCGGGAAGAGGGTCCCGACGGTTTCCCTCGGCACGCCGTACTCGAAGCGGAACGGAGGCCCCGCGCCCAGGGGGCTCCACCCCGCCGCGAGCGCCCGCCGGATGATGTCGCGAACCAGGCCCGGTGTGACGCCGGTCTGATGCGGGGAGATCCAGTTGTCCGGGCGGCTGACGCGCAGGTCGACGACGAGCACGCGCCGGGGGACTTCCGCGCTGGCCTGGACCGCCAGGAGCATGGGTGTGTCGGCGACCCCCTGCGAATAGGTGGGCTTCTTCCGGATGCGCCAGTCGTAATCGGTCTCGCCGAAGCGGACCCGGCGGCTGCCTTTCTTGGGAATGGTCACGTCGCGCGAGCCTGGTGTGTCGCCGTCAGCTGCCGCATGCCCCAGCGCAACGGAACGTTTCCATCCGAGCGCCGCAGCGGCGCAACAGCCTGGAGGAACGCAGCCTCAAGTGACGCCTGCGCCGCCGGAGACAGGCGGTCCGCGTCATACGTCGTGAGCAGCGACTCCCAGACCTGACGCGGTGGCCCATCGCCCTGCACGGAGAGGGACCGCACCGTGACGTCCACGAAGCCCTCGGCGAAGAGCGCACGCAGTCCGTCGACGGAGCGGACCCGAGGGTCGCCCAGCCGCATGGGAGGAACTTCCGCCGCGCTCTTCATGAGTCCGGAGAACACCTCCAGCGCGTTGCCCGGCACCAGGTCTCCACCCACGACGATGGACACCCGTCCGCCCGGCTTCAGCACACGCCGCAGCTCCGCGAGCACGGTCTCCACGTCGTCCATGAGCATGAGCGCCAGGTGGCTCAACACCACGTCGACGCTGGCATCCCCGAGCGGGAGCGATTGTGCCCGGCCCTGGATCAACGTCGCCGCGCCGGCCAATCGGGTCCGTGCCACGGCGAGCTCATGCGCGCTCATGTCGAGCCCGACAAGAGAGAGCCCCGGCTGGCCCCGCCGCGCGAGCAGCTCCAGGAGGTGCCCATCACCACAGGCCAGGTCGAGCACCGTCAGGGGCCGCGCATCGTGAGGCACGACGGCCTCCAGCAGGGCATAGCTCGAACGGGCCGTTGCACCCTCCACCTCCACCGGAGCGGAAGCGAACCACCGCGAAGTTACTCCCGCGAGGCGCGCATGGAAGTCGAGCAGGTAGGACTCGGAAGGGGAGGGCATGGGCAATCTTCAGCGCCGGGGCTTCTTCTGTCCCGCGTTCGTGGCTTCAGCAGTCAGGGCCAGCACGGAGTACAGGTTCATCGTGTAGACGCTGTTCTCCGGCTCCAGGTCCGAGGCCTTCTGGAAGAAGGCGCTGGCGCGTTCGTAATCGCGCTGGTGGTTCAGGAGGATCATCCCCATGCGGTTGTAGAGCGGCGCGGGCTTCGGCAGGAGCCCGATACTGCGCTCCAGCAGGTCCAGCGCCTCCGCCAGCTTCCCCGCCTGCTCCAGCCGCACGACGCGCTGGAGCACCTCCTCCTGCGCATCCTCCTTCCGGGCCGCCGGAGCCGGCGCCGCGGGAGGAGGCTTCGCCGTCAGCGCCGAGGCCAGTGAAACGGAGGGCAGCGGCGCCTGCGGCCTGGCCCCCGGCGCACGGGCCGCCTTCGCGGACGGCGCGGAGGGCGACGACTTCGGCTCACCCCTCCCGAACACGGGCGTGCCATCTCCCGAGAACGACGTCTCGCCGGAGGCCGACGCCTTCGCACCCCGCCCGAACACGGGCGTGCCATCCCCCGAGAACGATGCATCCGCCGACGCCAGCGTGCCCACCAGCTTCGTCACGCCGCGCTCCGACAGCGACTCGAACACCGCGCGCAGCTCCAGCTCCGTCAGCTGGGTGATCATCGCCATGTCCGCCAGCGCCGTGCGCCCGTCCACGAACGACAGCACGTACGCCTCGAATGGGCTCAGCGGCTGGTTCACCAGGTCCAGCCCCGCCACGATGATGGGCCGCACCGGAGGTCCCTTCGTCTTCGGCTGGGCCTGCGCCTGGAATGACACGACCCGCGTCGCCTCCTCACGCGGCGGACGGGGCACTCCGCGCGCGCCCGTCTGCTCGGGCCGGGTGAGCAGCGCGCGCACCAGCGACACGTTGTCCTGGGGCGGCAGCTCCTCCACGCTCCGCACGAGCAGCAGCTCACAGCGCGCGCACTGGAAGTCCCCCGGCTTGCACGACGCGCCACAGTGCGGACACACCAGGTCCTCCGGCGGGTGCTCGAAGGCCTTCGCGTCCGCGTAGTAGTGCTTGCGGATGGCCGCGCGGATGGACCTTCGCACCGCCACGAACGGCAGCACCTGCGCCACGCCCACCGTCTTCGCGATCTCCTCCAACGCCCGCTGCCGCTGCGGTTCGGAGATGGCCACGTACAGCACGTCCTGCGCCAGCCGCAGGGGCATGAAGTCGAAGCCCTCCGCCAGCCGCACCGGAACGCGCTCCAGGAGCGCTGGCTCCACCTTCGCCTGCGCCAGCTTCTCCGTGGACACGAAGCGCGTCTTCAACTCCTGCGCCAGCAGCCGCAGCACCGGCGTCTCGTCCACGCCCAGCCGCACCAGGCACTCGCCCAGCTTCAGCCCCGTCTCCTTCTGCCGCGCGAGTGCCCGGGACAACACCTCCGGCGTCAGCACCCCATCCAGGACCAACTGCTCCCCGAGCTTGCGCGTCATGCCCCCGATTCAAGGCCGCCCGGGCCCACCCCGTCCACCGGCATCCTCGCCACCTACACCGCTTTCCCGCACGTCCTGTTGCGAACGTGTACGAATGACACTAAGATGGTGTCGAACCTACACAAACATGACGCAGCAGGTGAGGGGGATGCGCGGATGTTCATCGGGTACATGAAGTCAACGCCGACCACGTACGTGATGCAGTACCGGGACGGCGAGGTCGTCCGTGAAGGCGCGGGCCTGTCGTTCCTCTACTGGAAGCCGGCGACGACGCTGGTGGCGGTGCCGCTGTCGAGCGCGGACGTCCCGTTCGCCTTCAACGAGGTCACCCGGGACTTCCAGCCGGTGACGGTGCAGGGGCAGCTGACATACCGCGTGGAGGACCCACGCCGGCTGGCGGGGCTCCTGGACTACTCCATCACCCCGTCGGGACGTCACCGCTCGGATGACCCGGAGAAGCTCGCGGACCGGCTGGTGCAGTCCGCGCAGGTGCGTGCCCGCGCGGTGGTGCAGTCGCTGAGCCTGCGCGAGGTGCTGGTGCAGTCCGACATGCTGGAGGCCCGGGTGCTGTCCGCGCTGGCGGAGGCCGAATCCGTGAAGGCGCTGGGCGTGCACGTGATGGCCTTCTCCGTGCTCTCCATCGCCCCCACGCCGGAGATGGCGCGTGCCCTGGAGGCCGCCGCGCGCGAGGGGCTCCAGCGCGAAGCGGACGAAGCCATCTACGCCCGCCGCAACGCGGCCGTGGAGCAGGAGCGGCGCATCAAGGAGAGCGAGCTGGCCACGGAGCTGGTGGTGGAGGAGCGCCAGCGCCAGATTCGCGAGGCGAAGATGGCCGCGGACATCTCCGTGGAGGAGCAGCGCGCCGCCCTCATGGAGCGCTGGGTCCAGAACGAGCGCCAGTCCGCGGACGCGCGCGCGTACACCCTGGAGAAGACGCTGGAGCCGGTGCGGAACATGGACTGGAAGACGCTGCTGGCCACGTCCGCCAACGGCGGCGACCCGGCCCTGAACATCGCCCTGGCCTTCCGCGAGATGGGCGAGAACGCGGAGCGCATCGGCGAGCTCAACGTGTCGCCGGACCTGCTGCGCTCGCTGCTGCCGTCGAACGCCGGTCCGCCCAACCCCAAGCCGAACAAGCCCGGCCGCGCGGACGCCCACGCCTTCGACCCTCGCGACCGCTAAGCCCCCGGAAGGAGTCACGCCATGTTCGAGAAGGTGGTGCTCGTCACGCGCAAGACGCGGCTGGCGGACCTGGTGGTGCGCTTCAACACGAAGAAGCAGGCGAAGTTCTACGTGGAGCGCGCCGGCCAGGACTTCAACGGATTCGAGGCGGAGGACGACACCTACCGCCGCGCGGTGGACGGCCTGCGCTCACAGCTGGACGTGGGGCTGCCGGTGCAGCAGGTGGACCGCTCGCTCGTGCCCACCTTCCTCTTCACCGGCAAGGAGATTGTCGTGGCGGTGGGGCAGGACGGGCTCGTCGCCAACGTGGCCAAGTACGTGGGCAGCCAGCCGCTGGTGGGCGTCAACCCGGATCCGGCGCGCTTCGACGGCGTGCTCCTGCCCTTCCTCCCGCGCGACGCCCGGAGCGCGGTGCAGCGCACGCTGGAGGGCCGCGCGAACGTGCGGCAGGTGCAGCTGGCGGAGGCGCGGCTCCAGGATGGCCAGCGGCTGCTCGCCTTCAACGACCTGTTCATCGGCGCGCGCACGCACGTGTCCGCCCGCTATGAGGTCCGCTACGGCGGGAGAGAAGAGTCGCAGTCCTCCAGCGGCGTGCTCGTGTCCACCGGCGCGGGCTCCAGCGGGTGGCTGTCGTCCGTGTTCGCGCTCGCGCAGGGGCTCACCCGCTGCACGGGCGGCACGCCGGGGAAGCCCTGGACGCTCGGCTGGGAGGACGCGCGGCTCGCCTTCGTCGTGCGCGAGCCCTTCGTCAGCCGTCACTCGGGCGCGGACATCGTCGGCGGCTTCGTCACCGCTCAAGAGGAACTGGTGCTCGAGTCCCGCATGCCCCAGGGCGGCGTCATCTTCAGCGACGGCATGGAGGAGGATTTCCTCACCTTCGGCGCTGGCGCCACCGCGCGCATCCGGCCGGCCGAGCAGAGGGCCCGCCTGGTCGTCCACTGAGACACCGCACCCGATGCGACAGGTCCCAGGAACCCGGAACGCCCCGAGTATCGTTGGACCTCGCGCGCACTCCCGGGATTTCCAGGTGATACCGCTGCTCCCGCGCGATGGCCCGGTCGCCTTCCTACCCACCGAGCGGGGGCGGTGGGCTCGTCCCGCGGGGCACGCATCACATGCGCGCACCGGGCATCTGTATGAGCGTGGGGAGGCCGCGCCCGGCTCCCCGTCCGGCAGACGACACCGTGTCCCTTCCCCGGACCTGAAATTCCAGGCATGGTGGGCGCAGTCGCCTTACCTTCGAAGCGTAGTCGTTGGGGAAGCAGTCCCAGGTGCAGGCGGAAAACTTCGCCGGAGTTGCGTCCGGTCGTTGATGGGCGTAGGACGCAAATCTCCCGGGAAGTTGCTCAGGGGTGATCAATGGTCGGCCTCGTCATCGCATCGCACGGTCGTCTCGCGGATGAGCTTGTCTCCACCGCTGAACAGATCGTGGGCAAGCTGCCCGCCGTGGCGACCTGCAACATCGAGCCGGGGGCTCCCGTCGAGGACCTCCGCGCCAAGATGAAGCTGGCGGTCAAGGCCGTGGACGAAGGGGATGGGGTCATCATCATGGCCGACCTCTTCGGAGGTACCCCCTGCAAGGAATCGCTGATGATGTGTCAGCGGATGAATCTGGAAGTCCTGGCCGGCGTCAATCTGCCCATGCTGCTGAAGGCCAACTCGCTCCGTTCGGAGCAGATGGCCCTGTCGGACATGGCCAACCAGCTGGCGTCGTACGGCCAGCGCAACATCACCTGTGCATCCGCCCTGCTTCGCGAGGCCCAGCAGCAGCCGCGAACTTGACGGACCCGTACGGGTCGGCGATTCGAGACTGCCGTGATCACCCTGGTCCGCGTCGACAACCGCCTCATCCATGGTCAGGTGGTCGAAGCCTGGCTCCCCCACCTCAAGGTGTCCCGTGTGGTGGTGGCGGACGATGAGGCGGCCTCCAGTCCCCTCATCCGTGCCGCCATGGCGCTCGCCGTGCAGAGCGCCATCGAGGTGCAGATCCTCCCCCTGGCCCAGGTGGACTTCGCCGCCGTGTCCAAGGACGGCGTGCGCACCCTGGTGCTCCTGAGGGACGTCGCCTCCGTGCCGTTCGCCTTCCAGAACGGGCTGGTCATGGACCAGCTCAACCTGGGCAACGTGCACTTCGGCACCGGCCGCCGGCAGGTGTCGCCCTCCGTCTTCCTGGCGGAAGGGGAGCTTCAGGCCCTCCAGCAGCTGTCCGCGCAGGGCGTGCGCGTGGAGGCGCGCGCCGTGCCCGCGGAGAAGTCCGTGGACCTGCCGGATTTGACCGAGCGCTGGTCGAAGGCCGGGTGAGCCGTGAACGTCGGCTGGACCCAGGTGGCGCTCGCGTGTCTCTGGGGGGGCCTGGTGGCCGTGGAGCGCAAGGCGTTCCTCCAGGCCATGCTGTCCCGGCCCCTGGTGGCCGCCACGTTCATGGGCGCCCTGCTGGGTGACGTGGGCGGGGGCCTGTCCGTCGGCATGCTGCTGGAGCTGTTCTACCTGGGCACCGCCAACCTGGGCGCGTCCCTGCCGGAGAACGACACGATCGCGGCCACCGGCACCGCCGCCGCCGCGGCCACCCTCACCACCGCCACCGGCGCGGGCTCCACGCCGGCCATCTGGTCGCTGGCCGTGCTGCTCTTCATCGGGCTGGGGCGGGTGGGGCGCCGGCTGGACCGGCTGCTGGAGGGTTACTCGGCCCGGCTCGCGCGCGTGGCGCTGGCGTCCGCGGAAGCGGGCAACCTCACGCGCGCCATGCGGCAGAACCTGTGGGGCATGTGGCCGCACTTCGCGTGCTACGGCGCCATCACCGGCGCGTGCGCGCTGGCGGGCTTCTTCCTGGAGCCGGTGATGGTGGCGCTGCCGCACGGGCTGGTGCGGGGGCTGGCCTGGGCATACCCGGCCATGGCGTCCGTGGCGGCGGCCATCGCCGCGCAGTCGAGCCACGCGAAGCGCGCGCCCCTGTACGCGGGGCTCGCCGCGGCGGCCGTCACCGCGGCGGTGGTGCTGGTGCAGCTGCAGGAGAACCGGCCATGAGCGTCCAGACGACGCCCGCCCCGGCGACCGCTCCCGCCTTCACGCCGCCCGCGCGGCTGTCGCGGGGCACGGTGCTGCGCGTCTTCCTGCGCTCGCTCTTCCTCCAGGCGTCGTGGAATCCCAAGGGCATGCAGAACCTGGGGCTCGCGTACGCCGTGTACCCGGCGCTGGAGAAGCTGTACCCGCCGGGCCCGCAGCGCGAGGCGGCGGTGCGCCGTCACCTGGTCTTCTTCAACACGCACCCGTACGTGGCCGCGGCCATCGTGGGCGGCGTGGTGAACCACGAGCAGAAGATTGCCCGGGGGGAAGAGACGCCGGACCGGGTGGTGGGCTTCAAGGCGGCGCTGATGGGGCCGCTCGCGGCGCTGGGGGACGGGTTCTTCTGGCTGTCGCTCAAGCCCGCGGTGGGCGGGCTGTGCGCGGCGATGGTGCCCCTGCTGGGCGTCTGGGCGGTGGTGCTCTTCCTGGTGCTCTACAACCTGGTGCACCTGCTGCTCCGCGTCCGGCTGTACTGGCTGGGCCTGAGCCTGGGAGACCGGCTGGTGGAGGCCGTGGCGCGGGTGAACCTGCCCGCCAAGGGCGCGCGGCTGAGGGGCGTGGCGGCGGCGAGCGCGGGCGGGCTGGCCGCGTGGCTGGCGGTGAGCTTCGGGGCGACGGCGGGCGGCACCTGGGCGCCGTTCCTGGCGGTGGGGTGCCTGGCGGTGGGCGTGTTGGCGTACGTGCTGGTGAACCGGCGCGTCCCCACCTACGTGGTCCTCTACGTCGCGGCGGGATTGGCCTGCGCGGCGGGCGCCTTTCTGTGAGTACGAACACTTGAGCGAAGTAGGAGTCGCACGATGGCCAGTGAAGCCGAGGGAACCTTCGAGATCATCAACGCGCTGGGGCTGCACGCCCGGGCCGCGGCGCAGATGGTCAAGGTGGCCAACCGCTTCAAGAGCGAGGTCTCCATCCAGGCCTCCGGGCAGCGCGCCAACGCCAAGTCCATCATGGGCGTGCTGATGCTCGCGGCGGCCCAGGGCACGAAGGTGAAGCTCACCTGCAAGGGCGAGGACGCCGAGGCCTGCCTGTCCGAATTGAAAAAGCTCATCGAGGACCGGTTTGGCGAAGCGCAGTGAGCGTCGAAAGGGGAGGTAGACTCCCCTAAGAGGTCTTGAGAACCGTGAGCAGCCAGGCCACCCCTACACTCAGGTTGACGGGCATCGGTGCCTCCCCGGGCATCGCGGTGGGGCACGCCTTCATCCTGGACCGCAAACGCATCCGCACCCCCAAGCTGCGCCTGGCGGACGCGGAGGTGGAACCCGAGCGGATGCGGATGAAGACCGCCATCGACCTGTCCGACCGGCAGCTCGCGGACCTCAAGGACCAGATTACGCGCACGGAGGGCAGCGACCACGCCCTCATCCTGGAAGCGCACCGGCTGATGCTCCACGACCCCATGCTCGTGGACGAGGTGAACCGCCTCATCGTGGAGGACCGCATCAACGCGGAGTGGGCGGTGCGGCGCACGGCCCGGAAAATCAAACACCTCTTCGACAACATCCCGGACGAGTACTTCCGCGAGCGCCGCTCGGACGTGGACTACGTGGCCGACCGCATCATCCGCAACCTGATGGGCCAGGTGGTGGATGAGGACGTGGAGGTGCCGGCGGAGGCCATCGTCGTCGCGCACGACCTGCCGCCCGCGGACGCGGCGATGATGGCGCGCAGCGGCCGGGTCGCGGGCTTCGTCACCGACCTGGGCGGGCAGACCAGCCACACCGCCATCGTCGCCCGCGCGCGGGAGACGCCCGCGGTGGTGGGCGCGGGCCGCGCGAGCGAACAGATTTCACCGGGCGACCTCGTGGCCATGGACGGCACGCGCGGCGTGGTGCTGGTGAACCCCACGGAGGACCAGCTGGCGCTCTTCCGCGAGGAGCAGCGCCGCTACCTGGAGAGCGAGCAGCTGGCGCTGGCCACGAAGGACCAGCCCGCGGTGAGCACGGACGGCTTCCGCATCCGGCTCAACGGCAACATGGAGTTCCTGGAGGAGATCCCCTCGCTGCTGGCGCACGGCGCGGAGGGCATTGGCCTGTACCGCACGGAGTTCATGTTCCTGGACCGCAAGACGGCGCCCACGGAAGAAGAACACTACCGCGCCTACAAGCAGGTGCTGGAGGCCATGGGCGGCCGTCCCGTCACCATCCGCACGCTGGACCTGGGCGGCGACAAGGTGCCGGGCAAGACGAAGCACGAGAAGGAACCCAACCCGGCCATGGGCCTCAGGGCCATCCGCTACTGCCTGTCCAACCGGGAGCTGTTCCGCGTCCAGCTGCGCGCGCTCCTGCGCGCGAGCGTGCACGGCAACCTGCGCCTCATGTTCCCGCTCATCTGCGGCGTGAGTGAGCTGCGCGAGGCGCGCAGCGAGCTGGAGGCGTGCCGCACGGCGCTGGGGCGTGCCGGGGTACCGGTGGGCAAGCGCTTCCCGGTGGGCATCATGGTGGAGACGCCCAGCGCGGCGACCATCGCGGACCGGCTGGCGCAGGAAGCGGACTTCTTCTCCATCGGGACGAACGACCTCATCCAGTACTCGCTGGCCATCGACCGCCAGAACCGCGAGGTCGCGTACCTCTACCGGCCGCTGCACCTGTCGGTGCTGCGCATGCTCCAGGGCATCGTGGACGCGGCGAAGTCCGCCAACATCCCCGTCTCCATGTGCGGCGAGATGGCGGGCGACCCGCTCTTCACCCTGGTGCTCCTGGCGCTGGGCTTCGACGAGCTGTCCATGACGTCCGGACAGATTCCCGTCGTGAAGCGGCTGATGCGCCGGGTGAGCCGGAGCGAGGCGCTGGAGATGCTCCAGGGCGCGATGGAGCTCACCACCGCGGAGGAGATCGAACGCTTCGTCCGCACGGAGATGGACCGGCGCTTCGGCGGCCACGAAGGCTCGCTGCTGGCCCCCGCGCGGGACCCAGAACCAGAGCCTGTGTAGGCCCTGCTCCCCCGGCTGAATGCGCGGGGGAGGGGGTCGCCGTTTCCAGGCAGGGTGCACACTTTGGCCGGACACGGATGCAGGAGGCAGTAGCGTGTTCAAGCCAACGGACATTCAGCGGGGCATGACGGTGCGGGACCGGGACGGCGAAGCGCTCGGCGGCATCGTCGCGGTGGACCCGCGCGGCTTCACCATCGGAAAGGGGCGCATCTTCGAGCGCGAATACCCGGTGCGCTTCTCCGACGTCGCGGACCTGGACGGGGATGACGTCTACCTGCGCCGGGACCTGGCCAGCCTCCCGGGCGCCATGCTGGTGGACGGCGCGTTGGACCTGGTGGACACCTGCCAGCCGCCGCACCGGCCGGTGGCCTACACGCACGACCTGACGGGCGCGCTGGTGCCCATGGAGTAGTGGACGGAGGGCAGGCGCCCGCACGGCCGCCGCGCTTCAGTCCGGACGGGACTCCCCATCACGCGTGGGGGGCCCGTCTTCGTCGTTCCGGGGGGCCTTGCGTCCGCCGTGGCGGCCTTCCTCGGGCGTCAGCAGGCGGGAGACGGGGCGCAGCAGCACCAGCGACAGCAGGGCCAGGGCCACGGTGGCGCCGGCCACCACGTAGAGGCCCAGCCCGCAGGCCAGGCCCACGGCGGCGGTCACCCAGAGGTTCGCCGCCGTGGTGAGCCCCTTCACGGAGCCTCCGAGGCGCAGGATGACGCCCGCGCCCAGGAAGCCAATGCCCACGACAATCTGGCTGGCGATGCGGCTGATGTCCGCCTGCGCGCCACTCGGGGACTCGCCGGGCCGCAGGAGGTGCTCCGTGTAGACGCTGGCGAGCGTGAAGCAGCACGCCCCCAGCGCCACCAGCGTGTGCGTGCGCAGCCCCGCGGCCTGGTTGCGCGCCTCGCGCTCCACGCCCAGCACGCCGCCCAGCAGCGTGGCCAGCACCAACCGCCAGATGAGGACTTGGGGTTCCACCGGGGCGCGAGGCTACTCGCCCAGGTCGATCTTCTCGTCCTTGTCCGCCTCGTTCAGTTCGGGATTGGGCAGCGTGTCCAGCGTGGCCACCAGCAGCTTGTAGGACGGCACCACGTAGGGCTCCACGTCCGGGCCCAGCTCCTTCACGTACTGCTCCCTGCGCTCCATGTACTTCGTGTCCTCGGAGTCCCAGCTGCCACCGGCCTCCGCGGCCCAGACCTCCTCGCCGTCGCGGCAGCGGATGAGCTGCGCCTTCAGCGCCACCTCCGCGCCCTCGCCCACGCGCTTCACCGTCGGGTCCAGCCAGAGCACGCCCTCGATGCCCTCCACGCACTGGTCCTTGAAGGCCGGGTCCGTGGGGCGCTCGGGCAGGGACGTGTTGGCCTTCACCAGGTAGTCCCGGTTCTGGTTCAGCCACTGCCGCGCGATGAGGCTCCACAGGTCGCCAATGTACTGCTGCCCTTGAGGGAACGGCTGCGTCACCACCGCCAGCCGCTTCACCTGCTGCCGGTCCACCGTCGCGTAGTCGGGACGCAGGCGCTGGCTCTTCACCGTGCTCGCGCAACCCGTGAGCACCATCAGGCCCAGCACCGCGCCCACCCGCTTGAACGTCCCCATGGCTTGAAGCTCCCGAAGAAAAAGAACGGCCCCGCCCTTCCCTTGGGGGAAGGCGGGGCCGCGAGGTCCGGCGCGGATATTAAGCGCTTCTTCCGCGCTGTCAGGCGGCGCGTGTGGAGGACGAGTCGCCGCCCGGAGCGGAACCGCCCTCTGGCGAACGTCCCGCGTCCTTCTGCCGCTTGTCGTGCATCAGCTGCATCACCGCCGCCAGCACCGTGAAGGACACCAGCAGCGTGGTGATGAGGCCGATGCAGGCGACGAGGCCCATGGAGCGCAGGCCGTTGTGGCTGGCCACCAGCAGCGCCGCGAAGGCCGCCACCGCCGTCAGCGTGGAGGACACCACCGCCGCGCCCACGCTGCGCAGCGCCACCAGGGGGGACGTGCCCTCCAGGAAGCGGTGCAGCAGGTAGAGGCCGTGGCTCACGCCGAAGCCCAGGAGGATGGGCAGGATGATGATGTTCATGAAGTTCAGGCGCAGGTCGAACAGCGCCATGAAGCCCATCATCATCGCCAGGCCCACCGTCAGCGGAATCACCGACGCCAGCGCCAGCTTCGCGTTGCGGAAGTCCGCGAAGTGCATCACCAGGATCCACAGCGCGGTGAGGATGACCGTGAGCTTCGCGTCCTTGAGCACCATGCGCGCCAGCGACGCGTACAGCTGCGTGGCGCCCGCGGCGCGGAACTCCTTCTCCACCGGCGCGCCCGTGGGCCCGCCCTGCGTGAACTTGCCCGGCGTCACCATGCCCTTGATGGAGGAGGTCTGGTCCGCGAACTGGAGCATCTGCTTGCCGTCCCACAGGTCCACGCTCGGGTAGATGAACGTGAGGTAGCCGTGGTTCTCCGGGCTGGTGCTGGGCAGGTGGCGGAACTGCGAGGCGTAGATTTCCGGCACGTGGTGCACGTCGAAGGGCCGGGCCTCCAGCATCTTGAAGAACAGGGCCGCCTTCTCCTGCGTCTCTGGCGGCAGCGCCTTCACGTCGATCTCCTTCAGCTCCTCCTGCCACTCCTCCAGGATCTTCGCGTTCGCCTGCGAGATGCCCTCCGGCGGCACGAAGGTGAAGAGGCTCATCACCTGGGAGATGGCGGGGCGCTTCTTCGGGTCGGCCGTCAGCTCCTTGTAGAGGGCCTCCGTCTCCGCCAGGTCCTTGGTGTAGACGGCCAGCGGGTCGCTGGCGATCTTGAAGCGCGCGTTGATTTCATCCTGCAGCACCACGGACGGCTGGTTCGCCGGCATCAGCGCGCGGGTGTTGTAGTTGAAGCGCACGCCGTACGGCAGCCGCGCGAAGAAGCCCGCGTCCGCCGGGGGCTCGCCGCTCTTCCACGGGATGGCCGCGCCGCACACCACCGCGACAATCACGCAGCCCACCGCCAGCACCAGGCCGGGGCGCGGGATGCGCAGCTCCTTGCCGGTCGCGCTGTTCGTGGGCGGCGGCTTCATCACGCCAATGAGCTTCTGGGGCAGCTCCGGGTTCTTGCGGCCCGCGATGGCCAGGATCGCCGGACACCAGGAGAACAGCGTGAAGCCGAGGATCAGCGTGCCCGTGCCGGACAGGAGGCCGAACTGGGAGAAGCCTTTGAACTCGCTCACCATCAGCACGTAGAAGGAGCCCGCCACCACCACCGCGGACACCAGTGCGGGCCGGCCCGCGTTGATGACCGCGTCGCGGATGGCCACGTCGTAGCGCTTGCCCGCGCCCAGCTCCAGGCGCGTGCGGAAGATGAAGTGGATGCCGTAGTCGATGCCGAACCCCAACATGATGCCACCCAGGATGGAGGTGATCATGTTGAGCTCACCCAGCGTCGCGTAGGTGAAGCCCAGCGTGTACACCGTGCCCACCACCGTGCCGCTCACCACGATGAGCGTGGGCGCCCACTTGCGGAAGAACGCGATGGTGATGACGAAGATGGCGACGAGCGCGATGATGGTGACCGGCTGGAGCGAGTCCTCGATGGCGTACGAGTCGTCCACCGCCGTCTTGTAGGAACCCGTGAAGCCGTAGGCGACCGTCTTCTTGTCGCCCATCTTGTAGTAGTCCTCCACCAGCTGCACGCCGGCCTTGTTGCTCTTGGAGTACTCGGCCAGGTCCGTGCGCAGCTTGTCCACGTACAGCTTCGTCTGGCCAATCTGGTTGGTGTCCCACATCGGCTTGATGAGGAGCAGCAGCAGCTTGCGGTCCTGGGAGATGTAGTAGTCGTCCGCGATGCTCTTGTTGCCAACGCTGGAGTACTTGTCGACCAGGTCCTGCAGGTCCAGCTTCACCGGCTCCGTCTTCTTGATTTCAATGTAGAAGGGGTTCGCGCGGCGGATCTGATCCTTGAGGAACGCCATGATGCGGCGCTTGCCCTCGGCCAGGTCCTCCGTCTTCACGAACAGCACCATGTTGTTCTGAACGAACTCGACGGGAATCTTGTACGTCAGGGAGCGCACGTGCTCCTTGTCGTTGCCCGCCATCACGGCCAGGTCGTCCGCCACCTTCTTGAGCGTGGCCTCGTCATCACCGCGCAGCGCGACCATGAAGAAGCCGCTGCCGCCCACCATGTCGATGACCCGCTTGACGTCCTTCACCTCCTGCAAATCCTGGGAGATGAGGTCCAGCTGGTTCGAGTTGATGGTCAGCTTCGACGTGCCCCACACGGCCAGGCCGAGCAACAGCAGCAGCACGGTCATGACGGTGCCGGGGCGCCGGACCATCAGCTCTGCGTAGGCAAGGGCGAGGCGGGGCGGGGGATGGGACGAGGGATTGCCGCTCATGGGCGCGGGACCCTATCGCCGAACGTCCCCGCCCGGAAGCAAAGCCGGGGATGCCTGTCCGCCCTACCTCCGCGCAGGACAGGGCCTCTTACCCTCCGGGAATAACCCGCGCTTCCGTCCCGCCCGCAGCGGGCTCGTCCCGGGGAGGGATGAGGAAGGGGAGCGGCTGGCGCAGGAAGCGCACGGCCATGGCGGCCAGGAAGCGCAGGCCCTCCAGCACCGGGACGTCGCGGGCGCGCAGGGCCACGCCCAGGGCCAGTGCGAAGGACACGCCGAAGTTGACGATGCCGACGACGAGCACCCCCGCGGCGGCTGCCAGGAAGCCCGGTTCCATCACGGCGGAGGGGCCCAGCGCGCACCCGGCGAAGGCGAGCGCGCCGAAGGAGAAGGTGACGTGCCGCACGTCCAGCGGGACGCCGAAGAAGCCGCCCACGCCCGGCATCACCACCAGCAGCACGCCCAGGGTGACGCCGCCACCCACGCCCGCCGCGTGGTGCATCAGCGCGTCCGCCACCTTGCGCGCGCCGGTCACGCCAATGAGGGCGCGCAGCACGCGGTGGTGGGCGAGCGCCTCCGGCAGGCGGCGGTAGACGACGAAGTTCTCGAACCAGCCGGCGGCCACGCTGGAGGCCCAGAGCATCACGCCCGTCAGGGCGGCGTAGAGGAGCGTCGCGCTCTTCCAGGGGTGCAGCGTATCCACCACGTGCTGCGCCTGCTGCGCGGTGAGGTACGCGTGGCCCTTGAGGAACTGGAAGCCCAGCCCCAGCGCCACCGCGACGGGCAGGACGCAGCCCAGGTTGCCCAGGATGGCCGCGAGCTGCGAGCGGGTGATGCGCGGCACCAGCGCCGCCAGGCGCTCCATGCGCCGGGTGCCTCCGTCCGGCCCTGTGTCCTCGCCCACCGCGGCCGCCAGCGTGGAGGCCGTCATGGACGGCTGCTTGGTGGCCAGCGTGAAGCCCAGCATCTGCATCAGCACGAAGCTGCCCGCGTAGTTGAGCGCGACGAAGAGGCCCGCGAAGAAGGGAGCCAGCGGCAGTCCGGTGAGGAGGAACTTCAGCGCGACGGCGCACGCGGAGAGCAGGCCGCCGCCCGCCGCCGAGTGCACCATGTGGTGGAACTCGGCCGTCGTGGAGGTGATGTAGTGCTCGCCCGTGTTGCCGGTGCGCTCGATGACTTTTCGCGCCAGCAGCCGGGCGTTGCGCCGCACCAGCGCGCGCACGGAGCGGTCCGCGTGCGCGTACTCCAGCAGGTCCGACAGCAGCGCCAGCGCCTCACGCCAGCGGGGCTCGCCGCGGGCCGCGCCCAACACCCGCGCGATGGCCTCCATCCGGTCCAGGCCGCGCCGGATGCGCTCCATCCGGTACACCAGGTCCACGCTGACGCCGGAGTACTCCAGGTGAAGCGTGACGGACCGCACCACGCCCCGGCAGTCCTCCACCACGCGCCCCAGGTCCTTGAGCACGTCCGGGGCGCCGTCGCGCGCCAGCACCGCGTCGCACGCCATCCGCAGCCGCAGGAAGGGGGACGCGCGCAGGGACGTCTCCGGGGTGCGGTCTCGCACGTCCTCCTCCAGCCCCAGCCCCGTCACCTGCACCGCCAGCAGCAGCAGCGCGTCCATCAGGTCGCCGCGCACGCGCGCGGACGGCGTGGGCTCGGGTGGGGGTGGCTCGCCCACCAGCGCCGTCAGCCGCGCCAGGAGCGCCGGGGACAACGCGCCCAGCCACTCCGCGTCCCCGGGAACCGGGAACAGGCGCAGGAGCAGCTCGGACAGCTTGCCCGGCTCCGGCGGCGTGGGCAGCACGCCGCGCACGAAGCGGTCCGTCAGCTCGGAGAAGAAGCCGTTGCCGCCGCTCAGCCCCACCTGGGCGAAGAGCTTCAGCCCCCGGCTGCCCGCGCACACCCCCGCCACCAGCCGGGTGACGGATGCGCGAAAGGTGGGCTCTGCCTCCAGCACGCGCACCAGCAGGGCCAGCCGCGAGTCCGCCGGGGACAGCGCGGCGTCCTCCACCTCCGTGAGGCCATGGGCGGGGATGCGCTCGCGCAGCCACTGCATCCAGCGCTCCACCCACTCCAGGCGCGGCTCCAGGCCGTCGCCGGGGACCTCCGACAGGAGCCGGAAGAGGTCCCGCACGGCGGGGTGGCCCGGCGCCCGGGGCGCGTGCTGCACGCAGAAGGCGTCCACCACCCGGGCGGACGGCGCGCTGCGGCCCAGAAGCTGCGGGGCGGTGGTGGAGACGGTCATTCGCCAGGCGCTCCGGGGGCGGGGAACGCCCCAAGCCTACCCGGCCCGCGCCTCCCCCGGAACCCTGGGGGACGACGAGGGCCAGGTTGCCTGGCTGCTGAGGCGGTGGATGACTGGATTACTTCACCTTCACCGCACCCAGTTCGTCGTTCTTCTTGCGCATGGCGCCCAGCAGGCCGTCCCAGCCGCCTTCCTTGAAGAGGGGGCGGACCTGATCATCGCGGATGCCGGTGAGCATGGAGTCACCCAGCACGGACACGTCCACGACCTTCCAGCTGGTGCCCACCTTCTCCACGGCGTACTTCAGCTTCATCTCCTGCTTCTTGAGCGGGTGGTTGATGAAGATGGTGGAGCCCACGAGCGCCTTGTCGCCCGTCACCAGCGGCTCGTCGTAGGTGATGGAGTCCAGGTTCTTGAAGTTCTCGCGGACCTTGGGGAAGGCGATCTTCGCGAACAGGTTCTGGAAGAGCTGGGTGAACTCCTTGCGCTGGGCGTCCGTGGCCTTGGTCCACTCGTCGCCCAGCAGGAACAGGCCCTGCTGGTCGCTGCCCAGGTTCTCCAGGGCCTTGAGGTCCTTCTCGTAGCGCACGGACTGCACCACGGTCTTCACCGGCTTGGTGATGGCTTCGGAAGCCTTGGGCGCGGCGAGCGCGGGCGCGGCGAAAGCGAGGGCAACCAGGAAGGGAAGGGTGCGGATGCGGGCGTTGACGTTCATATGGGTCGGTGACCTCCAGAAGAAGGGCGCGGGTCCTGTAGCCCAGGAGAACGCCGCGCGAACCATGAAATTCATCCGGCGTGCAGGCACACCTGGCGCGTCGGGTCTGCCCGGCTGAAGGGCTTTTCCGCCGAATAAACCTGTGTATCAGCAGGTTTGACTCTGCTGGGACCGCACGTTTAGTGTCCGAACCCCTGCGCTGCGTCACCGAATTAGCGCGAAGCCCGAGAAGACATGCCTACCGACTTCCTGTTCACGTCTGAATCCGTCACCGAGGGCCACCCGGACAAGATCGCCGACCAGATCTCCGACGGTGTGCTCGATGCCATCATCGCCAAGGATCCGCAGGCGCGCGTCGCCGTGGAGACGCTCGTCAAGACGGGCCTCGCCATCGTCGCGGGCGAGGTGACGACGAACACCTACGTGGACATCCCGAAGATCGTCCGCTCCACCATCACGCGCATCGGCTACACCGACAGCGCCATGGGCTACGACGGCAACACCTGCGGCGTCATGGTGGCCATCGAAGGCCAGAGCCAGGACATCGCGCGCGGCGTGGACAACAAGAAGGACCAGGGCGCCGGCGACCAGGGCATGATGTTCGGCTTCGCGTGCGACGAGACGCCGGAGCTGATGCCCGCGCCCATCCACTACGCGCACGCGCTGACCCGCCGTCTGGCGGAGGTGCGCCGCAAGAACCACCCGTGGATCCGCCCGGACGGCAAGAGCCAGGTCACGGTGGAGTACAAGGACGGCAAGCCGGTCCGCATCGACGCGGTGGTGCTGTCCACGCAGCACTCGGATGACGTCTCCAACAAGAAGATCCAGGAGGCCATCCGCGAGGACGTCATCCTGAAGGTCCTGCCGAAGAAGCTCATCGACAACAAGACCAAGTTCTTCATCAACCCCACGGGCCGCTTCGTCATCGGCGGCCCCATGGGCGACTCGGGCCTCACCGGCCGCAAGATCATCGTCGACACCTACGGCGGCATGGGCCGTCACGGTGGCGGCGCGTTCAGCGGCAAGGACCCGTCCAAGGTGGACCGCTCGGCCGCGTACATGGGCCGCTACATCGCGAAGAACGTCGTGGCGGCGGGCCTGGCCAGCCGTTGCGAGGTGCAGGTCTCCTACGCCATCGGCGTGGCGGAGCCCGTGAGCGTGATGGTGGAGACCTTCGGCACGTCCACCGTGCCGGAAGAGCAGATCGCCCGCGCCGTGCGCCAGACGTTCGGCCTGCGTCCGCGCGAAATCACGGAGCACCTGGACCTGCTGCGGCCCATCTACCAGAAGACCGCCGCCTACGGTCACTTCGGCCGCTCCGACAAGGAGTTCACCTGGGAGCGCACGGACAAGAAGGACGCGCTCCGCGAGGCGGCCTCCTCCCCCGCCCCCAAGGTGCGCACGCCGCGCCTGAAGGCGGTCTGACGCACTTCCGGAAGCCTTCCGGTTGAGCCCACGCGCTCGTCCCTCCCGGGGCGAGCGCGTTTTCATTCGCCGGGCATTCACGGTGGGTGAATTGTTGGGGCACGGGCATGCCGGCTCCCGGTGCCGGGTCTGGCTGGCGCATCGTGCTGCTCACCGTGGCCCCCCGCGGTGGCGCACGACTTCACGTTGGCGCCGCGAGCCCGGGAACATGCCAGAGGAAGGCCTCCAGCACGGAGCGCGGGGGCCCTGACGATGTGTACCGCGATGAGGCGGGCACGCCGGTCATCCTGTCCCTTGCACGTGACGGGAGCCCGGGCGGTGAAGGCCTGACGTGGACCTGTCCTCTCGGAGCCTCCTGCCGGAGTGAGCCGGGCCCGCTGATTGCAATCACAGTCATCCCGGAAGGCAGAGGGGCCTTCCGTGAGGGACACGCTGACAGCGGTCCGTGCCGTCAGCGTGCCGGAAAGACAGACATGGCAAGAAAGCAGCGGCGTCAGCGCGGCATGACGCTGATTGAAATCATGGTCGTCATCACCATCCTGGGCCTCATCGCCGCCGCGGTGGGCGTGTCGGTGATGGGCCAGTTCGGCCAGGCGAAGCAGCAGCGGGTGAAGCTGGACTTCGGCTCGCTGGGCCAGGCGCTCCAGCTGTACGCGATGAAGAAGGGGAAGCTTCCGGACACCACCGCGGGGCTGCGCGCGCTGGTGGAGGAGCGCATCCTCCCGGAGCTTCCGCGCGACCCGTGGGGCAATGACTACGTGTACACGCTGGACCGGGGCGTCCCCGCCATCGTGTCACTGGGCGCGGATGGCGCACCGGGTGGCGACGGTGATGACGGGGACCTCTCGTCACTCGACCGGGACGCGCGGTCCCGGGAGTGACGGGAGGAGGAAAGGATGCTGCCCGAGTGGAGAAGCCACGATTGATGGCGTGATAGGCCAGGACGGATTTGAACCGTGGGCTCCCGTGAAGGAGCCTTACCAGGGCGTGTAGGGCCTCTCCGGCCGGGCAGCACTCCCAGGGACGCGAGCGCCGCGAAATCCTGACGGGGGATTTTCGCGGGCCTTTTCAGTCCACGGGGAAGGTGTCGAGCGTGAGGGACTCGGGGGGGACCTTCAGCTCCCGCGGCAGCTTGAGGACGCCGTCCAGGTAGCGCCAGCCGGTGCCGTCGTGGCGGAAGTCCGAGCGCTCCACGAAGGACTGGTCCTTTCCCTTCTCGAACACCTTGGCGAAGAAGAGGACGCGTGAGAGCCCCGACGCGTCCGGGGGCTGGTGGCCCAGCACCACCAGCCCCGGGTACTGGTGGGCCTGCGCGAAGGCGCGCAGCTCGCGCACGACGTCCGCTTCTGGACGGGCCTTCATCGCGTGGCCGGGGTGGAGCGTCTTCCACAGGTAGGCGGCGTCGCGCAGGGCGAAGGCGGCGTAGCGGCTGCGCATGAGGCGCTCGGCGTCGGGGGCTTCCGTCTCGCCTTTGTGGAAGGGGGCGCAGCACTGCTTGTAGCGCTGGCCGGAGGAGCAGGGACACAGGGGGGCGGGGGGC
>NZ_RAWK01000175.1 GCF_003612165.1 Corallococcus aberystwythensis | reverse complement strand
GTCCTGCCCCCCGGCCCGTCCCCAGAGTCCCCCTCATGGCGTCGCCCGAGCAATTCGAGTCCGCGAGGCTCCGCACCCTCTACGTCCTCCTCCATGAGCGCTTCGACCGGGCCTCCCTGGAGAAGGCCGTGGCCGCGCTCCTGGGGGAGGACCCGTGGATCCTCCGCCCGGTGCCGTATGAACCCACCGGCCGTGCGTTCGACCTGCTCCCACCGGGCACCGTCGAACCGGCACAGGCGTGGGAGCTGACACGCCGCCTCCAGGCGGACCCGTCCGTGGAGGACGCGGATCCGGCGTTCGAGGCGGTCTACGCGGAACCCGGCGCGGCGGCGGATACCGCGACCCCGGATGGCTCCGTGCGCGCCCAGAAGGCTGGGATTGAAGCGTTCAACGAGGACGACTGCGATTGGAGCGTGCGCTTCGTGAAGGCGGACGAAGCGTGGAAGCTGCCCGGGGGCGCCGCGAGCCAGGGCGAGGGCATCCGCATCGGCCATCCGGACAGCGGCTACCTGCCCCACCCCGAGCTGGGACCGAACTTCACGCCAGCGCTGGGCTGGGACTTCATCGAGGATGACCCCACGACGGAGAACCCAGGCGGAGGCCACGGGCTGGGCACCGCGAGCGTCATCTCCAGTCCAGTCAATGGCCCGAGCGTGGGCGGACCCCGGCTGTTCGTGGATGGAATCGCGCCGAAGGCCGAGGTCGTCCCGCTGCGCGTCGCGAAGCCCACGCTCTTCGTCCCCTCGCCCGTCCTGTTCAACGTGGGCGTGGACCGGCTGCGCGACGCCATCGGGTTCGCCATCCAGCGGCGGCTCCACGTCATCAGCATCAGCCTCGGGTGGCTGCCCAACGCGGGGCTGCACCGGGTCATCCAGCAGGCGGTGCGCGAGAACATCATCGTCATCGCCGCCGCGGGCAACTACACGGGCCCCATCGTCGTCTGGCCCGGCGCGTACGACGAGGTCGTCACGATGGCCGCGTGCAACGCGAGCGCGGAGCCCTGGGCCTTCTCTGCCTGGGGCAAGGCGGTGGACGCCACCGGTCCGGGCGAGAAGGTCTGGACGGCGCAGCCCGGCGACAAGGTCGAGCAGAGCAGCGGCACCTCGTTCGCGACGGCCACCGTCGCGGGAGTCGCGGCGCTCTGGCTGGCGCACCACGGCCGGGACCACCTGCTCGCGCGGTACCAGGGAGGAGCAACGCTCGCGCAGGTCTTCCGCCACGTGCTCCGCGCCACCTGTGAGCCATGGCCCCAGAGCCAGCTCGCGTGGGGCGCCGGCCTCGTCAACGCGAAGGCGTGTCTCGAGCAGCCGCTCCCGGACATGCCGGCGCTGGTGTCATCCAGGGCGGCGCTCCGCGAGGAGGCTCCGGACACCGTGACCTCCACCTTCAGCGGCCTTCCGGAAGCCGACGTCCTGAGGAACCTCGCGACCACGCTGGGTGTCGACGAACAGAAGGCCGCGCGGCTCGACACGGCCTACGGACGCGAGCTGAGATTCTGGGCGCTCACCCATCCCCCCTTCCGTCACTCACTGCGGGAAGGCGCCAGCAAGACGTTCAGGGCGCAGGCCCAGTCTCCCCTGCCGCCCTTCTCACCGAGCCTGTTGGCGGCGATCCGCTAGCGAGCCTCACAGAACGCCAGCACCTGGGCGAACGGCCACTCGGCCAGGGTGCCGAAGAGCTTGTGCCCGGTGAGCTTCGCCTTGGAGAGCGCGGGGCTGCTCAAGCCGCAGAGGAAGCGCGCCGCCTGCCTGGGATGTCCCAGCGCCTCCGGGTGCTTCGCGACGAGCGGCCGGAACGTGGCCGCGTCCAATTGTTCGCGCAGGTCCGGCCGGGGGTGCGGCGGCGGCAGCACGCGCGCCACGCCCGTGCGGCAGAAGGTGCAGTGGCCGCACGGGGCCTCGCGCTGCTCACCGAAGTGGGCCACCAGCGCGTTGCTCTGGCAGCCGTCGTGCATGACGAGCCGGAGCACGTCGCGCACCCGCGACACCTCCTGGACCTCTCGCTTCTGGAAGCGCTCCTGCAACAGGGCCACGAGCGCCTGGGTGTCCTCGCGCTCGCGCAGCCGCGTGTAGCGCTGGCGCGGTTCGGACACCTGCACCTCCGCGTAGCCCTGCTCCTGGAAGTAGTCGATGGCCTTCACCACCCGGTCGCGCGGCTGGTCCAGCGCCTTCGCCACTTCCGCGACGTCGAACGTGTACCAGGTGCGGCCCTTCTTCGAGTGTGCGAACAGGTCCTTCACGAAGCGCGCGCGCTCCCCCTGGAACCGGCCGATGAGCGCATCCACCGAGCCCGCCGGCTGCACCTTGTAGCCCGCGTAGAACGGCGTGCCCTGGCGCAGCACGCCCTCCAGCTCCAGGTACGTCAGCGCCGTGCGCAGCACCAGGGGCCGCAGGTCGTGGCGGTTGCCCAGCGCGTACAGGTCCAGGTGCAGCTCGGGGCCCGAGGACAGCAACTCCTTCACCAGCGCCGACAGCGCCTCCGGCAGCGGCGTGTCCCCGAGCGCGAAGTTCTCCAGCGTGGGCACGTCGTCAGGGCACGCGAGCAACTCCACCACGGAGGGCTTGCCGTCACGGCCCGCGCGGCCGATCTCCTGGCTGTAGCTCTCCAGTCCCTTGGGCAGGTTGTAGTGATACACGGCGCGCACGTCCGCCTTGTCGATGCCCATCCCGAACGCGATGGTCGCCACGACGATGCCCTTCGCGGAGTGGGTCCACGCCTCCTGCACCCGCTCACGGTCCTCGGCTTCCAGGCCCGCGTGGTAGGCGTTCGCGGGCAGGCCCTCCGCGCTCAGGAGCGCCGCCACGCGCTCCGCGGTCTTCTGCAGCGTGACGTAGACGATGGTGGAGCCGGGCGGACGCGACTTGAGCCGCTCCACCAGCAGGGCGTCGCGCGCCTCCACCCCCGTGGGCGTCGTCTCCAGCGTGAGGTTGTTCCGGTAGAAGCCGGTGACGACCGCGTGCGACTCCGGGATGCCGAAGCCTTCGCAGATGTCGTGCACCACCTGCGGCGTGGCCGTGGCGGTGAGCGCCAGGATGCGCTCGGCCTGGAGCGTGCGGGCCGCCTGCGCGAGCTTGAGGTAGTCCGGCCGGAAGTTGTGTCCCCACTCGGAGACGCAGTGCGCTTCGTCCACCGCGAAGAGGGAGATTTGCAGCTCGCTCAAGAGCCCCATGAAGCGCTCGTTGTTGAAGCGCTCCGGAGCCACGTAGAGCAGCTTCAGCGTTCCGTCGCGCAGGGACTCCGTCACCTCGCGGGCCTCCTCCAGCGACAGGGACGAGTCCAGCCGCGCGGCGCGGATGCCCTTCCGTTCCAGCGCGTCGATCTGGTCCTTCATCAACGCGATGAGCGGTGACACCACCACCGTGAGCCCTTCGAGCAGCAGCGCGGGGAGCTGGTAGCACAGCGACTTGCCACCGCCCGTGGGGAACACCGCGAGCGCGGAGCCCTGGGGCTTGAGCAGCGCAGTGAGCACCTCGCGCTGCCCTGGCCGGAAGGACTCCAGTCCGAAGCGCTCCCGCAACACGCCATCCACCGCATCCGCCTGCATGTCCCGCCCTTCCCTGTTCGTGTGAAGCGAAGCGTCTGCCCCTGGAGGATAGCTTCTCCCTGATGCGACCGGAGGCAGCCCCTATGATGCCGACCCGATGCCGACCCGGCCCCCCAAAGCGTCACCGCAGGGAAGGACTCCCTCGCGCGGCCTGTCTCCTCGGGCGGTGAGCGACCTGCTGTTCCATGCCCGCGCGTCCAACGCAGGCCCGTGGCCGAAGGCGGAGCCCCTCCGCGTGGCGCTGCCGCGAGTCCTCCGCGAGGCCGAGGCACGGGATGAGGAAGGGCTCGCGGCGTGGCTGCTGACCGCCTGGTCCGACACCGTGCGAGCGCATGTCGAAGCGGGCACGCACGAGGTGAGCCTGAGCGGCGGTGTGGACAGCGCGGCCCTGTGCGCGATGACCGCACGGCATGCACCGGGACAGGTGCGCGCGTGGACGATGGACGTGCACTTCGCGGACGAAGTGGAACGCGGCAACGCGCGCCGGATGGCGAAGGTGACGGGCGCGGAGCTGGTGGACGTGCTCATCCCGGACGCCGTGCTCCCGGACCTGTTCGAGCACGCGGTCCTCGCCAACCAGACGGTCATCCTCAACGCCCGGGCCGTGGCCAGCTACGCGTTCTATCTGGAGGCCCGGCGGCAGGGCGCGGGCCCCGTCCTGCTAAGCGGCGCGGGGGCGGACGAAGTGCTCCAGGGCACTCCCGGCGCGATTCCCTCCGCGAAGGCGCGTGTGGATGAAGACCGGACGCTGGCCATGCGGGCCCTGGGATTCGAGGCCATGGCGCTTGTGGATAACTTGCGGGCGTCGTTCCCGGCCGGCTCGCGCGATCATGAAGGGGCCCCCGGAGCTGCACGGGGGGCTGTGGACAACTCGGGGAGGCCTCGGGATGGGGCGCGGGTGGGCGATCAGGAATCAAAGCCATCCACGACGCCTGAATCAGACCGTTCCGATCAAGCCGTGGGACTTCGTGCTGCCTCCCCACCTGTGGACAACTTGAGGACTGTTTCCGAGGGCGGGAACCGCGATCACGCCTCGCGCGCCCCCCCTGTGGGCAACCTGGGGACCGTGATTGCCTCGCTCGCCGCGCCGTGGGATCTGCCCTCGGACGCCGCGCTCCCGTCCGAGGAGCTGCGGTACGCGAAGTGGGTGCTGACCGAGCTCATCCTTCCGCCCGAGCTGAGGGGTGCCCGGGCCCATGGGCTCACGGTCCGCACACCCTACCTGGATGAAGGCTTCGCGCGGGTGGCCCTGGCCCTGCCGGAGTCCGTGCTGCTGCGGGACGGGTTCGGCAAGTGGCTGTTCCGGCACGCGGTGCGGTCGCTGGTGCCGGACGAGGTCCGCCTCGCGCGCAAGACGCCCCGGTACGGGCACACCGCCCTGTCCAGCCCGGTGCGGGCTCGCTGGCTGGAGCTGTATCGCGACTGGCTCTCTCCCGCGCGCCTGGAATCCCTCCAGGTCATCGACGTGCAAGCGGTGCTGGGATTGCTGACGCGCTATTTCCACATGCCGGCTGACGACGCGCAGGCCGGACCGATGGATCGGTTGTTGATGCGCCTCGTGTCCCTGGCCATGCTCCAGGCCCACACCAAGGCGCTCCCCTGAATGTCCCGAGTCCTCATCGCCACCTCCCCCGAGAAGGGTCACCTCAACCCGATGGTCGGCGTGGCCCAGTGGCTGCGCCGCCTGGGGCACACCGTCGGATGGCTGTGCATTCCTGAACCCGCGCCGCAGCTGGAGTCCCTGGGCGTGGAGGTGCTGCGCCTGCCGCACGCCGAAGCCGCGCCCCCGGGCATCGAGACGGGAGGCGAAGCGCTGGCGAAGCTGGTGCTCGATGACGTGGCGCTGGGGAAGTGGATCCGGGGCCTGCTGCTGGACGCGGCCCCCGCGCTCCTGGAGCCCGTGCGCGAAGTGGTGCGCGCCTTCCGTCCCGACGTGATGGCATTGGACGGAATGCAGTACGCGGCGGTGCTCGCGGCACACACGGAGGGCATCCCGTGGGCGGGGGTGTCCTCCGCGCTGACGCTGCTGGAGCCCCGGCCGGACATCCCGCTGCTGCGCAACGTGCGAGCGCTGAAGGACGACCGGCAGGCCCTGTTCCGCAGCCACGGCTTCGACGCGCGCTTCCGCACGTGCGAATGCCTGTCGCCCCGGCTCAACGTCATCTTCGCCACCGAGTCCTTCCTGGGCCCGGACGCGGGAGTGCCCCCGGACACGCTGCTCGTGGGGCCGTCCATTCCGCCGGAAGCCCGAGGCGACGAGGTGCCCTTCCCCTGGGAACGCCTGGGCGGTAAGCCGGTGCTGTACGTGTCCTTCGGCAGTCAGATTTCGTATCAGCCGGAGCTGTTCCGCCTCATCGCGGAGGCCGCGAAGCCGTTCGGGGTGACGCTGGTGTTGTGCGCGGGAGAGCTGGCGGACACGGACTTCCCGAGCACGCTGCCCGGTGACGTGGTGGCGGTGCGCTACACGCCGCAGCGGCAGGTGCTGGAGCGAGCGGCGGCGTTCGTCTCGCACGGGGGTGCCAACTCCGTGATGGAGGCGATGACAGCGGGCGTGCCGATGCTGCTGCTGCCGGTGTGCAACGATCAGCCCGTGCAGGCGCACTTCCTGGAGAAGGCCGGAGCAGGGCTCGCGAGGGACCCGAGGACCCTCACGGTGGAGTCCTGCCGCGAGGCCATCGCGCAACTGCTCGCGCCCGGATCGAAGCTGCGTGAACGCGTGGCGGAGATCTCCCGCTCCTACCGTGCGCACGATGGTGCGAGGACCGCCGCCGAGCGCATCGCCGGGCTCGTGGCGTGAGCCCCCTGAAGTGGAACCCCCGCAGGCACCGTCCCGAGGGCATCACCCCGCTGGAGGTGTGGAACCTGCCCGTGTTCGGGCGTGAGCTGTGGGAGCTGTTAGGTTCGCCATGGGTGGAGGACGACCGGCGCGCGGGAGTCCCCGGAGCCACGCTCGCGGCCCGCGTGATGCCGCCGCTGGCGGAGGCGCTCTTCCTGCTGGTGAAGCAGCACGCTCCGGATGCGGCGTACCTGAGTGGAGGCCTGGCGGAGCTGGACGGCTTTCCCGCCGCGCTGAGAGAAGCCACGGTGTCGCTGCGCTGCCCGGTGCACATCGCGTTGTCCCCGCGCTTCGCTCCGGTGCGCGCGGGGCTGCGCATGCTGGAAGCCACGGGAGCAAGAAGTCCCCTCTGCGTGGACGTGGGCCAGACGAGCCTCAAGCTCGCACGCCCAGGGGTCACGCGCGTCTTCGAACGGGACCTGGCCACCCTGCCCCCGCTGTTCATCGGGCAGCCGCGTCCCGCGGACGGCCATCACATCCGGGACACGGTGGCGTTCATCGCGGGCGCGCTGCGGACATTCCTCGCGGAGGACGCCAGCGTTCCTCCGGACGCACTGTGTCTGGCATTGCCGTGTCCCCTCGATGAGGACCTGCTGCCCGGAGGCTGCACCTACGGCTTCGAGGGCACGGCCTCCCTGGTCCCGGACATCCTCGCCCACGCGGGCCTGCCGGACACGGGAGGGCCGGTGCTCGTGCTCAACGACGCGGAACTGGCGGCCGAATCCGCACGGCGGGCCCCCCAGGTAAAGGGACACCGCGTGCTGTGCCTGTCCCTGGGCTTCGGCCCGGGAGGCGCCCTGCTCGACCGGGCCTGAGCCTGGTAACCTGGTCGTGGACCCGTGCCCACGCCCTCCGACAACGACCAGGCCATCCGGCTGGCGGCCTTCAATGCCTTGCAGGCGTTGGTGGAGCGGTATGGCGAAGTGCTGCCGTGGGAGCTCATCGCGGAGGGCTTCCAGTTCCATGGCGAGCAGCACCTGTTCGCGAACCGGACACGCGGCATTTTCTGGCCCCGGCAGATGCAGGAGACCGCGCTGTCCATCAAGACCACCGTGCCGCGTGGCTCACGGGTGGCGCGGTATGACGATGACAACATCGCCTCGGACGGAGCCTTCCTCTACAAGTTCCAGGGGACGGATGTAGAGGGCCGCGACAACCGCCGGCTCGTGCGCGCGCAGCAACTGGACGCACCGCTCATCTACTTCTACGGCATCGAGCCCGGCTTCTACCGGCCGCTGTGGCCCGTCTACATCTCCGACGTGGATCTCGCCTCGCACTCCTTCCACGTCATGGTGTCCGAACCCGAAATGGCGAAGCAGCGCTTCGTGGCGGACGCGAAGCTGCTGCCCCTGGAGCGGCGCTACACCACGGTGCAGGCCAAGAAGCGCCTGCATCAGGCCGCCTTCCGGCAGCACGTCCTGCGCGCCTACGAGCACCGCTGCGCCGTCTGCGCCTTCCCTCGCACGGAGCTGCTGGACGGTGCCCACATCCTTCCCGACCGTGACGAGCGAGGGCACGCGGAGGTCTCCAATGGCCTGGCCCTGTGCCGGCTCCACCACGGTGCCTTCGACACGAACCTGATGGGCTTCCGTCCAGACGGCATCATCGAATTGGCGCCGAGCCTGCTCGCCACCCAGGACGGCCCCACGCTGGAGCACGCGCTGAAGGGCTTCGTCGGCAAGGCGCTCCAGTTGCCTCGCGCGAAGGAATTGCGGCCCAAGAAGCTCTATTTGGAAGAGCGCTACGAGCGCTTCCGCAAGGTGGGCTGAAAACCGCCTGCCCGAAGCACCAGGGTCCTGCCCGAATGGGTAGGTCCCCGTCCTGCCCGGTCCGCCGATGTGGCGCGATTTCGAGCCCTTTAGTTTCAGGCTCGAAAGGTACACGCCATGTCCACCGACACCCTCCAGTCCCTCTCGCAGTCCATCTCCACCATCGTCGAGCGCATCGCTCCCTCCCTCGTCCGCGTCGAGGCCCGCCGTCGCCGGGGCGCCAGCGGAGTCATCTGGGATACCGACGGTCACATCCTCACCACCAGCCACGCCGTCGAACACGAGGGCTCCATCCAGGTGGGCCTCGCGGACGGCCGCTCGGTGTCCGCCGAGCTCGTCGGCCGCGACCCGAGCACCGACCTCGCGCTCCTCAAGGCCGACGCCACCGGGCTCACCGCACTGGCCCCCGCGCCGCTCGATGACGTGAAGGTGGGCCACATCGTGCTGGCCATCGGCCGGCCGGGACGCACGGCACGGGCCACGCTGGGCATCGTCAGCGCGTTCGGCGGCGACTGGCGCACGCACGCGGGCGGCCAGGTGGACCGCTACCTGGAGACAGACGCGGACCTGCCCCCCGGATTCTCCGGCGGCGCGCTGGTGGACGCGCAGGGCCGCTTCCTGGGCATCCCCACGGCGGCCTTCTCGCGCACCGCCGCCGTCATCCTCCCCGGAGGCACGCTGACGCGCGTGGCGAACTCGTTGCGCGAGCACGGCGGCATCCGCCGCGGCTACCTGGGCGTGGGCGCCTACCCGGTGCGCCTGTCGCGTGAAATCGAAGGCACGAAGGCGGGGCTCATCCTGCTCTCGGTGGATCCGGAGGGGCCCGCGCAGAAGGCCGGGCTGCTCCAGGGCGACGTGCTGGTGAGCCTGGGCGGCCAGACGCTGCACGGCGTGGAGGACCTGCTGGGATACCTGGGCGACGAGAAGGTGGGCACCTCCATCCAGGCGAAGGTGTTGCGCGCGGGCGAGCTGCGCGAGGTGCCCGTCACCGTGGGCAAGCGTTCTTGAAAGGAGCCGGCCATGAAACTGTTGCAGCAGCTCTCGGATGACCTGGAAGGACTCGTGGCCGGCGCGGCCCCGGCGGTGGTCGGTGTGGAGCACGCACGCGGCCACGGCACCGGCCTGTTCCTCACGCCGGATGGCTACGTGCTCACCAACCGTCACGTGGTGATGCGCACGCCGAAGCGCCTCACCGTGCAGCTTCACAACGGCGAGGAACGCCGGGCCACGCTGGTGGGCGCGGACGCTCCCACGGACCTCGCCGTGGTGCGCGCGGAGGGAGATGGCTTCCCCACGCTGCCGCTCGCGGATCCGGAGACGGTGCGCGTGGGGCAGCTGGTGATGGCCATCGGCAATCCCTTCCGTCTGGAGCAGTCGGTGTCGCTGGGCGTGGTGAGCGCCATCAACCGCTCCATCACCCTGCCCGATGGCGTCATCCTGGAGGGGATGCTCCAGACGGACGCGGCCATCAACCCGGGCAACTCCGGCGGGCCGTTGCTGGACACGCGAGGGCGCGTGGTGGGGCTCAACACGCTGGTGCTGCCGTTCGCACAGGGCATCGGCTTCGCGGTGAGCGCCACCACGGCGGCTTGGGTCGCCAGCCTGCTCATCCAGCGCGGCCGGGTGGACCGGAAGTTCCTGGGCATCGCCGCCACGGCGGTGAACCTGGAGCCCGCGCTCGCGAAGGACACCGGCCAGCCACGTGCCGTGCGAGTGCTGAAGGTGCAGGAAGGCACGCCCGCCGACGACGCCGGGCTTCAGCCGGACGACCTGTTGCTCGGCATCAACAGCCGCCCGGTCAGCAGCGTGGACGACCTGCAGCGGCTGATGGCGCTCGCCAACGAGGATGAGGTGCACCTAGACGTGCTGCGCAAGGGCCGCCGCAAGGACGTCTCCGCCCGGGCCCGTCACCGCCGTGAGCCGGTGGCGGCCTGAGCCTGACGGGGAGGCTCACGGCCACGTCAGCATCAAGCCCACCCCATCCGGCGCGGGCACCAGCCGCGCCGTAAGCTGCCCGTTCAGCCTCGCGTTGAGGAACGTCAGCACACCGTCGAACACGAGCAGGAACGCGCCCTGCATGAGCACGCTCTTGCCCCAGCCCCGCAGGCGCTCCGAGTCCTTGCGCAGCCCGCGCTCCCACAGGAGGCCGCCGAAGGCGATGTAGCCCACGTCCAGGCCCGCGTTGAGGAGCAGCAGCTTCTCCATGCGCTGCCCTTCGGACAGGCTGCGCGCCAGGTCCCACGTCGCCGGGTCCGCCGTCGCCTGCCCGTGGTAGCCGAGCCCCGCGATGACGAGGTTCACCACGTTCCAGGCCGCGTTCGCCTGGAAGAAGGCTCGCGTCTCGCCCTCACTCGCGAAGTGCCCTGCGACGCCCGTGCCAATGTTCAGCACCGCCCAGCCGAACAGGATGCCCATCGCGGTCTGGTTCACGCGCACCGCTTCCGCGTTGTGCTCCGCGAGCCACGCCCGCCCATCCGGGGCAGGCGCCTCCTGCGCCACCCCTGGCATCGCGAGGAACAGCAGCACCAGGACACAGCAGGAACGCACGAGGCGGGCGGAGGCCATGGGGGCACTCTAAGCCCTCGGATGGCCATGCCCCCTCCGGCCGGACGGGAGCCCAACTGGTCCGACTGTCGGACCAGTTCGCGCGGTCCGCCGCGAACAGGGGACTCAACTGGTCCGACTGTCGGACCAGTTCGCCGGTCCTCCGCGGACGGAGGGTCCCCACAGGATTCTCTCCTTCTCATCCTTGGGGAGCCGACCCCTGGCGTCTCGCCCGCCCCGTCCGCCGTGCAACGGGCTGCGCTACCGGTCGCCGTCGTCGCTGAGTGGCGGCGCTTCCCTCGCGGGCTCCGTGCCCTTCTGCGCGCCGTAGCCGCCAATGCCCTTCTGGAGGATGCGGTCCTCGCCCACGTCTTCGTCCGTCACATCGCCCCGCTCGGTGCCGGGACGTTGGTGCCGGGCTTCACGCTCCAATTCCTCCGCGCTGTGTGTGTCCGTGCGCTCGGGCCCCTTCACCGGCGGCCCCTTGTTGCTGGCCATGGTCGCGTCTCCTCTCTGGATGTCCTGCCCTCCAGGACAAGGTCCGGCGCGTCTCCGCCCCCGACAAGGCCACTCCGCCTACCGGCCCGCCAGGGCCACGGCGCGCCGTCACGGCCCGGGCTAGCATCGCTCGCCGTCTCGCCGCACGGAGCTTCCCGCCATGACCGATCCGGCCGCCCACGCCCGTCCCTCAGAGGATGCCGTCCCCAAGGGCTGCCCCTTCGCGGCCGGCGGGAAGCGACCCGGCACCCAGGTGCCCGGCCCCGTCTACCGCAAGCCCTTCTGGCGAGCGCGCCTGCCAGAAGTACGCCGCGAGATCGCCTCCCTGGACGCACGGCGAGACTGTCAGCGCATCGTGCACCTGCTGACCAACTACGAATTCCCGTTCGACATGGTGCGGTCCACGGAGATCGCCCTCTTCCACACGTACGGCAGCCGCTCCGTTTCGCGCCTGCTGGACCGCACGGGTGAATTCAACAAGCGCGGCCAGAAGCGCTACGACGACACACGACTGCTCATCGCGCGGTTCATGCAGTGCGGCTGGGACGTGGAGGCCGGACGCCAGTCCCTGGAGCAGATGAATCACATCCACTCCTTCTTCCGCATCCCGAACGAGGACTTCCTCTTCGTGCTGTGGACGTTCATCGACTTCCCCATGCAGTGGATGGAGGACTACGGCTGGCGCCCCTTCACCGCGCACGAGCGCGAGGCCTGGTTCCATTACTGGTGCGAAATCGGCCGTCGCATGAACATCCAGGACATCCCCGAGGACAAGGCCGCCTACGACGCCTTCATCCGCGACTACGAAGCGCGCGAGTTCGTCCCCGATGCCGCCAGCCACCGCGTGGCCCGGTCCACCGTGGACATCCTCGCGGGCTGGGTGCCACGCCCGCTGCGCCCACTGGTGGCCCCCATCAGCTTGAGCCTGGTGCCCCCGCGCCTGCTGCCCGCCATCCAGTTCGAATCTCCACCCGCCTGGGTGGGCGGCCTGGTCCGGGGCGCGCTCAAGCTGCGCAAGCACGTCAAACGCCACGTCTCCCTGGAGCGCTACCCGTCGACCCTGGAGACGACGCGCAACCGAACCTATCCCGGCAACGCCTACCGCATCGAAGGCCTGGGCCCGGACTACGCCCACCGCGACGCGGAATGAAGAAGGCCCGCGTCCCTTCACAGGGACACGGGCCTTTGAGCTTCACGACGAACCGGGGCTCAGCTCTTGTACTTCACGGAGCAGCCATAGGGCTCGGAGGTCGCGGTGGGGACCTGCTTGCCGTTGAGGAGCGCGTCCACCGCCGTCTGCACGTAGTTCACCTTCGCGGTGTTCTTGCCGCGCGGGTCGTCGTCAATGGCGCCGGCGTAGCGGACCACGCCCTGACCGTCGATGACGTACATGTGCGGCGTCGTCTTCGCCGCGTAGGTCTTGCCCACCTTGCCGTCCGTGTCGAGCAGCACCGGCTGGCTGAAGCCCTCCTTCTTCTTCCACTCCGCCGCCGTCTTCGCGTCGTGCGTGGCGGACGAGTCCACCGTCAGCCACACCACCTTCTTCGCGTCGAAGCCCTTCTGCGTGGTCTGCATCGTCTTGGCGTCGTAGTGCCGCTTCACGAACGGGCACTCCGGGTTCGTCCACTCCAGCACCACGACCTTGCCCTTGTACTCGGACAGCGAGTGGGCCTTGCCCGCCTCGTCCTTCAGCGTGAACGCCGGAGCGGGCTTGCCCACCTCCGCGCTGTCAGCCGCGAAGACGGGAGCGGAAACGAAAGCCGCAGTGAGAGCGAGAGCCTTGAAGACCTGCTTCATGACGGAACCTCCAGTGAATTGAACGCCGCGAACGAATGAACAACACAACCCGGACTTCAATCCCAGCTCAAGGCCGGGCACATACCACCGAGCCACCCTTCAACGGCGACCCGCACTCCGCCGCGCGCCGCACCGCCTGGATGACGCTGTCCGCGGTGAGCAGCTCGTTGAGGACCTCCGGCTTGTCCGGCTGGCCCGGGCTCAACACCAGGTACATGGGCACGCCCGCGCGGCCATGCTCCGCCAGCTTCGTGGTGATGCGCGCGTCCCGCCGCGTCCAGTCCGCCACGAAGAAGGCCACGTTGTGCTTCAGGAACGCCTGCCGCACGTCGTCGCGCGACAGCACGGTGCGCTCGTTGAACTTGCACGTGAGGCACCAGTCCGCCGTGAAGTCCACGAACACCGGCTGCCCCGCCGCCAGCGCCGCCGTCACCGCCGCCTCGTCCCACGGCTGAGCGCCGCCATGTGACGCCGCCACCGCGCCGCGCGTCTCCAGGGACGCCTGCGCCTCCTCGAAGCGCAGCGCCACCACGCCGGACCCCACCAGCACGAGCACCGCCAGCGCCAGCGTCACGCTCCGGCGCCCGCCCTCCAGCCCCTGCGACTGGCCGTACAGCCACGTGACCAGGCCCACCGCGATGAGGAACGCCAGCAGCCGCGCCATGCCATCCACGCCGGCCAGCCCGCCCATCACCCACACCAGCCACACCGTGGTGCCCAGGAGCGCGAAGCCCAGGAACTGCTTGCCGCGCTCCATCCACATGCCCGGCTTGGGCAGCCGCTTCGCCAGCCCCGGCACCAGCACCAGCACGCAGAAGGGCAGCGCCAGACCCAATCCCAGCGCCACGAACACCGCCACCACCGTGGCCGGGCCCGCCGCGAACGCGAAGCCCACCGCCGTGCCCAACAGCGGCGCCGAACACGGCGTCGCCAGCACCACCGCGAGCACGCCTTCACCCGCGCTGCGCATCAGGCCGTGGCTCTGGTCCACCTTGCCCGCCAGCGCCGTGCCGTCCGCGCCCAGCGTGTAGACGCCGAAGAGGTTGAGCGCGAACGCCACCAGCACCGCGCTCACCCCCGCCACGAAGAGTGGCTCCTGGAACTGGAAGCCCCAGCCCACGCTGGCGCCACCCGCGCGCACCGCCAGCACCGCGCCCGCGAGCAGCAGCATCGTCGCCAGGATGCCGCCCGCGTACGCCGCCGCGTGCGGTGCCACCTTGCCCTTCTCCTCCTGCACCATCCGCGTGAAGCCGTACGCCTTGAGGGCCAGCACCGGGAACACGCACGGCATCAGGTTGAGCAGCGCGCCACCCAGGAACGCGAACAGGAGCGCGACCCCCAGGCCCAGGGGCGACTCGCCGGACCCAGGCGAGGCCACCGGCGCCGCCGCCTCCGCGGGCTTCACCTTGCCCACCGCGTCCTTCACCGACGGAACCTTCAGCGGGTCCGCTGCCGGAGCCGCGGCCCCGGCCGCCGCCACCACCGGCGCGAGCGCCGTGTCCACGTCCACCGCCGTGAAGCCCGTGGCCTTCGTGCCCAGGCGCAGCGCGCCCGTGAGCCGGGGCTCGCCCTTGGGCGCCACCGACGACGCCTGGCCCTCCAGCGCGAACGTCCCCGGCCCCTTCCGCTTCAGCGTCACGGTGTCCACGCCCGCGATGCGGCCGGGCACGAAGAAGTCATCCTCCACGCTGCCCGCGTACGGCTTGCCATCCGCCGTTGTCACAGTGAGCGTGCCGGTGAACGGCTTGCCCGCGGTCAGCGACGTGCCATCCAGCGCCAGGGCCACGCGCGGCGCGCCCTCCGCGCCGGCAGGCGCCGGCACCTGGGCCTGGGAGGCGTCGAACAGGGGCGCGAACTCCGGGTCCAGCACCGTCTCCGGCCCCACCGGCAGCGTGCGCGTCAGCACCAGCTGCGCGGGGATGCAGTGCACCTTGCACACGAGCGCGTCCACCGCCGCCGCCACGTTCAGCGTGCCCGTGGCCTTCTCGGACACGTGCGCGGGCGCGAAGAGCAGCACCTCGTCGTGGTAGCCGTGCGTGGTGATGAAGCCGTCCGGCGTGCGGAACGTGCTGGGGAAGGGCCAGCGCAAGTCCCCCACCGTGACGCCCGGCACGTCCCACGACACGTCCGTGGCCAGGCCGGAGTCACCCGGGTTCTTCCAGTAGACGTGCCACTCCGGGTCCAGCTTGAGGCGCACGCCCACGCGGAAGTCGCCGCCCGCCTTCACCTGCGTGGCGTCCAGGAGCAGCGCGCCCTCCAGGCGCGGGTCGCCCTCGTCCGGCGCGGTGCTGCCCACCGCGGTGGACGGCAGCGCGGCCTGGGCCATCGTCGCCAAGAGCAACGCGCCCACCGCGCCCAGCCCACCGAGCCGGATTCCAGACCTCTTGCTCCACGGATGCGTCATGCGACTCCCGTTAATCCACCTGGAAACGCCGTGCTACCTGGGATGCGTCCCCACAGGGTGCACTCAACCTTCCGGGCAGCCGGGCATTCCGCACGCCCGCACGCCCGGCGTCAGGGGCCATCCCGGACCCCGCGCCATTCCCGTACGGTCAATGACTCCAGGCGGTTACGACGAGGACTCGCCGCCGCCCGTCTTCCAGGGCAGCAGCGCCGCGCCATCCAGGGTCACGGCCTTCGGCGGGCCGCCATTCGCCACGGCGGGCAGGGCCGCACGGGCCGGAGGTGGGCCCCCCTGGACCGCGGCCGGGAACGCGGGCCCGATGCGGCTCATGGTGATGCGCGACACCTCCGACTGCGCCCGGCGCACCCCCAGCGCGGACGGCTGGGCCGCCCGGCGCTCCACCGCCCGGCGCAGGTCCGCCAGCCGGTCCACGTGCCGCTGCGCGGGGACCTCCGCGGAGCCCAGGCGGGCCAGCTTGTAGAGCCCCTTGTCCGCGCCCTCGAGCGCCCGCTCGGCCGCGTCCTGCTGACGGCGGGAGAGCGCCTTCCAGGCGGCGGCTTCGAAGGAGACCAGGTCCAGCTCCGCGGACACCGCGCGCACGAAGCGGCCCTCGTCGCTGTCCGGCAACAGGCGCGTCACCGGGACGGAGATGCGCCGGGTGTCGCCGTTCTCCGTGTACGAGGCGGTGACGGTGAGGTTCCAGTCGCCCTTCTCCAGCACGCCCATGAAGAGGACGCGGCGCGGGAACGCGTGCGAGACGGCCCCCAGCGAGGCGCTCATCGCGTCCCCCTCCACGCGGGACGGGTAGCGGTGGCGGCAGCGCAGGTCCGCGAAGCCCGTGGGCAGCACGTACACGCGCGCGTCCGCCACCACCTCGCCGAACAGCTCCGCGCCCAGCGCGCCCACCGCCAGGGGCAGCCCCTCCGCGTCGTCCACGTGCGTGAAGCCCGTGCCGGACGGGCCGGTGAGGGCCTCCAGGATTTCCGGCAGGTAGTGCCGCCCCAGTCCCAGCGCGTGCAGCGCCACGCCGGAGTCGTGCACCCGCTGCCCCAGCACCTTGAACTCGCCCAGCGCGGTGGGGCCCACGGAGGGCTCGCCGTCGGTGAGCATGAGCAGCTGCGGCCGGGCGCCCGGCACCAGCACGCGCCGCACGGCCTCCGCGCCCTGCTCCACGGCCTCGTGCAGCGCGGTGCCCTCGCCGGACTCCAGGCGGGACAGCGTCTTCAGGAAGGCCGCCTTCGCGCCCGGCTCCATGGCGCGCACGGGCAGCACCTGCTCCGCGTCCGCGTCGAAGGTGAGCAGGCCCACGTAGTCCTTGGGCCCCGCACGCTCCACCAGCGCTCGCGCCGCCTCCACCGCCGCCGCCAGCGGCGCGCCCCGCATGGACGCGCTGCGGTCGATGACCAGGTTCACCGCCACCGGGGCCCGAGGCGTCTCCGCTTCGGCCTCCAGGGTCACCAGCAGCAGCACTTCGCGGCCGCCTTCCGCGTCGCGCTCCACTGCCCAGGCCGTCTGCTTCATCCGCACTCCCGCATGGTGGGTGGCCCCATCCCGCTCTCTGCCGCATTTCGTCGCGACGCCCCCCTGGCCCCGGACGCCCCTGCGCTGGCCCGCGTCCGCCCGGAAGTCCTGTCGCTGTTCCCGGCAGGATGTCGGGTTTCCGGTCGTGAAAGCAACGTGTCCGGCCTGACCGTCCCGGCGCCCCGCGCCGCGCGACGACGCCGGCGATCACCCCGCGCAAAGGCCCCACGCGGCGGGCCTCGGGACGCCCTGCGTCACCCACAGACACCCGCGTTTCGGCAGATTCGTTCAGCCCTTTACGGATTTACTTTTTGACGGTCCAGCACCGGTCATTTCCGGGGACCGCGCTTCGTGGGCTCGACCCGGCCGGGAGGCCTGGGAGCACCGCGTCCAGCGCACCGCATCAGCTTCCAGGAGTGCCAGCCGCGCCCCCGGATGTCGCCGTGTGTCAACAAGGGCCCCCGCGCAGTCCACCGGCCGCGGGGGCTCGGGTTCACTCCGCCACATGCCAGCCGCCCCAGGACTCCTCGTCCAGGTGGCCCCAGCGCCGGTCGTCGGTGGGCTCCACCGGGAGCTTCCGGCCGAACTCGCCTTCCGCAGACAGCTCCAGGTCCTCGCGGCCCTCGTCCAGGTACGTGCTCTCGTCGTGGCTCATGTCCGGCTCCTTGGCGCTCCATTCACGGGGTGTACGGCCTTTGACGGCTCGCCTCCCCTTGGACGCCCTGCGTCGGTCAACCGGGCTCGCCCCATGCGGGCCCGTTTACAAGCTCATCTTGACCGATTTACGAACATGTTGGGAGCCTCCTCCGGATTTGTAAAGCCCTTGGCCCCCCCAAGTTCTCCAAGCGTCCTGAGGGACACGCCCGGCCGCCTGCCGCCCAGCACGCCAGGCGCGGCTGTTTTCCGCACGGAAGGCCTGGGATGGGGGCTAGAAGGGCACCGGCCTAGCCGGCGGTCTGGAAGCAGTGCAGGGACCGCTGCAGGACACGCCTTCCGCAGGGTGCTTGATTCGCGAATCACCCCTGCTAGGGTTGATAACCACTCCCGAATTGCCGCAGCGCAGCAACCCGGCGTTGCCCTCCGTGCGGCCCCAGAGGGTCTCGAGGTTCCATGAACCCCATCATCACCGGCCTGCTGCTGGCAGGCTTCGTCTCCGTCTTCGTCATCACGATGTCCGGCCGCGTGGGCGTGCTGCTCGCGATGAAGAAGGAGAACCGGCTGGACCACATCCCCTACCGCGTGGCGCAGCTGGTGCGCTTCGGGTTGGGCCAGAAGCGCATGGTGGATCCGGAGGAGTTCACGCCGGGCCTGTTCCACATCTTCATCTACGCGGCGTTCATGGTGCTGGCGGTGCGCACCGTCATGCTGTTCGTGATGGGCTTTTCGGCCACCGCGCTGGACGTGCTCACGGACCTCTCCCACCCCGCGTGGGACGCCGCGCCGCCGCTGCTGCTGCTCTACAAGGTCTACCTGCTGGTGAAGGACGTCGTGGCGGCGCTGGCGCTGGCGGGCGTGGCGTACTTCGTCTGGACGCGCTGGAAGGTGAAGCCGGACCGCATGTCCCAGTCCTGGGAGGCCTACCTCATCCTGGGCTTCATCGCGGGCCTGATGATCACCGAGTTCATGTTCGGCGGCAGCCACATGGTGGCCGCGCACGCCGCCGCGCAGCAGGTGCCCATGGGCGCCACGCAGGTGCCGGCGGCGCCGTCCGCGATGGTGTGGTGGGAGCCGGTCACCAGCCTGACGGGCCTGGCCATGATGCCCCTGGGCGCCACGGCGGCGCACGTGCTGGGCGTGGCGGGCTTCTTCATCCACCTGACCATCATCCTGGCGTTCCTGAACTTCCTGCCGCTGGGCAAGCACTTCCACATCATCACGGGCCTGCCCAACGTCTTCTTCCAGCGCACGCACTCCACCGGCAAGCTGCCCACGCCCAACCTGGAGAAGGAGGAGTTCGGCGCCGCCACGGTGAAGGACCTCACCTGGAAGAACGGCCTGGACCTGTACTCGTGTACGGAGTGCGGCCGGTGCCAGACGCACTGTCCCACGTACATCACGGGCAAGCCGCTCACGCACAAGGGCGTGAACCAGGACCTGAAGCACTGGATGTGGGAGAACGAGAAGTGGATAGAGGAGGGCTACGGCCCCCACGGCCTGAAGGAGCCCCTGCCTGAGATTGTCGGCAGCGCGCTGAAGGCGGAGACGGTGTGGGCGTGCACCAGCTGCGGCTGGTGCGAGCAGGCCTGCCCGGTGTTCATCGAGAACGTCCCGCGCCTCATCGACATGCGCCGCTACCAGGTGCAGGTGAAGGCGGAGTTCCCGCCGGAAATCCAGCGCGTGTTCGAGGGCATGGAGCGCCAGGGCAACCCCTGGGGCATCGGCCAGGACCGGCGCGACGAGTGGGCGGAGGACCTGGCGCTGCCCACCTGGGGCGACGGCGGCGAGTACGAGTACCTCTTCTTCGTGGGCTGCGCGGGCAGCTACGACGACAAGCAGAAGAAGGTGAGCCGCGCGCTGGTGAAGATCATGCGCGAGGCGGGCGTGTCCTTCGCGACGCTGTCCAAGCAGGAGATGTGCAACGGCGACTCCGCGCGCCGCATGGGCAACGAGTACCTGTACCAGACGCTGGCCAAGACGAACGTCGAGTCCTGGAACGCGATGGGCGTGAAGGCGGTCATCACGCAGTGCCCGCACTGCTTCAACACCATCAAGAACGAGTACCCGGAGTTCGGCGGCGAGTACCGCGTCATCAACCACACGCAGCTCATCAACGAGCTGCTCAAGGACAAGCGCATCCGGCTGTCCTCGGTGATGAACGCCGGAACGAAGCTCACCTACCACGACCCCTGCTACCTGGGCCGGCACAACGGCGTGTACGACGCGCCCCGTGAAGTGCTCAAGAGCATCCCGGGCCTGGAAGTGGTGGAGATGCAGCGCAGCCAGCGTGAAGGCTTCTGCTGCGGCGCCGGCGGCGGCCGGATGTGGATGGAAGAGCACATCGGCACGCGCATCAACCACAACCGCATGAACGAGGTGGCCCTCACGCTCAAGCACGCGGAGGACCCGACCACGCCGTTCCCCGACGCCGCGGACAAGAAGAAGCCGGGCATGGTGGGCGACTACAAGGAACAGGGTGGCAAGGGCATCGTCGCGGTGGCCTGCCCGTTCTGCTCCACGATGCTCAACGACGCGAAGAACGACACCGGCCGTGAGCAGATCCAGGTGAAGGACATCACGGAGTTGGTCGCGGACTCCATGGAGACGACCAACAAGGGCGGCACCGTGAGCCCCAGCCCCGTGGTGAACGCCAAGCCGGAGTAACGCGGTTCCGGCTGTAACGAGGGCCCGGTGGCTCCCCGGAATGGGAGCGGCCGGGCCCTTCTCTTTTCGCTACTTGCGGCCCTTGAAGGGCCCCTTGGGCGCGTTGCCCTCCGAGCGCAGCACGCGCTCCAGGCGCTTCGTGGCGCCGTCGTCGCCCAGCTTGCCCGCGACGTAGGCGCCCGCGGAGGCGAGCTTGCGGCGGAAGTCGTCGGGAGCGACCTCCGATGCGCGCGAGGGACGGGCGGGAATCTCGTCGATGCCCTGGTTCTTGAGCAGCGTGCGCGCCATGTCCTTCTCGTCGGCGGTGGCGTGCGGGGACAGGAGCGCGCAGACGGAGACGTGGCCGTAGGCGGCGGCGGCGACGAAGGGCGTCTCGCCCACGCCATCCGGCAGCGTGGGGTCCGCGCCGGCTTCCAGCAGCGCGCGCACCAGGTCCTCCTGGCCCGAGCGCGCGGCGGCCATCAGCGGGGTGCGGCCTTCGGCGTCGAAGGGGTTGGGGTCCGCGCCCGCGTCGAGCTGGGCGCAAAGGGCGGCGCGGTCACCCGCGGCGACGGCATCGAACAGGGACACGGTGCGGACCTCCGGCAAGGACGCGCGGGAGCATGGCGGTTCGGCGGACGCGATGCCAGGGCGGGGCCCCACGCGCTGGCTCTACGGCGGGACGCGGAGGGCATTGCCGTTTCGCGTCGCCGGGTGCCCGCTTAGAGGGGGGGGCAGGAGGCATGGCGTGGCCCTCTTCGCGGCGCGGGTGCTGGGAGCGACGTTCGTGGTGCTGGGGGTGTCCCTGCTGGTGCTGACCTGGGGGTCATACCGGCGGGACATGGCGCTCCTGGGCGAGGGGCTGCACGCGGAGGGGACGGTGGTGAAGAAGGAGTTCTTCGCCGCCTCGGACGACAGCGACTACATCCTCGTCTACGCCTTCACGCCGGAGGGCGGCACGCGCCAGGAGCACCGGCGGCACATCTCCTCGGAGCTGTGGAAGCGGCTGCGCGTAGGGGACCGCATCCAGGTGCAATACGGCCAGGGCGACCCGCGCCGCAGCTTCCCGGAGGGCCACGGGGTGATGTCGCTGGGGCTCGCGCTCTTCTTCAGCTTCGTGCTGGTGGGCCTCACCCTCATCGGCGGGGTGGCGCTCTTCGGGAGGGCGGTGCCGGAAGCCCCCCAGGT